>JBAIWX010000237.1:0-16141 GCA_037916975.1 Gemmatimonadales bacterium
AGCCCCCGCAACGCGAACGGGCCGCCCGCAGGCGGCCCGTCCGGGACTCCCTCAGGCGCGGGCGCGCCCGGTCACTTGATCGGCTTGCCGCCCGACGTCAGCGTCTTGAGCCGGTCCTTGATGAGCCCCACCACCGGGCCCGGGAGCGACGCGTACTGGAGCGACGCCGCCATCTGCTGCGCCTCGGGGGTGATCATCCACTCGAGGAACTGCTTCATCGCCTTCGCCTTCGCCGCGTCGGCCACGTCCGGACGGACGAGCAGCCACGTGAACGACGAGATCGGGTAGGCACCCTTCCCCGGCGCGTTGGTGATGCTCACGCGGAAGTCGGTGTCCTTCGGCAGCTTCGCGGCCGCCGCGGCCTCCGTCACCGACTGGAGCGACGGCTGCACGAAGGCCCCCGCGGCGTTCTTCACCTGCGCGTAGGGGAGCTTGTTCGCGACGGCGTAGATGAGCTCGACGTAGCCGATCGCGCCCTCGGTCTGCTTCACCTGCTGCGTCACGCCCTCGTTCCCCTTCCCGCCCAGCCCCGTCGGCCAGTTCACCGACGTCGCCTTGCCGACCTTCGTCTGCCACTCCGGCGACACCTTCGAGAGGTAGTCGGTGAAGATGTAGCTCGTGCCCGAGCCGTCCGACCGGTGCACGACGAGGATGTCGGCGTTCGGCAGCTTGACGCCGGGGTTGAGCGCCGCGAGCCGCGGGTCGTTCCACTTCGTGACCTTGCCGAGGAAGATGTCGGCGATCGTGGCGCCGTCGAACTTGAGCTGCGTGGCGCCGAGCGAGGGCAGGTTGTACGTCAGCACGACCGCGCCCATCACCGTCGGGATGTGCAGCACCTTGCCCTTGGCCGCGGCGAGCTGCTCGTCGGTCATCGGGCCGTCGGAGGCGCCGAAGTCCACCGTGCCCTCGGTGTACTGGCGGATGCCGCCGCCCGACCCGATGGACTGGTAGTTGACCTGGATCCCGGTCTTCTTGTTGAAGGCGTCGAACCACTTCGTGTAGATCGGGTTCGGGAACGTGGCACCGGCGCCGGTGAGCGCCTGCGCGTGGGCGCCGGTCGCGGTGGCGGCGGCGAGGAGCAGGGCCGCGGCCCCGCGGCGAGCGATCGCGTGCATCGTGAGGTCTCCGGTGTCCTAGAAGAGCAGCGTGTAGTGGAAGAACCACGTGCGGTTGAGCGACGCGGCCGGGAGCCCGCCATACGGCTTCGACTCCTGCCAGTCGAGGGCCACCTGGCCCCGCTCACCGACGTCCATCGTGGTGCCGACGACCAGGTAGCGGGTCTTCGGCGCGGTGTTGGTGTTCGGCGTGAAACCGTCGTCGCGCAGCACGAAGCCGAGCGGCAGGTTGCTCACGTGGAAGAGCCGGAGCGGCTTGACCAGCAGGTAGGTCGAGAGGAGGCGACCCGTCGAGTCGCTCACCACCTGCGCCTGCCCCGCCGTCGGCGCGTTGTCGCCCTGGTCGATCCGCTCGGCGTAGTCCACGCCGAGGAGGAGGTTCGGGTCGCGCAGGCCGGCGAAGACGCCCCAGCGGTCGCGCTTGAGGCCCTTGAAGCGGAGCCCCGAGCCGCCGACGTCGTTCTTGCTGGCGACCTTGCCGGTGTAGGCCCAGCCGGCGAACTCGAGGGTGCTGAGGAGGCCCTTCCGGTTCGCGAGCGGCGTGATCGAGAGCCGGGTGCCGAAGTCCTTGAAGCGGTCGGTCTCGCGCGAGGCGTAGCCGGGCCCGTTCTGCACCGTCGAGTAGAGCTCGCCGAGCTTGTTCGGGAGCCGGACGACGTTCACGACGCCGACGTCGGACGAGGAGAAGAAGCCGTTCCGCTCGGTGCCGACCTGGCCGAGGTAGCGCGCCCAGAAGCGCTCCTCCTCGTCGATCTCGAGCGTCTGCGCGGCGCCGACCCGCGCCTCGGCGTTCCAGTCCTTCGCCTCCTTGCCCTTCACCCAGGTGTAGCCCAGGTACGCGTACTTGATGCGGAGCGACCAGCCCTTGTAGTACGCGTCCGAGCCCGCGGTGGTCTGCTGGAAGAGGTCGGGGGTGACGCGGAAGCTGATGCGGTCACCGACCTTGCCGCGGAAGTTCAGGTAGGCGCGGCCCAGCTCGAAGCCGTTCTGGTCGCGGCCGGACGGGTCGGTGCGGTAGCTGTAGTTGCCGAAGACCCAGCCGCCGATGTCGAGGTCGCAGATCTTGCAGACGGTGAGGTGCGGCGTGGGGCCGGGCTGATCCTGCGCGGCCGCGGGGGCGACGGCGCCCGCGGACACGATGAGGATGGCCAGCCCGCCCAACCAACGGGGGCGAAGCATGCTGCTCGACTCCTGTCTTCGCACGCCCTCAGGGCGTGCGGTAAAGGGTGGCGGCCATCTCGGGCGCAAACGTTCCCGGCGCGCGTCACGGTTCGGTCACGAGCGGGTCGCGCGAAGGTAGAAGCGTTTCCGGTCACCGGCCGCCCGGGGGCGGGAGCCGGTCGCCGTCGGCCGACGGGCGCCAGACGAGGTCGAAGGCGAGGAAGAGCGTCTTGGAGAACGGATAGAAGAGCACCGGCATCAGCACCGTGAGCGCCATCCCGCCCCACGTGAGCAGCGTCCAGGGCGGGTCGGGCCAGGTGGCGAGGAGGACGCCCACGAAGACGCCCGCGAAGGCGAGCTCGGCGGCGATGATGTTGAACATGTAGGCGCCGACGATGTAGCCCTGCTCGCCGCGCTCGAAGGGGATCCGGCAGGCGGGGCAGGCCTCCCGCAGGCGGAACCAGGAGCGGAAGATCCCGCCCGCGCCGCAGCGGGGGCAGCGGAGGCGGAGGGCCCGGCCGAGGCAGCGCAGGACGTCGAGCGCGGAGGTCATCGGGGCACAAGGTAACGGTGCGGAACGGGGCCTTGCGGGGCGCCGGCAAATCCCTACTTTAGCCACAGGAATTTACTGATAAATATTCTCAACTAGTCTCATCCGACGAGAATCATGCGCCGAGCCCTCGCCCGCGCCATCGCGACGCTCCCCGCCCTGTCCGCGTTCGCCGTCGTCACCCTCGCCGTCGTCCCGGGGCTCCACGCCCAGGCCGACTCCGCCCGCGCCGACACCGCGCGGCGCCTCGGCGACATCGTCGTCGTCGGCGTCCCGCCGATCGGCCCGGTCGGCACCCTCCCCGACGTCCGGGGGACGTTCGTCTTCAGCGGCAAGAAGACCGAGGTGCTCCGGCTCGACAGCCTCACCGGCAACACGACGCAGAACGTGATGCGCGAGCTGCTCGCGCGCGTTCCCGGCGCCAACGTCGCCGAGACCGAGGCGGCGGGGTTCCCGTCGAACGGGTTCGGCGTCCGCGGCCTCAACCCGGTGCAGTCGGTCGAGATGAACGTCCGGCAGGACGGCGTCAACATCGCCGCCGACCTCTACGGCTACCCCGAGACCTACTACCAGCCGCCGATGGAGGCGGTCGAGCGGGTCGAGCTCGTCCGTGGGAGCTCCGGGCTCCAGTTCGGCCCCCAGATCGGCGGCGCCGTGAACTACATCCTGCGGGACGGCGCCCCCGGCATGCGGCCGGTGGTGCGACTGGGCCAGGGGGCGGCGAGCTTCGGCACCTTCACGAGCTTCGCCTCGGTGACGGGCGGCACCTCCCGCTGGGGCTACACGGCCTACGCGCAGGGGCGCACGCAGGACGGCTGGCGCCCGAACGCCGACGTGCGCCAGCTCTCGCTCTTCGGCCGCGCGCGCTATGCCGCGAGCGACCGGGTGAGCGTGGCGCTCGAGTACACGCTCTTCCGGAACCGCATCCAGATGCCGGGCGGGCTGAGTGACGCGCAGTTCGCCCAGGACCCTCGGGCGTCCTACCGCTCGCGGAACTGGCTCGAGAGCCCGTGGAACGTCCTCGCGACGCGGGTGGACGCGCGCCTCGGCGACGCGACGCGCCTCTCGAGCGTCACCTCGCTCAACGTGAGCGCCCGGAACCTGGTCTGGCGGAGCGAGGACGGCGGCCCCGGCGCGCCCGACCTCCCCGACCCGCTGACCGGCCAGTACGTGCCGCGCGAGCTCGAGAAGGAGTCGTTCACCAACCTCGCGAACGAGACCCGCCTCCTCACCGCGTGGAGCGGCCTCGGCGGCACGCACTCGCTCGTGACCGGCGTGCGGCTCTTCGCCGGCTGGATGCACAAGCTCGAGGGCGAGGGGACCACCGGCACCGGCTTCGACCAGACCCTCGTCGGCGACTGGGCCGCCGACATCCGCTACCGCACGCTCAACGCGGCGCTCTTCGCGGAGAACGTCTTCCGCCTGGGCGAGCGCCTCTCCCTCACGCCGGGCCTCCGCCTCGAGCTGCTCCGCTCCACCGTGCGCGGGACCGACGAGGGCGACCTCGCCGACGACGGGCGGAACCGCGCCTTCCTCCTCGCCGGGCTCGGCGCGCAGTACCGCCTCGGCCGCACGGGCGAGCTCTACGGGAACGTCTCGCAGAGCTACCGGCCGATCGAGTACAGCTTCCTCGCCCCCTTCGGTGGCGTGTCGCGGGTGAGCCGGAACCTCCGGGACCCGCGCGGGGTCAACGCCGACCTCGGCTGGCGCGGCACGCTCCGCGGCGTCGTGACGTGGGACGTGAGCGCCTTCCTGCTCCTGTACCGCGACCGGATCGGCCTCGTGAGCGGCACCGACCCCGACGGCACCGTGTACACGGAGCGCCGCAACGTCGCCGACAGCCGCCATGCGGGCGTGGAGGCCTACCTGGGCGTCCGGCCCTTCGGCGACCGCGCGTGGGGCGCGCTCGACCTCTACAACTCGTTCGCGTACGTGGACGCGCGCTACACCTCGGGCGAGTTCGACGGGAAGCGCGCGGAGTACGCGCCGAGGGTGGTGAACCGTGCCGGCGTCACGTGGAGCCGGCGGGCGGTGCGGACCACGCTGCAGGCGACGCACGTGGCGCGGCAGTTCGGCGACGCGAACAACACCCTGTCGAGCCCCGACGCGGTGGTGGGCCTCGTCCCGGCCTACGACGTGCTCGACTGGTCGGCGCGCGTGGGGGTGGGGCGCTACGCGCTGAGCGGCGGGGTCAACAACCTCCTCGACGAGCGCTACTTCACCCGCCGCACCGACGAGTACCCGGGGCCGGGCATTCTGCCGGGCCAGGGGCGGAGCGTCTGGCTCGGGGTGAGCGCGACATTCTGACCTGAACGCTCGGCCGATGCGCCACGGGCCGCCTCCCGATCGGGGGGCGGCCCGTTCGCATTCGTGCCCCGCGACACGATCCTCTCACCCGCGCTTCAGCCCCCCTTCGCCGCCCGGTCGCCAGATTGGGCCATCGCCCGGGCCACCGGCCGACGGCGCCCGGGCATCCTCTCCCAGGAGGGAGCCATGAGAGGCACGCTCAAGTGGACCGCCGCCCTGGTGGCCGCGCTCGCGGCCTGCGGCGATGGCGGCGGGACCGCCCCGCCCGCACAGGACTTCGCCGGGACGTGGACCGCGTCCAGGATGCTCTTCACCGACCAGACGAACCCCAACGTGAAGATGGAGCTCATCGGCCTTGGCGTCACGTTCACGGTCCAGCTGAACGCGAACGGCACGTACACCATGACCATGAAGAACCCGGGCCAGCCGGACGACGTCTCGACCGGGACCTGGAACGCCAGCTCCGACGTCTTCACGATGCACGAGGCGGGCACGTCCAACACGATGCAGTTCGACTACACGCTGGCCGGCGGCACCCTGACGATGGCGGGGGGGCACGCCGAGTTCGACGTGGACCGCGACGGGACCGACGAGCAGACCTACCTCGACCTGACGCTGCACAAGTAGCCTGCCCTGCGCCCGCCCGTGGCGGGCCGTGGGAACGACGACGGGCCGCCCCTCGCGGGACGGCCCGTTCGACTGCCCGTGCCGCGCGATGCTACGCGCGCGTGAGCTGGAGCCGGATCTCGGCGCCGGCGAAGAGCTTGGAGACGGGGCACCCCGCCTTGGCGCCGTCGGCGATCTTCTGCACGTCGGCGTCGCTCGGTCCGTTCACCTTCACCACGGTGGCGAGCTCCACGAGCGGGATCACGAAGCCGCCGTCCTTCTGCTGGAGGTGCACCTTCGCCGTGGTGGCCACCTCGTCGGGGACGTGCCCGGCGCTGCTCAGCGCGTGGGCGAACGCCATCGAGAAGCAGCCGGCGTGCGCCGCGGCGAGCAGTTCCTCCGGATTGGTGCCACCGCCCTGCTCGAAGCGGGAGCGGAAGCTGTAGGGCGCGTTCGCGAGGGTGCCCGTCTCCGTCGAGACGGTGCCCGCGCCCTGCGCGAGGTTGCCCGTCCAGCGGGCGCTCCCGGATCGTACGGCCATCGTCACTGCCTCCCCGTCATGGATGCGCTCAGTGCACGGTGGGCGAGGCGGCCGCCGGGGCCGCGCGCCCCGCGCGGGGCGCGATCGGCACGAGGCCGCCCTGCGCCTTGAGGTACGCGTTCTGGTCGTGCTCGAGCGACCCCTCGGGGAGCCACTGCGCCAGCGGCCCGAGCTCCCGGGTGACCCGCTCGCGGTAGAAGCGCGGGATCGTGGTGTGCTCCCCCTCGAGGAAGCCCCGCAGCTCGCGATCGGTGTCGAGGAGGCCGCGGAGCATCGTGTGGTACTTGATGCGCCCCCACCCCTCGGAGGAGACCGCCCGCACCACGTTCATCCACTTGGGGATCATGAGCGGCGTCGCGGGGATGCGCCGCATGATGGCGCGCCCCGAGAAGGCGTACCGCGTGAGCGACACCAGCTGGTCGTAGAACTCCGGCCACGCGTAGTTCTTCGGCTTCACGTTCATCGCGTGGTTGTTGTTCAGGAAGTGGTGCGGCACCGGCAGCACGCGCCCCGCCCGCTGGTAGTCCAGGTTCATCGGCGCCGCGCGGCCGAACGCGGAGAGGAGCGAGAAGGCCGGGAAGGCGCCGGGGGCGAGGTCGAGGAAGCGCTTCGTGAGCTCGAAGGGCTCCGGGCCCTCGTCGGTGTCGAGGCCCAGAACGAAGTTGGTCTGGATGTACGGGATGTGCCGGAGGATCAGGTTCACGTGCTCCGCGACCTGCTCCACCTTCTCCATCCCCGTGCGGCGGGTCTTCGACTTGTTGCCGAGGTCGAACCAGCTCTCGATGCCGGGGAGGATCGCCTGGAAGCCGTTCCGCTTGAGCCGGATGAGGTGCGGCTCGGAGAGCACCGACAGGCTGCTCTCCGCGATGTGCCGGATCCGGTGCTCCGGGTCCGCCGCCTCCACCGCCTCCATGTAGTCGTCGAAGCGGATGGCGAAGTTCGGGTCGTGCCACCCGACGATCGGCCGCTTGTGCTTCGTGAGGAGGAAGCGCAGGTCCTCGGAGAGCTGCGGGAACGCGAGCGGCTGGTACTCCACCGTCGAGTCGATGCAGAAGCTGCAGGTGTAGGGGCAGCCCAGGCTCCCGATCATCGGGACGATCTTGATGAGCGGGGCCTTCTCGAGGGTGCGCTCCACGTACTTCCAGCGGCTCGCCAGCGAGGGGAGCTCCGCCGGGTGCTTCGCCGCCGCGAGCTGGCGGCCCGGGCCGGCGCCGCGCGGGGCGCGCTCGGCGAGGACCTCCATCACCGTGGCGCGGTCGGTGAAGCCCAGGACGTAGTCGAAGAAGCGGGCCGCGTCCTCGGGATAGCACCGGGCGTGCGGCCCGCCGAGGACGGTGACCACGCCGCGCTGGTTGAAGAGGTTGCTGATGGCGTAGGCGACCTGCGCCGACTGCGTGAACGCGCTCACGAACACCACGTCCACGTCCCTCGGGAGCTCCGCGGCGAGGTCCTCGAACCCGGTGTACACCACGACGTGCACGTCGTGGCCGGCCTCCTCGCACCAGACGGCGAGGACCTGCGGCATGATGCCGGCGAGGTTGGGGTTCATGATCCGGGCGTAGAGCGCCGTCGTCGGGGCGCGCGCCACGAGATCCAAGATGCCGATGCGGAGTTTTCTCAAGAGGGGTCCTGGTTCGGGGATTCCGCGGGGCACCGGCAACCGTCGGGTGTGCCGGGCGGGCGGCCTCAGGAAAGGCCCCTGAAGCTACTCCCGGCGGCGGGGCTTGCGCCATATGGGCAGTCCCGAATGGCCGGAAGATGAACGGCGGGTCACGCGCGGCCTGCCCGGCGGGTGAAACGGGCAGGCGGGGGGCGGCGTGGGAGGGCTACAGGCCGGCGGCCTGTCGGAGTTCCGCCCACGGCGTGACCGCCCCGTGCCCGCCCGCCACGGTGGCGGGGGCGATGCCGTGCGCCTCGAGGAAGGTGGCGAGCTCCCGCAGGTCGGCCGGCGAGCCGCCCGGCGCCACGTCCGAGGCGAAGAGGATCCCGGGCCCCGGCAGCCAGCCGATGAGCATCCCGTCCACGTGGCTCATGTCGAGGCGATAGAGCACGAGCCGGCCGGCGCCGCGCCCCACCACGAGACTGTCGTCCACGGGGACGAGCCGGGGCGCGGGCACCGCGCGTTCCACCCCGGCCGGCGCGAGGACTCGCCGGGCGGCGGCGACCCCGCGCAGGAAGGCGAGGTTCCCGCGCGCCGTCGCGACCGGGAGCCCGGCGGCGAGCGCGGCGCGGACGCCTGCCGCGTGGTCCCAGTGATGGTGGGTGTTGACGACGAGCGTGACGCGTTCGCGCGGGAAACGGGCGCGGAGCGTGCCGAGGACGGCGCGGACGCGCTCGCTCGACTGCGGCGCCTCGAGCAGGACCAGCGCGTCCCCCTGCTCGACGGCGAGGGAGTGGTGCGTCCCGCCCGTCAGGTGGTGGACGCCGGGCGCGAGCGTGGTCACCGTGACGCTCGCGCTGGCCGGGCCGGCCACCGGCTCGGCTGCCCGCCGCTCCGCGACGGCGCGGAGCGAGTCGGGCATGGCGAGGAGCGAGTCGGTGACGCCGGGCCGCACCGCATGAAGCACGTAGCCCGCGACGAGGCGGCCGTTCACGTACTGGCGCGACTCGAACGGGTAGCGGAGCGCGGTGCCCGCGACCGCGCCCCAGCGTGCGAAGGCGGTGTACGTCTCGCGCACGCCGAGGATCGGGTCGTCGGCGCGGGTGGAGTAGCCGGCGAGCATGCCCGAGCCGGGGTCGAACCAGAGCTCGGCGGTGTCGCGCGCGGTGCGCAGGGCCACGCCCGTGAGCGTGCGTCCCTCCCACGCACGCGGCGCGATCGCGGCGAGCGCGCTGGCCGGGTCGGCGGCCAGGAGCAGCAGCCGGTGCGGGGCGAGCCGGACGGCGCGGCTCGCCGTGGCGAAGCTCGCGGGCGGGAGCGGGTACGTGGCGCGGTTGAAGCGCCCGACACCGCCCGCTGGCCAGAGCACCTGGCCCACGGTGGCGACGGTGCTGGTGCGGCTCTCGCCCAGCCAGCCGCTCCGGCCGGCGGCCCAGTCCTGCGTGAAGGCGTAGAAGCGGCCCGTCGGCGTCAGCGGCCCGCCGGGCGCCTGTTCCTGGCCGAGGTTCCAGGCGTGGCCGAAGCCCTCGCCGGAGACGGCGAGCAGGCTCTCCGCCGCCGCGCGCCCGCCGATCGCGTCGAGCGCGCGAGCCACCGTGGCGCGGGGTGAGGGAGCGGGCGCCAGGGCGACGGTGAGGAGCAGGGCCCCGGGCAACACCCGCCCCCGGCCCGTACCCGCGGCGCGCGTCACGGCAGGTCCTCGAGCGGCGGCGCCCCCGGGGTGCCGTCGGGGATCGGCGGCCCGCCGGGGAAGCTCACCGAGCCGAAGAGGTCGGTCCGGGTGCGCGCCTCCACCAGGCTCCTCCACACGTAGCCGCCAGCCTCGTACCGCGCGCCCGAGTGCCAGAGGGTGACCACGTCCGACGCGGCGTCGTAGTGGAAGGTGGCGCGGTACACGATGTCGGCAAACTCGGGGTAGGAGCCGCGCGCCAGCACCGGCGAGGGGTAGGTGGTCCACGCCACGCCGTCCTCGCTCGTGGCGAGGAAGAGCGCCGGCGTCGCGCAGGAGCCGGGCGTCTTCGCGTTGAAGAAGGCCCAGTACCGGCCCACCTCGGGCACCCACTGCACCTCGATGTGCCAGGGGAACCAGCCCGGCTGGTCGAGCTGCACGCGCTCCGGTGCCGACCAGCTGATCCCGTCCGTGGACCGGCGCAGCGTCACGTGCGCCTCGCTCGCGCTGCACCCCTGGGCCCCGTCCACCGCCCACATGAGCCACTCGCCGTCACCCCGTCGCACGACGCTCGGCGAGAGCACCGTGTGGTTGGGGCCTTCCACCACGAGCCTCGGCGCGCCCCACTGCACCCCGTCCGCCGACTCGACCAGCCAGATGCGGTTCTGCGTGGATGCCTCGCGGAAGTAGAGCCGGAGCCGGCCCGTCGCCGGGTCGCGCACGACGTCCGGGTCCGAGAGGTGCCCGGCCGCGGGCCGCGCGACGGGGTTCGTCACGCCGGCCGGCACCGTCCACGCGAGGCCGTCCCCGTCGAAGATGGACGGGTTCTCGAAGGTCGCATTGCCGAACGGGTAGGGCGTGATGGCGAGCAGGAAGTGGCCGGGGAGCGACGGGCCGAAGCCGGTCAGGTCCGCCACGTCGGGGTGGACCACCTGGCCCGAGCCCTCGTAGGTCGCGAGCGTGAGGGACCGCCACTCGCCCGCCGGCAACGGCCCCGGCGCCGCCTGCAGGGCGACGAACCGCACCGCGGACCGCTCCGAAAGTGCGGCCCGCGCGCGGTGCACGCCCGTGGGCGTGGCCGCGCCCAGCGTCCAGGAGGCCGCGGCGCGCCCGTCGATTCCCGTCGTGATGAGCGCCGGCTCGACGGCACCGCCGTCCTCCGCGGTGAACGCGACGGTGACGCCCGGCACCTTCCGGCCGTCCGCGTCGCGCACCTCGACGACGATCGGCCGGCCGAGCCGCACGCCGGGCACTGCGCGCTGGCCGTCGCCCTCCACGATGCGCACCTCGGCGGGCGGCCCCGCGGCCTCCGTGACGTCGTCGTTGCAGGCGGCGCCCCCCAGGCACGCCAGCGTGAGCGCGGCGAGTCTCGTTCGCATCGGTCAGGTCCCGTGGTCGTGGTGTCCCTTGGCACTACGGACACGGGATCGGGCGGGGTTTCCGCGACGGGAGGGCGGGAGCAGGCGGGGGCCGGAAACGCGACAGGGCCCCGTCGCGCGGGACGCGGCGGGGCCCGAAGAGGCGCCGGGCGGATTCGAACCGCCGCATGGAGGTTTTGCAGACCTCTGCCTTACCACTTGGCTACGGCGCCGGGACCGACGAAGGTAGTCCCCGCCCCCCGGCCTCGCAACGGACCGGGCCCCCGCCCCCGTCGCATGGCCCGCCGATTGCCCTTCCCCCCTGCACACGGGCGTTCCTGCCGAAAACCGGGCCCTGCGGGCCCCGGGGCGGCAGCGGCTTCCGGCACGGATTGCCGGGGCGGGGAGGCGCCCATCACCACGGGGAACGGCATGCACCAGCATCCGATCGGCGCCTTGAGCGAGTGCGGAGTCCTCGACCTGGGCCTCAAGTGCACCCACAGCTGCACCTTCTGCTACTACAGCTACTGGGACGGGAGCACCGACCAGTTCGCGGGGATGCGCAAGGCCCCCTGGCGCACGATGGAGGAGCTCACCGCCACCCTCGACGACTTCCGGCGCTGGGGCCTCACGCGGCTCGACATCACCGGCGGCGAGCCCACCCTCTTCCCGCACCTGGGCGACGTCGTCGCCTACGCGAACGCGCAGGGCCTGCGGCCGCGCGTGATCACGCTGGGCCAGTTCCTCGCGAAGAAGATGCGCGGGTCCGCCCGGCCCCTCATCGACGACCTCTACGACGCGGGCCTCCGCGAGTTCCTCTTCTCCACCCATGCGGTGGACGAGGAGCTCTTCCGGCACGTCACGAAGGAGTCGTTCGCCCGGCTCCGGACCTCGATGGAGCTGGCCACCGAGCGCGGGATGGACTGGTTCACCAACACCGTCGTCCACCAGCACAACATGGCCCACCTCCCCGACATCGCGCGCTTCCTCGCGCAGACGCCGGTGCGGATCGTCAACTTCATCGTGATGAAGGTGGAGTTCAGCTGGGCCAACGAGCGCGACAAGGCGCTCGAGCGGAAGGCCTCCTACACCGCGATCCTCCCGCACCTGCGCGAGGCGATCGCCATCCTCGAGGCGGCGGGGAAGCCGGTGAACATCCGCTACGGCCCCTACTGCGCCTACAAGGGGCTCGAGAAGCACCTCGTCGGCTTCAAGGGGATCCAGCTCGACCCGTACGAGTGGCGGAACGGCCTCCGCGGCGGGAAGGGCGACGGCCCCTACGGCGCGCGCCCCTTCCTGTTCTTCAAGTCGCTCGAGGAGTACACCCGGCAGCACCCGCAGGACGTGGAGACGAAGCCGGGCTACAACATGACCTTCGGGCCCAAGTGCGGCTCGTGCGCGCTCCGGCACGTCTGCGACGGGGTGGACAAGGACTACGTGCGGCACCACGGCTGGGATGAGTTCGAGCCGTACGCGGGCGCGCCGGTGACCGACCTGGCCCACTTCCGCCGCGCCAACCCCGGCGCCTTCCTGATGCCGGACGGCACCGCGCCGGACCTGCGGCCGGCGTCGGTGCCCGCGGAGGGACTGGACGCCGCGCACGAGGGGTGACGGCGCCGTGCGCGCGGCACCGCTCGACATCGTCATCCCGACCTACGGGCGCCCCGACAACCTGCGCCGCTGCCTCGCGCACGTCGCGGCGCAGACGGCGCGCGGGCTCGTGGGCCGGGTGCTCGTCGTGGACGACGCCTCGCCCGGCGCGGGGGCGGGTGACGCCTGCGCCGCCCTCGGCGGGGCGCTCCCGCTCACCCTCCTCCGGCACGAGCGGAACCGCGGCGCCGCTGCCGCGCGCAACACCGGCATCGCCGCCGCCACCGCCCCCGCCTGCCTCCTCCTCGACGACGACGTCCTCCTGGCCCCCGACGCCCTGGCGCGCTTCGCCGAGGCGGGGCTCCCCGACGGCCCGGACGCGCCGACGCTCCTCGGCCACGTGAGCTGGGACCCCTCGGTGACGGTGACGCCGTTCATGTACTGGATGGAGCACGGCGGGCCGCAGTTCGCCTACGACCGGATCCGGGACCCCGACGACTGCGGGTGGCCGTTCTACGGGACCTCCGCGATCGTGACGGCGACGGCGCTCCTCCGCGAGCACCGCTTCGACGAGGGCTTCCCCGGCGCCCGCTACGAGGACCTCGAGCTGGGCTGGCGCCTCGAGCGCGCCGCGGGCCACCGCATCCGCCTCGTCCGCCGGGCGACCGCGGGCCACCTCCACACCGCGACGCTCCCCGACTGGCTCGGCCGCGCCGACCGCCACGCGCGGAGCGCGGTGCACTTCGCGCACATCGCGGGGGACCGCCGCGTGGCCGACGCGATCGGCGTGACGGCCGCGGAGGCGCTCACGGGCTTCCGCTGGGAGGTGCTCGACCGCGCCGCGGGGCTCATCGCGGCGACCGAGGGCTCGGTGCGCGTGCCGCCGGCGCCGACCTGCGTCTTCGGCGAGCTCGCCGCCTGGGAGGCGCTCGCCGCCGCCTACCGCGTGGTGCAGAACTTTTTCCACCTGACGGGACTGCGCCGCGCGCTCGCCCTCCCCGCGCTCGGCGCCACCGACGCCCCGCTCGAGTGCGGCGAGGCGCGCAGCCGCCTGCTGCGGCGGCTGCCGCCGGACTGACCGCCGCTACCGCCCCGCCCCGACCGTCCGCTCCGCGCCCTGCCCGCGGATCTGGGCCAGGAACCGCGCCACCTCCCCGCGCAGCGTCTCGGCGAGCTGCGAGAGCTCCCCGGACGCCGCCTCCATCTGTTGCGCCGCCCCGCTCGTCTCCGCCGTCGCCGCCGTCACCGCACCGATCGCCTCCGAGACCTCGCGCGTCCCCGCGGCGACCACCTGGATGCTGCGGCTGATCTCCTGCGTCGCCTGCCGCTGCTCGGCGACGGCGCGCATGATCCCCGCCGAGCTCTCGCTCACGCGGTGGATGGCGGCGGCGATCCCCTCGATCGCGGAGACGGCCCCGTCCGCCGAGGTGCGCATCGCGGCGACCTGCGCGTCGATGCGGTCGGTCGAGTCGGCGGTCTGGGAGGCGAGGCTCTTCACCTCCGCCGCCACGACCGCGAACCCCTTCCCCGCCTCGCCGGCGCGCGCCGCCTCGATGGAGGCGTTGAGCGCCAGGAGCCGGGTCTGGTTCGCGACCTGGCTGATCACGTTCACGACGCCCCCGACCTCGTGGCTCGCGGTGCTGAGGCCGCTCATCGTCGCGTTGGTGCGGGCGGTCTCCTCCACCGCCGCCTGCGCCTCGCGGTGGCTCCCGTCCACCTGGCGCTCGATCTCGCGCACGGTGCTCGAGAGCTCCTCCACCGCCGAGGCGACGCCGTTCATCCCCTGCGACGCCTCGGTGGCCGCCGAGGCGACGGTCGCGGCGCGCTCCGAGGTCTCGTCCGCCGAGCGGGCGAGCGACTGCGCCGTGGAGGAGAGCTCCGTCGCGGCGGCGGCGAGGTTGTCCACCACCGACTTGACCGCCGTCTCGAGCGCGTCGGCGAGGGCGAGCCGCGCCGACTCCGCCTGGTGCAGCGCCTCGGCCTGCTCGGCCATCTTGGCCGTCGCGGCGTTGCTGACCCCCGCGGCGTGCTTGAAGCTCCCCAGGAGCCCGCGCGCGAGGACGCGCCGGAAGAAGAGCCCGCGGCTCGCGTACTCGAGCGACGCGCGCGACTCGCGCACGAAGGCGTCGGTGAGGTCGAGGAGGTGGTTGATCGCCCGCTGCATCTCGGGGAGGTCCCCCTCCCCGGTGATCCCGAGGATGCGGGGCTCGAGGTCGCCGTGGGCGGCCGCCTTGCAGACGGCGGCGGCGTCGCGGAGCGCGGCGCGCATCCGCTCGAGCTCGGCCTTCGTCTCCTCGAGCTCCTGGCGCAGGCCGCCACGGCCGAACGCGGGCAAGCGCCAGCGGCGCGCGGTTCCGGTCGGGGCCCTCATCGGGCGGCTCCATTGGTGAGGGACCAGACGAATTCGTCGTAGCTCATCCCCATCTCGGCGAGCCGCCCCTCGAGGCGCGCCACCGAGGCGATCAGCCCCTCCTTCCGGTCGCCCCGCTCCTCCAGCTGCCGGAGCTCCCGGTAGAGCGGCCAGACCTGCGCCACCGCCTCCCGAGCGGGCACCCGGCGGTTCGAGTGGTAGCCGGTGATGCGGCCCGCGGCGTCGAAGGTCGGCGTGACGTGCGCGAGCACCCAGTAGTGCGCGCCGTCGCTCGCGCGGTTCACCACGTAGGCGAAGATCTCCCGTCCCGACGAGATCGTGTCCCAGAGCAGCCTGAAGACCGCCCGCGGCATCTCCGGATGCCGGATGCAGCTGTGCGGCTTGCCGAGGACCTCGTGCTCCTCGTACACGGAGATGCGCAGGAAGACGGGATTCGCGTAGGTGATCTTGCCCGTCAGGTCCGTCTTGGTGACGATGATCTCGTCCTCGCCGAAGGTCCGCTCGGGACCGCTCGGGCCGTCGCCGGGTCGCATGCCGATCGCTCCTTGGTGGTGATCCCACGAGGCTTATCGGCAGCGAGTCTCAAGGAATCGTGAAGGGCGGCTGAAGCCGGCCGGCCGCCCTCCTTCCCCACCCCGGTCCCGCCCACTTCAGCCTCCATTCAATGGGACCACCGTACCGTGGTGGCGCTCCGGGGGGATGCCCCCGGACCGGTCCAAGGAGGACGCCATGAGAGCCGTACGCGTGCTCCTCGCGCTCGCCGCGGGGGCGCTCCTCGTCGCCTGCAGCGACGCCACCCGGACGACCGGACCCACGCCGGCCTTCACGGCCAGCGGGGACGCCACGCTCGCCAGCGATGCCTGGTACGCGCCGGCGTTCCCCGGTGCGGTCCCCTTCCGCCTCTTCCAGCAGAACGCCTATCCCGGCACCAACGTGGACATCGTGATCGGCGCCCCGCCGGAGCAGCGGCTCGTCGCGCTCGGTGCCGCGCTCCAGAAGGAGCTCGCCACGAAGATGGCCGAGCGGGCCGACCGGATCGCGGAGGAGGTGGCGCGCCAGCAGCCGGACGTGATCACCCTCAACGAGGCGGTCGCGGTCGCCTGGAAGAACCTGCAGCCGCTCCCTTCGGTGCCGTTCCCGCCGGGCATGCCGAACCCCTACCCGGCGTCGTTCGCCACGCTGCCGGACGACAGCCTCGACTTCCTGCCGCTCTTCCAGCAGGCGCTCGCCGCGCGGCAGCTCGACTACGTGCTCGTCGCGCAGCGGTGGGAGA
>JBAIWX010000238.1:0-14183 GCA_037916975.1 Gemmatimonadales bacterium
CACGAGCCGCGTCCGGCGCCGGACGAGCGCGGTGTGGAACCGGCCGTCGCGCCGCTCCCGCACCGCCGCCGCCACGTGCGCCGCGACGAGCGGCATCGTCCCCGCGTAGGCGACCACCTCCCACCGCTGGATCCCGTCGAGGAACGCCACGGTGCCGGGCCACGGCTCCGGCGCGCCGACGGCGAGCGGCCGCACCGCGTCGCCCTCGACGAGGGTCGCGGGCTGGATCGTGGCCTCGTCGATGCGGCCCCCGCTCGCGGGCGGGACCAGGGCGGCGGGACGGAGGCCGGCCTCGGCGAGGCGGGCGCGGAGTCGGGTGAGGTCCACGGCGGGCGGCCGGCGGGCCGCGTCAGTCGTCGAGCGCGGGGAACGGGGGGACGCCGGTGAGCCAGCATCCGGCGATGCCGCCCGCGGCGTCGAGCTCGAGGAAGAGGTGGTCGGCGATGCGCACGGTGCGGGCCACCTCGGCCTCGCCGACGCGGAGGTGGTAGACCGTCTCGGCGGGGTTCGCGCGGAGCGTGAGCGCCGCCTCGACCTCGAACGAGGCCATGCCGCGGCTCCGCACGCCGTCGGCGACGGTCACCCGCCCCTCCACCGCCTCGCCGGGCGCGTGGAGCGCGCGCACCGTCTGCACCTCCGGCCAGACGACGATGTCGAGCCCCGCCACGCTGCCGCGCACCACGTCGAGCACGGCGATGGCGCCGTCCTCGCCGCTGATCTCGATCGTGCCGTCCACGCCGGCGCCCCCCTCGGGGGCGAAGCCGCCGGAGAGGATGTCGGTCTCCGCGTCCCAGCGCCAGGCGACGGCCGGGAGCGCGCCGCCCAGCGGCAGCACGCGCGTGCGGAGCCCCCGCTCAGGCGGCACGCGCGGCCCCGAGCTGCTTGATGAGGCGGATGATCCGGTCGAGCGCGACCTCGAGCTCGCGGTCGGAGACGGCGTAGCTCATGCGCACCCAGCGGTCGTCACCGAAGGCGGCACCGGGGACGAGTGCCACGCCCGCCTGCATGAGCTGCTCGCAGAAGGCGGTGCCGGTGACGGGGTCGCCCTCGCGGACGCCGTCCACCCGGAAGAAGAAGTAGAACGCGCCGTGCGGCTCGACGAACTCGACGCCCGGCACCTCCGCGCGGAACCGGCCGACGAGGTAGTCGCGCCGGCGCCGGAAGGCGGCGACCATCTTCTGGACCTCCTGCTCCACCCGCTCGTCGGCGAAGGCCGCCGCCGCCGCCCACTGCGCCGGGTGGCACGAGCCGGTGGTGGTGTGCGACTGGAGCGCCGCGATCCCCTTTGCCACGTGCGGCGGCGCGAGCGAGGCGCCGATCCGCCAGCCCGTCATCGCGTACGCCTTCGAGGCGCCGTAGATGATGACGGTGCGCTCGAGGAGCTCGTCGGGCAGGTCGAGCATCGAGGGCGCCGGCCCCGAGCCGTAGTGGATCGGGCGGTAGATCTCGTCGGCGATCACCCAGAGGTCGTGCGCCTTCGCCCACTCCGCGATCGCCTTGAGCTCGGCGAGCGCGTACACGTGCCCCGTCGGGTTGTTCGGCGAGCAGAGCACGATCCCCTTCACCGCCTTCGAGTAGGCGCGGTCGAGGTCCTTCACGCTCACCTTGAGCCCCCACTCCACGTCGCCCGGCACGAGCACGGGCTCGGCGCGCGCCAGGTGGATGATCTGCGGGTAGCTCACCCACGCCGGCGCCGGGATGAGCACCCGGTGCCCCGGCCCGAAGAGCGTGAAGCAGGCGTTGAAGAGCGCCTGCTTGGAGCCCGAGCTCACCACGATGTTGTCCGCATTCACCGCCCGGCCGCCCGACATGAGCGAGAGCCGCCGCGCCATCGCCGCGCGCAGGTCGGCGATGCCGATGTTCGGCGGGTAGCGCGTCATCCCCTTCTGGATCGCGGCGATCCCCGCCTGGGCCGCGGGCGCCGGCGTGTCGAAGTCGGGCTCCCCCACGCTCAGGTCGTAGACGTCCTCGCCGGCCGCCTTGCGGCGCTTCGTCTCCGCGCTGATGGCGACCGTCTCGGAGGGCTTCACGTGGGCGAGGTTGAGCGAGAGCGGTTCGGGCATCGGTCGGTCCGGCGGCTGAGGGCGGCTTGTGACAAATGGTGCGAGTCTCCGGAAACGTCGTTCCCGCGCCGGGGGCTGTCAACCGCGCCCGCCACCGGGGCGGCGGCGCGCGGGGCCGGGCACCCGCGCGGCGGCCGCGGGTGACTTGGCCACGGCGCCCCGCGCGGGTAGCTTGCGGCCCGCCGAGGGGATCGGCGCTTTTTGACAATCGAGGAGCGAGCTGTGTCGGGATTCGAGGAGCTGCACGTGGCGGCACCCGCGGCGCGGGTGCTGGGGGAGTGGGGCTGGCAGTCCGAGACGCCGGTGGTCCGGGAGATCGTGCCCACCGTGGCGCGGGGGCACAACGCGGTGCTGGTGGCGCCGCCCGCGCCCTCGGCGGCCGCGCCCGTCGTCGCCGCCTTCCTGGGCCGGCTGGGCCCGGAGGCCCCGGGGCTCCTCGTCGCGCCGGCCGGGGACCTCGCCGAGTGGGGCGCCCTCGCGCACGCCCTCGGCGCGCCGCTCGGCCTGCGCGTGGAGACCGCCACCGGCCCCGCCCGCGCCCTCCGGCGCCTCCGCGAGGGGGCGCTCGACCTCCTCGTGGCCGCCCCGGCCACGGTGCTCGACCTCCTCGGCCGCGCCGCGCTCAAGGCGGAGCGCCTGCAGGCGCTCCTCCTCGCCACGCCCGAGCGCTACGCCGACCACCCGTTCCTCGCGCCGCTGATGCAGGACCTCCCGCGCGAGGCCCAGCGCGTCCTCGTCACCAGCGACGGCGCCGCCGCGCAGGCGCTCGTGGAGCGCTACGCGCGGAAGGCGCTCGTGGCCGCGCCGCCGATCGCCGGCCCCGCCGGGCCGGTGCGTGCCGCGACGGTGCCGTGGGGGCGCCGCGCCGCGGCGGTGCACGACCTCGTCACGCTCCTCGACCCCGCCACGGTCACGATCTGGGCCCACGACCGCAGCCAGGCCGCCGCGGTCGCGCGCCAGGTGACGGTGGACGGCAGCGCCGTGCGGTTCGTGACGGACGAGGTCCCGCCGGCGGCGCTCGTGGTGGCACTCGACGTCCCCGACGCCGCGACGCTCGGCCGGCTGGTGGCGGCGGGCGACACCGTCGTGCTCGTCCCGCCCGGCGCGGAGGGCTACCTGGCGCGCATCGCGACGGCGGTGCGGCCGCTGCGGCTGCCGGGGGCGCTCGACGAGCTCGCGCTCGCGGGGCAGGCGGAGCGGCAGGCGGTGCTGCAGGAGCTCGAGCGGGACGAGGTGGCGGCGGCGGTGCTGGCGCTGGCCCCGTTGTTCGAGCGGCACGACGCGGTGCGCGTGGCGGCCGCCTGCTACAACCTCTGGAAGCGCGCGGCGGCGGCGCCGGCCCCGGCGGCAGGGGCGCGCGAGGCGGCGCCCTCGCCCATGGGCGCGCACGCCGCCGCGACGGCGAAGGTGTTCCTGAGCGTGGGGAAGAAGGACGGCGTCACGCCGGCGGACATCGTGGGGGCGCTGACGAGGGAGCTGCGGGTGGACCGTTCGGCGATCGGCCGGATCGAGCTGCGCGACGGCTTCTCGCTGGTGGAGCTGCCGGCGGCGGAGGCCGAGGCGATCGCGCAGCGGCTCTCCGGCGTCACGATTCGCCGCGTGAAGGTCTCGGCACGCCTCGACCGGGGGCCGGGCCCCCGCGGCGCGGCGCCGCGGCGCCCGCGCGAGCGCGCCTGACGCTCAGCGCCGCTTCGCGACCGCGTCCTTGAGCGCCTTGCCGGCGCGGAAGGCCGGCACGTCGGCCGCATCCACCTGCAGGGTGCGGCCGTGGTGCGGGTCCTTCACGCGGCGCGCCGCCCGGCGGCGCACCTCGAAGTTCCCGAACCCCGTGACCTGCACGCGGCCGGCGCGCCGGAGCTCCTGGGCGATGATGCCGTCGGCGGCGAAGAGCGCCTCGACCGCCGCGGCGGCACGGGCCTTCGGCAGGTCGAGCCGCGCGGCGAGCGCGGCGATGAGCCCCTGCTTGTTCACGGGACGCTCCGGCGAGGGTCGATGGGGGTGGGCGGGCGGCGCACGCCGGCCGGCGCGCACGAGGGCGGAGAATATCCCGCGCCTGCGCCGGCGGGCAAGCACGACTGGCCGGCCCCCGGTCCCGGCGCTATAGATTGGGGCCTCGGCCCCGCGCCCGCGGCGCCCGCCCCACCCCTCCCTCCATGAGGCCGCGATGTACCACGGCTCGCGCCCCGGCTCGATCGAGGTGATCAGCGGGGTGATGTTCAGCGGCAAGAGCGAGGAGCTCATCCGCCGGGTGCGCCGCGCGACGATCGCGCGGCGCAAGGTGCAGGTGTTCAAGTCCCACCTCGACGCGCGCTACGCCGGCCTCTACAACGTGACGAGCCACGACGGCACCTCCGTCGAGGCGGCGCCCGTGGACCACGCCGCGGAGATCGCGCGGCTGGTGCGGCCGGACACCGAGCTCGTCGCGATCGACGAGGTGCAGTTCCTCGACCGGGACATCGTGGACGTGGCCACCGAGCTCGCGGCGAAGGGGGTGCGGGTGGTGTGCGCGGGGACCGACACCGACTTCCGGGGCCAGCCCTTCGGCGCCATGGGGGAGCTGATGGCGGTCGCCGAGCAGGTGGACAAGCTGCGCGCGATCTGCATCGTGTGCGGCGACCTCGCGTGCCGCAACCAGCGCCTGATCGACGGGCGGCCCGCCCGGTGGGACTCGCCGGTCATCATGGTCGGCGGTCGCGAATCCTACGAGGCGCGCTGCCGGCACTGCCACCGGGTGCCGCGCGCCGACGAAGACCAGACGGCCCTCCTGTGACCCTCCACGTCGCGCTCACCGGCAACGTCGCCGCCGGCAAGTCCACCGTCGCCGAGCTCTTCCGCCGCTGGGGCGCGGTGGTGATCGACGCCGACCAGCTCGTGCGCGAGGTACAGGCGCCGGGCACGCCCGTCCTCGCCGCCATCGCCCGGCGCTTCGGCCAGGGGGTGCTCCGCCACGACGGTTCCCTCGACCGGGCGCAGCTGCGCGCGGTGGTGCTCGCCGACCCCGCGGCGCTCCACGAGCTCAACGCCCTCGTGCACCCCGCGGTGCAGCGCCTCCGCCTCGAGCGCTTCGAGGCCGCGGCGGCCGAGGGGGCGCCGATCGTCGTCACCGACATCCCGCTCCTCTTCGAGGCCGCCGACCCCGCGGCGTTCGACGTCGTGGTGCTGGTGGACGCGCCCGAGGCGCTGCGCCGCCAGCGGCTGTTCGAGCGCAGCGGGCTCCCCACCGCCGAGGCCGAGCGGCTCATCGCCGCGCAGCTGCCGAGCGCGGCGAAGCGCGGCCGCGTGGACCACGTGATCGACAACGCAGGCGACCTCGCCGCGCTCGAGCGCCGTACGCGCGAGGTGTGGGAGGCGATCACCGCCCGCGCGCGCGCTTGATTTGCGCCGCGGGGGCGTATAGGATGCCCCCGCCTGCAGGGCCCCGCGGTCACTCACCCCCGGAGCACGCGTGTCGAACGTCCCCGAGCACCTCCGCTACAGCGCCGAGCACGAGTACGTGCAGTCCGAGCCCGACGGCACCCTGCTCGTGGGCATCACCGATTACGCCCAGGGCGAACTCGGCGACGTCGTCTTCGTCAACCTGCCCAAGCCGGGCGACCGCTACGAGGCCGGCCAGGCCTTCGGCGTCGTCGAGGCGGTGAAGGCGGTGTCGGACCTCTTCACGCCGGTCGCGGGCGAGGTGGTGGCGGTGAACGCGGCGCTGGACGGCGACCCCGGCGCGGTGAACCGCGACCCGTACGGCGCCGGCTGGATGATCCGCCTCAAGCCGGCCAACGCGGGCGACGCGGGGAAGCTCCTCGACGCCGCCGCCTACCGGGCCCACATCGGCCAGTAACGATGCCCGCGCTCGCGAGGTCCGCAGCATGCAACGCCCCGGGGGACGCTCCCCGGGGCGTTTTCGTCTTCCTTGTGCCTTTTTTCACGAGCAGGAGCCCGTCCTTCCGATGACCGCGACCCGCATCCCCTCCGCCGCCGGCGACGAGCTGGACCCCGAGGCGGCGGGCGGCATCCCGGCGCACCCGATGCCGTCCTTCCAGGTGCTGCACCCGCAGCACTTCGCCTACCGTCACGTCGGCCCGCGCAAGGAGGACGTGGCGGAGATGGCGCACCAGCTGGGCTACGCCTCCCTCGACGCGCTGATCGACGCGGTGGTCCCCGAGGACATCCGCCTGCGCCGCCCGCTCGACCTGCCGCCCGGCCGCGGGGAGCGCGAGGTGCTGCAGGCGCTCCGCGGCATGGCCGCGCAGAACCAGATCTTCCGCAGCCACCTCGGCCTGGGCTACTACGGCACCTTCGTGCCGCAGGTGATCCAGCGGAACATCCTCGAAAACCCTGGCTGGTACACCGCGTACACGCCGTACCAGGCGGAGATCGCGCAGGGGCGGCTCGAGGCGCTGCTCAACTTCCAGACGATGGTGAGCGACCTGACGGGGCTCCCGGTCGCGAACGCGTCGCTGCTCGACGAGGCGACGGCGGCGGCGGAGGCGATGGCGCTCACGCTCGCCGTGGCGCCGCGGACGCCGGCGCCGGTCTACCTGGTGGACGCCGACTGCCACCCGCAGACGATCGCGGTGGTCGTGACGCGCGCGGAGGCGCGCGGGGTGGCGGTCAAGGTGCAGTCGCCGGAGCAGTTCGAGTTCGGCCCCGGCGTGATCGGCTGCCTGGTGCAGTATCCCGCCACCGACGGCGCGCTGCGCGACTGCCGCCCGCTCGCGGCGCGGGCGCACGCGGCGGGGGCGCTCGTCACGGCGGCGACGGACCTGCTCGCCCTCACGCTCCTCGTCCCGCCGGGCGAGTGGGGCGCGGACATCGCGGTCGGGAACAGCCAGCGCTTCGGGGTGCCGGTCGGCTACGGCGGCCCGCACGCCGCGTTCTTCGCCACGAGGGACGAGCACAAGCGGCACATGCCGGGGCGGATCATCGGCGTCTCGCGCGACGTGGACGGCCGGCCCGCGCTCCGGATGGCGCTCCAGACGCGCGAGCAGCACATCCGGCGCGAGAAGGCGACGAGCAACGTCTGCACCGCGCAGGTGCTGCTCGCGGTCATGGCGAGCATGTACGCGGTCTACCACGGCCCCGACGGGCTCCGGCGCATCGCGGAGCGGGTGCACGCCCGCGCGGTCACGCTGGCGAACGCGCTCCGGCGGCTCCGCTACCGGGTCGTGCACGAGCACTTCTTCGACACGCTGTGCGTGGAGACGGAGCGCTGGGCGCTGCCGCGGATCATGGACGCGGCTCGGATGCGGCAGGTCAACCTCCGGGTCATCTCGCCGACGCGCCTCGGCATCGCGCTCGACGAGACCACGACGCTGGGCGACGTGGCCGACCTGATCACGATCTTCTCGCTCAACGAGACGCTGCCGTTCATGCTGGACGAGATCGGCCGCCGGCCGGAGCGCGGCATCCCGCGCGAGCTCGAGCGGACGAGCGCCTACCTGACGCATCCCGTCTTCCACCGCTACCACAGCGAGACGGAGATGCTGCGCTACATCAAGCGGCTCGAGGCGCGGGACCTCTCGCTCTGCCACGCGATGATCCCGCTCGGCAGCTGCACGATGAAGCTCAACGCGACGTCGGAGATGATGCCGGTGAGCTGGCGCGGCTTCAACCGGCTGCACCCGTTCGCGCCGCGGGACCAGGCGCAGGGCTACCAGGAGCTCTTCCGCCAGCTCGAGTACCAGCTCGCCGAGATCACCGGCTTCGCGCGGGTGTCGCTCCAGCCGAACGCCGGCTCGCAGGGCGAGCTCGCCGGGCTCATGGTCATCCGCGCCTACCACCACGCCCGGGGCGACACGCACCGCACGGTGTGCCTCATCCCGATGTCGGCGCACGGGACCAACCCGGCGAGCGCCGTGATGGCGGGGATGACGGTGGTGCCGGTGAAGAGCGACGAGCTCGGCAACGTCGACCTCGCCGACCTGCGCGCCAAGGCGGCGCAGCACGCCGCCACCCTCGCGGCGCTCATGGTCACCTACCCGTCCACCCACGGCGTCTTCGAGTCGGGGATCCGCGAGATCTGCCGGGTCGTGCACCAGCACGGCGGGCAGGTGTACATGGACGGCGCCAACATGAACGCGCAGGTGGGGCTCACGCGCCCCGGCGACTTCGGCGCCGACGTCTGCCACCTGAACCTGCACAAGACCTTCGCGATCCCGCACGGCGGCGGCGGCCCCGGGATGGGGCCGATCTGCGTGGCGGCGCACCTCGCCCCGTTCCTCCCGTCGCACCCGGTGGTGGACCTCGGCGCCGCGCAGAGCTGCGGCGCGATCTCGGCCGCGCCGTGGGGGAGTGCCGGGATCCTGCCGATCTCGTGGGCGTACATCAACCTCCTCGGCTACGACGGCCTCGCGGAGGCCACCAAGGTCGCGATCCTGAACGCGAACTACGTCGCGCACCGGCTCAAGGACCACTTCCCGCTCCTCTACAGCGGGCGGAACGGACTGGTGGCGCACGAGTGCATCCTCGACGTGCGGCCCTTCAAGGCGAGCGCGGGGATCGAGGTCGAGGACGTGGCGAAGCGCCTGATCGACTACGGCTTCCACCCGCCGACGGTCTCCTTCCCGGTCCCGGGGACGCTGATGATCGAGCCCACGGAGAGCGAGTCGAAGGAGGAGCTCGACCGCTTCTGCGACGCGATGATCGCGATCCGCGCGGAGATCCGCGCGATCGAGGAGGGCCGGGTCCCGCGCGAGAGCAACGTGCTCGTGCACGCGCCGCACACGCTGCAGCAGGTGGTCGGCGACCGGTGGGACCGGCCCTACTCCCGCGAGCAGGCGGCCTTCCCCTCCCCGCAGGTGCGCGAGGGCAAGGTGTGGCCGACCGTCGGCCGCATCGACGGCGCGTACGGGGACCGGCACCTCGTCTGCACCTGCGTGCCGATGGAGGCCTTCGCGGAGGCGGCGAAGTAGGGGTGCGCTGGCACCTCTGGCTGGACGACGCGGCCCGCCCCGGCTGGCAGCAGATGGCGCTCGACGCCGCGCTGCTGGCCGGGGCGGCGCGTTCGGGGCGGGCGGTGCTCCGGCTCTATCGCTGGGCCCCGCCCTGCCTCTCCTTCGGCCGGCACGAGCCGGCGCTCCGCCGCTACGACCGCGCCCGCATCGTGGCGCTGGGCCTCGACACGGTACGGCGCCCCACGGGCGGCCGCGCGGTCTGGCACGCCGAGGAGCTCACGTATGCGGTGGCCGCGCCCGCCGAGGGGCTCGGCGCGCTGCGCGCGACCTACCTCCGGGTGCACGAGACGCTCGCCGCCGCCCTCCGCGCCCTCGGGGCCCCGGCGACGCTCGCGCCGCCCCCGGTGACACCCGGCACGCTCGGCGCCGGCGCCTGCTTCGCCGCGCCGGCGGGGGGCGAGGTGCTGGTGGGCGGGCGGAAGGTGGTGGGCAGCGCGCAGGTGCGGGAGCACGGCGCGCTGCTGCAGCACGGCTCGGTGCTCCTCGGCGGCTCGCAGGCCACCGTCGGCACGGTGACGCTGGGCCCCGCCCCGGCGGGCGGCGAGACCTCCCTCGGCGAGGCACTGGGCCGCGCCGTCGCGTTCGGCGAGCTCGCGGAGGCCATCGTCGCGGCGGCGCGGGGGTGGGGCGCCTGGGCGCCGTTCGCGGAGGGCGACTCGGCCCTGGCGGAGGCGGCGGCCCTCGGGGCGCGCTACCGTGACCCCGCGTGGACCTGGCGACGATGACGGGGCGCTGCCGCCTGCGCGGCCGACCGTCCTATACTTCCCTCGTCGCGGCCGCCGCGGCTTCCCCCAGCACTTCCGGAGCGACCCCCATGCGCCGGTCCGCCGCCGCCCGCCTCGGCCTCGCCTGCCTGCTGCTCCCCGCGGCGCTCCGCGCGCAGGCGACGCGGCCGCTGCGGATCGTGATCAGCGCGGACGTCACGGCGCCGGTGCCCGGGCTCTCCGGGCGCACCGACAACGTGCGCATGGCGGACCTGCTCTTCCTCCGGCTGGCGCGCTACGCCGGCACGAGCGTCGGCGACCGGAGCGCGACGCCCGAGCTCGCGCGGTCGTGGACGCGCCGGGACGCGCGCACCCTGGTCTTCGAGCTCGACCCGCGCGCCCGGTGGCACGACGGCGTCCCCGTCACCGCGGAGGACGTGCTCTTCACCTTCCGCCGGGCGCGCGACCCCGAGGTCTCGCCGGCCCAGGCGGTGGTGCTGCGGGAGGTGGAGGAGGTGCGCGCCGAGGGGCGCCACCGGGTCGTGGTGCGCTTCCGTCGGGCGTATCCCGAACAGCTCTTCGACGCGACGTGGCATGCGCCGATCCTCCCCGCACACCTCCTCGCCGCGATCCCGCCCGATTCGCTGCCCGCGTCGGCCTTCGTGAAGGCGCCTGTCGGCTCGGGGCCCTACCGCTGGGTGCGCCGGGAGCCCGGCCAGTTCGTCGAGCTGCAGGCGGTGCCGGACTTCTTCCTCGGCCGCCCGGTCATCGACCGGGTGGTCTTCCGCGTCGCGGCCGACCCGTCGGCGCGCCTCAACCTGCTGCTCGCCGGCGAGGCGGACCTCGTCACCGAGATCTCGCCCCCGACGAGCGCGCTCGGGCAGGTGGCGGCGCGGGACGACCTGCGCACGCTGCGCTTCCCGACGTACTCCGTGGGCTACGCGCTCTTCAACCAGCGGGCGAACGGCGACACGGCGCGCCCGCACCCGATCCTGGCCGACCCGGTGGTGCGCCGCGCGCTCGTGCTGGCGCTCGACCGCGGCGCGATGCTGCGCGCGGTGTTCGGCCCGTACGGGCAGGTGCCGGGGGCGCCGGTGCCGATGGCGTCGTGGGTCCGGCCGTTCGCGCCGACGCCCGACGCGCCGGACACCGCGGCGGCGCGGCGGCTGCTCGCCTCGCGCGGCTGGAGCGACCACGACGGGGACGGCGTGCTCGACCGCGACGGCACGCCGCTCCGGCTCGTGATCACCGGGCCGGCCAGTTCCTGGCCGCGCGTGCAGTACGCGGCCATCCTGCAGGAGCAGTGGCGGCGGATCGGCGTGCAGGCGGAGCTCGCGATCAGCGAGGGCAGCACCTGGGAGCAGCGGCGCAACCGCGGGCAGTTCGACGTGGACCTCTCGGCGGCCACGCAGGATCCCTATCCGTCGGGGCTGGTCCAGAGCTGGACCTGCGCCGGCATCGGGGGCAGCAACGTCGCGCGCTTCTGCGACCCCGCCTTCGACTCGCTCCTCGCCCGGGCACGCTATGCGGCGGGCGACGTGCGCGGCGCGTGGGCCGCGGCCCTCCACCGCCTGGCGGACGACCACCCGGCGGTGTTCCTGTACGCCTTCGAGAGCACCGCCGCCTACGCCGGCTGGCTCGCCCCGCCGGACATCCGGCCGGAGTCGTACTGGACGGCCCTCCGGCGCTGGCGCCCGGCGGCGGGCAGCGGCCGCTAGCGTGCGCTGGCTCGCGGGACGGCTCCTCCAGGCGCTGGCCACCATGGCCGGCGCGCTCGTCGTGTTCTTCCTCCTCACTCGCCTCGCCCCGGGGGACCCGCTCGCGGGCCTGACCGAGGAGCGCACGCTGAGCGCGGAGGCGGTGGCCCGCCTCCGCGCGCGGTACGCGCCCGACGTGCCCCTCCCCGCGCAGCTGGCCTCGTGGGCGTCGGGCGTGGCCCGCGGCGACTTCGGCACCTCGATCCAGTACCAGCGGCCGGTGCGCGACCTCGTGCTCGAGCGGCTCCCGGCGACGCTGCTGCTGGGCGGCGCGGTCCTGCTGGTCAACTTCACGCTCGGCGTCTGGCTCGGCGCGCTGCAGGCGCTCCGCCACGGCCGGCCCGCCGACCACCTGCTCGGCATCGCCTCGCTGGTGGCCTACAGCACGCCGGTCTTCTGGCTCGGGCTCCTGCTCGCGGGCTGGTTCGGGATCACGCTGCGCTGGCTCCCGGTCGCCGGGATGACGGACCCGCTCCGCGCCGCCGGCGGCTGGGCGGCGGCGACCGACCTGCTCCGCCACCTCGTGCTGCCCGCCGCGACGCTCTCCCTCGTGACCGTCGGCGCCACGATGCGCTACCAGCGCGCGGCGATGCTCGAAGCGCTCCGCGAGCCGTTCGTGCTGGCGGCGCGGGCGCGGGGGCTCGACGAGCGCAGGGTGCGGCGGCATGCGTGGCGCAACGCGCTCTCGCCGGTGGTGACGCTGCTCGGGCTCTGGCTCCCGCTGCTCGTCGTGGGCGCGGTGTTCGTGGAGCGGGTGTTCGCGTGGCCCGGGCTCGGCGGGCTCGCCGCCGACGCCGCCGCCGCGCGCGACTACCCGCTCCTCATGGGCAGCACGACGCTCGCGACCGCGACGGTCGTGGCGGGCGGCGTGCTCGCCGACCTGCTGCACCGGTGGCTCGACCCCCGGCTGCGCGACGGATGACGGCCCGGCCGGGGGCGGCACTGCGCGCGAGCTGGCGCCGGCCGTCGGGCCGGGCGGGATGGCTGCTCCTCGGCATCGTCGTCGCGGCCGCGGCCCTCCTCCCGGGCACGTTGCCCGACCCCGCCGCGCAGGGCGACCTCCTGCGCGAGGCGCTCCTGCCGCCCTCCCTCGCCCACCCGCTCGGCACGGACCAGCTGAGCCGGGACCTGCTCGCGCGGGTGGTCGGCGGCCTCCGCGTGTCGCTCACGCTGGGCGCACTCGCCGCCCTGCTGGCGGTCACCCTCGGCACGCTCGTCGGGCTCGCCGCGGCGACGCTGGGCGGCACCGCCGACGCGGTGCTGATGCGCACGGTGGACGCGCTCCTCGCGATCCCGCGGCTCTTCCTCCTGCTCCCGCTCCTCGCCGTCTGGGAGCGCGTCCCCCTCGGGGCGCTCGTCCTGCTCCTCGGCGTGACGGGCTGGTTCGGCACGAGCCGCCTCGTGCGCGGGGAGGCGGCGCGCCAGCGGACGCTCGATTACGTGCGCGCCGCCGAGGCGCTCGGCGCGGGGCGGCGCCGCATCGCGCTCCGGCACCTGCTCCCCAACGTCGCCGGCCCGGTGCTCGTGGCGGCGACCCTCGGCGTGGGCGACGTGATGCTCCTCGAGGCGGGGCTCTCGTTCCTCGGCCTCGGCGTGCGCCCCCCGACGCCCTCACTCGGGGGGATGCTCCTCGACGCGAAGGGCATCTTCGCTTCCGCGCCCTGGACGAGCATCTTTCCGGGGCTCGCGCTCTGCCTCAGCGTGCTCGCCGTCCACCTCGTCGGCGACGCCCTCCGCGACGCGCTCGACCCCCGGAGCCCATGACCCCCCTGCTCGACGTCCGCGACCTGCGCGTCACCTTTCCCGCGCCCCCGGGCGAGGTCCACCCGGTGGACGGGGTGAGCTTCGCCCTCGCGCGCGGGGAGACGCTGGCGCTGGTCGGGGAATCGGGCTGCGGGAAGAGCCTGACGAGCCTCGCGATCCTGGGCCTCGTGCCGCCGCCGGGGCGCATCGCGGCGGGCAGCTCGGTGCGGCTCGGGGGCGAGGAGCTGACGACGCTCGACGCGCGCGCGCTCCGGCGCGTGCGCGGGGGGCGGATCGGGATGGTGTTCCAGGACCCGATGACGAGCCTCAACCCCGTCCTCACCGTGGGCGACCAGATCGCCGAGGCGGTGCGCGCGCACCGGCGGGTGACGCGGGCGGCGGCCCGCGAGCGCGCGCGGGCGCTGCTCGAGGAGGTCGGCCTGCCCGACCCCGCCGCGCGGCTCGACCTCTACCCGCACCAGCTGAGCGGGGGGCAGCGCCAGCGCGTGATGATCGCGATCGCGCTCGCCGCGGAACCCGAGGTGCTCATCGCCGACGAGCCGACGACCGCGCTCGACGTGACGATTCAGGCCCAGATACTCGATCTCATCCGCGATCTTCAGACGCGTCTCGGACTCGCCGTGATCCTTGTGACGCACGATCTCGGAATCGTCGCAGAGTATGCCGATGACGTAACGATCCTCTATGCTGCGCGCGTGATGGAGCAGGCGTCGTCGACGCAACTGTTTCGTAATCCGCTCAATCCGTACACGCGCGGGCTGCTGGAATCGATTCCCGGCACGGATGGCGCCCGCCATCATCGATTGCAGGCGATTGCGGGCACGATTCCAAGCGCGATGAATCCTCCGAGCGGATGCAGGTTTCATCCGCGATGTCCGATGGCGATACCCAACTGCTCGAACGTCGATCCGCCGCTCGAAGCGAAAAGTGCCGGTCACTATGCCGCTT
>JBAIWX010000239.1:0-13496 GCA_037916975.1 Gemmatimonadales bacterium
TATGCTCGGAAGGTGTACGTGAGCCACCGGACACGGACCGGAGTCGAGTGACATGCCGTCGTTGACCATCAATGGGACCCGGGTCGAGTTCACGCCCGGCGCCACCATTCTCGATGCCGCCCGCTCGGCGGGCATCGATATCCCGACCCTCTGCTGGTATCCCAAGCTCCCCACGGTCGCCAACTGCCGCATCTGCCTGGTCTCCATCCAGGGCCAGGGCAAGCTGCAGCCCGCCTGCTACGCGCCAGCGCAGGACGGGATGGTCGTGGAAACGGAGTCCCCCGCGGCGCGCGAGAACCGGAAGTCGGTGCTCGAGTTCCTGCTGCAGCGCTACCCCGGCGAGCACCTCGCCGACGGCGGCCGCGCCGACCCGCGCAACGTCTTCGAGGAGTACTGCGTCCGCTACGACGCACGCCCCCCCGCGCACCACGAGCTGGGCCTCCGCCACGGCGACGAGCGCCCCGGCGACGTGATGATCCAGCACGACATGAGCCTCTGCATCCTGTGCACGCGCTGCGTCCGCGCCTGCGACAGCATCCAGGAGGTCGGCGTGCTCGACGTGGCGGAGCGCGGCGGGCACACGCACATCATCGTGGGCGGCGACGGCGACCCCGACCACGCCGGCTGCACCTGGTGCGGCGAGTGCGTCCGCGTCTGCCCGACGAACGCGATCTTCGAGTTCATCCCCAAGCAGCGCTTCGGCTCCGACGCGATCCGCCACCCCGACCGCGTCGTCCGCTCGGTCTGCCCCTACTGCGGCGTCGGGTGCCAGCTCGACCTCCACGTGAAGGACGAGCGGATCCTGCGGGTCACGAGCCCCTCGATCGAGGAGTACTCGCCCAACCTCGGCTCGACCTGCGTGAAGGGCCGCTTCGGCTACGACTTCCCCCAGCACCGCGACCGGCTCAAGGCGCCCCTCATCCGGAAGGGCTGGGTCCACGACGGCACCGAGTGGATCTGGACCGGCGAGTGGCCCCGGCACCGCGAGGGGCCGTGGCAGCTCATCGAGGACATCGCCAAGCGCGAGAAGCCCCGCCCGCCGCAGCGGCAGGTCGGGAAGCCGCCGCTCACCGGCGTCGCGCTCCCGGTCCTCGACGAGGACGACGTGCGCGACCGGGTCGCGACGCCCGCTGCCTGGTACAGCGCCTTCCGCGAGGCGACCTGGGAGGAGGCGCTGAGCCTCACCGCCCAGCAGCTCCTGCGCATCAAGCGGGAGCACGGCGCGGGCGCCCTCGCCGCGCTCGCCTCCGCCAAGTGCACCAACGAGGACAACTACGTCTTCATGCGGATGATCCGCGGGGCCCTCGGCACGAACAACGTGGACCACTGCACCCGGCTCTGCCACTCGAGCTCGGTCTCGGCGATGTCCCGGGCGATGCACACCTCCGCCGCCTCGGGCTCGATGCGGGAGATCGAGGAGGCGACCGACGTCATCTTCATCTCGGGCGCCAACACCACGGAGACGCACCCCGTCTTCGGCGCGCTCATCAAGCGCGCCGTGCGAAAGGGGGCGAAGCTCATCGTCGCCGACGTGCGGAAGACGGAGCTCGCCGAGCTGGCCGACATCCACTTGCAGATGATGCCCGGCACCGACGTCGTGCTCTACAACGCGATGCTCAACCACATCATCGCGCAGGGGCTCGAGGACCGGACGTTCATCGAGGCCCGGATGCACGGGTGGGACGAGGTGGTGAAGGCGGTGCAGATGTACCGCCCCGAGGTGGCGGAGCGGATCACCGGGATCCCCGCGGCCACGATCCGCGCGGCGGCCGAGATGTACGCGAAGGGCCCGAACACCGCCACGCTCTGGGCGATGGGCCTCACCCAGCACTCGACCGGCACCGACATCGTCGCGAGCCTCCTCAACCTGATGCTCGCCTGCGGGATGATCGGCCGCTGGGGCGCGCCGATGATCCCGATCCGGGGCCAGAACAACGTGCAGGGCTCCTCGGACATGGGCGCGATCCCCTTCGCCTACACCGACTACCGCCCGGTCGAGGACCCGGCGGTGCGCGCCATCTTCGCGAAGGCGTGGGGCGTGCCCGAGGAGAGCCTCTCGCTCACGAAGGGCCTGATGGTCACCCAGATCGTGGCCGACGACAGCCCGATCAAGGGGATGTACGTGATGGGCGAAAACCCGGTCCTCTCCGACCCGAACATCGCGCACGCCGAGCACTGGGTGCGCGGGCTCGAGTTCCTCGCCGTCCAGGACCTCTTCCTCACCGAGACGGCGCGCTGGGCCGACGTGGTGCTGCCGGGCTCCTCCTTCGCCGAGAAGGAGGGGACGACGGTCAACACCGACCGGCACATCCAACTGCTCGAGCCGGCGCTCGAGCCCCCGGGCGAGGCGCGGCGCGACCTCGACATCCTGATCGACCTCTCCAACCGCCTCGGCCTCCGGACCGACTTCGCCGGGCCCGCGGACGTGATGGACGAGATCGCGCGGGTGACGCCCTCCTGGCGCGGCGTCAACTACGACCGCCTGCGGGACCTGCGCTCGATCCAGTACCCGGTGCCGGACGTGACCCACCCGGGCACCACCTTCCTCTTCGCCGACGGCTTCCCCACCCCGGACGGCCGCGGACGCTTCGTCGGCGTGGAGTACCTGCCGCCCGACGAGCTGCCCAACGACGAGTACCCGCTCGTGCTCAACACCGGGCGGCAGATGTACCACTGGCACACCGGCACCATGAGCCGCCGCTCCCGCGGCCTCGACAGCCGCGAGCCGGTGCCCGTGATCGAGATGAACCCCGAGGATTGCGCCGAGCTCGGCCTCCTGGACGGCGACCCGGTCATCGCGACCACGCGCCGCGGCTCGATCCGCATCAACGTCCGCGTCTCCGACCGGCAGGCGCGGGGCCAGGTGTTCATCCCGATGCACTTCCGCGAGGCGGCGGCGAACATCCTCACCAACCCGCAGCTCGACCCGTACGCGCGGATCGCGAGCTTCAAGGTGAGCGCCATCCGCGTCGAGAAGGTGGGCGCCCGCCGGCCGCCGATGGTGGAGGCCGGCGTCGAGGTGTAGCCGGGCTCCGCCCGCCCCTCCAGGCCCCAGCGGCCCGGCGCCCCACGGCTGCCGGGCCGCCTTGCTCCGCCCCCCGCACCGCGCCATAGTTCCCGCCGTCCAAGCCCCGAGCCCCCATGCGCGCGCTGGTGAAGGACCAGGCCGGTCCCGGCATGATCCTCAAGGACGTCCCCGTCCCGTCGGTCGGCGACAACGACGTCCTCATCAAGGTCCACTACGCCGGCGTGTGCGGCACCGACCTGCACATCTGGGAGTGGGACCACTGGGCGAGCAACCGCCTGAAGCCCCCGGTCCTGATCGGCCACGAGTTCGCCGGCGAGATCGTCCAGCTCGGCCGCGACGCCGAGGCGGCCGGGCTCCTCGCGGTGGGCGACCTCGTCACCGCCGAGGGCCACGTGGTCTGCGGCCACTGCCTCCAGTGCCGCCTCGGTGACGCCCACCTCTGCCGCCGCACCGCGATCATCGGCGTGGACCGCGACGGCGCCTTCGCCGAGTACATTGCGATGCCCGCCTCGAACGTGATGCGGCTCGACGGGATCCCGACCGAGGTCGGCGCCATCATGGACCCGATGGGGAACGCCGTCCACACCGTGCTCGAGGGCGGCGTGACCGCCGGCGCGCGGGTGCTCGTGCTCGGGTGCGGCCCGATCGGCTGCTTCGCGGTGGGGGTCGCGCGCGCCGCGGGCGCCGCCCTCGTCATGGCGAGCGACCTCAACCCGCGGCGGCTCGAGCTCGCCCGCGCGATGGGCGCGCACGTGACGCTCGACGCCGCCAGGGAGGACGTCGTGGCCCGCGTCCGCGAGCTCACCGGCGGCGACGGCGCCGACCTCGTCTGCGAGATGAGCGGCCACCCCGTCGGGCACGCGCAGGCCTTCGCCGCCGCGCGCCTCGGCGGCCGGGTGAACATGCTCGGCACCCCCAGCCGAACGACCGAGGTGGACTTCGCGCGCGACGTGATCTTCAAGGGGCTCACGATCTACGGCGTCACCGGGCGGCGGATGTACCGCACCTGGGACGAGATGCAGCGCTACCTGCGGGGCGGCCAGCTCGACCCGCGCCCCGTCGTCACGCACCGCTTCCCGATGGACCGCATCGCGGACGCGATTGCGGTGATCAAGGACGGGCAGGCGGGCAAGGTGATCCTGGAGGTGAGGGCATGACCGGCACCGTCGCCCCGTCGGGGCTCGAGGCGCGGCTCCGCGCCGACCTGGACCAGTTCCGGACGGACGGCGTCTACAAGCGGCTCAACTACCTCGACGGCCCGCAGGCGGCCCGCGCGGTCATGGAGGGCCGGGGCGAGGTCATCATCCTCTCCTCGAACAACTACCTCGGCCTCTGCGACGTGCCCGAGGTCGTGCAGGCGGGCAAGGACGCCCTCGACCGCTTCGGCGCGGGCACCGCGTCGGTGCGGTTCATCTGCGGCACCTTCACCGTGCACCGCGAGCTCGAGGCCGCGCTCGCCCGGCTCGTCGGCACCCCGGCGTCGCTCTCCTTCGTGAGCTGCTGGAACGCGAACGAGGCCGTCCCCGGCACCCTTCTCGGCGAGCAGGACCTCGTCCTCTCCGACCAGCTCAACCACGCCTCGATCATCGACGGCATCCGCCTCGCCAAGGCGATCACGAAGTGCCAGACCGGCGTCTACCGCCACGCAGACCTCGACGACCTCCGCGCGAAGCTCGCCGCCGCGACCGACCGGCGCGTCAAGCTCGTCATCACCGACGGGGTCTTCTCGATGGAGGGGGCGATCGCGAAGCTCCCCGACCTCCTCGAGATCTGCCGCGCGCACGACGCCATCCTCGTCGTGGACGACTCCCACGCCACCGGCGTGCTCGGGAAGACCGGCCGCGGCACCGCCGAGCACTTCGGCATGCTGGGCGAGGTGGACATCATCACCAGCACCCTCGGGAAGGCGCTGGGCGGGGCCGCCGGCGGCTTCGTCGCCGCGAGCGAGGCGGTCTGCGACTACCTTACGCAGCGCGCCCGGCCGCAGCTCTTCTCGAACGCCCTCCCGCCCACCGTCGCCGCGAGCGCCCTCGCGAGCGTGCGCTACCTCGAGGCCCACCCCGAGCGCGTGACCCGGCTTCACGAGAACGCGCGCTACTTCCGCGAGCAGCTCCTCGGGCTCGGCTTCGCCCCCCTGCCCGGCGAGACCCCGATCATCCCCGTCATCCTCGGCGAGACCGCCGCCGCGATCCGGATGAGCGAGCTGCTCCTCGACGAGGGGGTGTTCGTGACCGGCTTCGGGTTCCCCGTCGTCCCGCAGGGTCAGGCGCGCGTGCGCTGCCAGATCAGCGCGGCGCACACCCGCGCCGACCTCGACGAAGCCCTGGCCGCCTTCCGGAAGGTCGGGACGAAGCTCGGGCTCATCTGACGGCGTCCCCTTCTCCGGACAGTCGCTGGCCCCGACTTTGCACCCCCCGTGCAGCAGCGTGCGCGGTGGTGCCGAGGTTCGAGACGGCCCGCCGCCCGCGGCCCCCGCGTGATCGCGGACCGGCCGCCGCCGGAATGACTTGCGCAAAACACTGGCAGGCAAGAGTTTAGCTGGAGCGGATCGCGGTGCACGACCCGCCGCTCCCTGCCCCGAAGCGCAAGCGAACGGTGACGACGTCGTGGGCACCTCCCGAGCCCGGCAGGCCGGCTCCCGGGGTGATACGGCAAGAAACCCTGCGTTTTGAATGTGTCCTGGAACCCTGACCGGCTCGGCCGCGAATACCTCCACGGAGGCAGTCTGATGAGCATGCTCACGCGTAGTCTGACCCTCGGCATGCTGGCGCTCGGCCTCGGCGCCGGGACCGGCGCGGCGCAGCAGAAGCCCAAGGCGTCCGGCGACTTCAAGTGGTACGTCGGTGCCCAGCTCGGCATCTTCGCCTACAAGACGGCGAGCCAGACGCGCGGGGCCCAGCCCTCGGTCGGCGGCAACATGCTGATCACGGCGCGGCGCACCGGCCTCCTCATCCAGGTGGATGAGATGATCAAGAGCAACCAGCTCGCGAGCTACGCCGACGCAACCGCCCCGAACGGCATCCGCAACGTCCTCTTCAACGACGTGCGCCGCTACCAGGCCACCCTCGTCGGGTTCCCGGTGCGCGCGCCGGCCGAGCCGTACTTCGGCGTCGGCGGCGGCATCATGCAGGTGGTGAAGAAGTACCCGCAGAACACGGCGGGCCTCACCCCGGACGAGATCGCCGCCATCCAGGCCGAGACCGACGACCGCTCCACCTACGCCTATGCCTCGGTGCTCGCGGGCCTGCAGTTCCGCGGCGGCCCCGCGTCCATCTTCGGCCAGGCCGAGCTCACGACCGGACCCAACGCCGGCAGCAAGCTCCTCGAAGGCGGCACCTGGATCCTGACCGCCGGCGCGCGCTTCAGCCTCGGCAGCGCCCGGGACAAGGACGAGCGCTAGTCACCTCGAGGGCACGCAGCGACGCGAGCGGGGCCCGGTCCGGTGGGACCGTGCCCCGCTGGCATTTCGGGAGGCGGCGCCGGCGTCAGCTCCGCAGCGGACGGGAGAGATGCGGCGAGCCGAGTTGCACGAAGCGGAGCGGCCAGTCCGCCGCCTTCGTGATCCCGACGCGCGGACCGACCCCGATCACGTGCTCCGGGACGGCGTCGCCCGAGATGATCCGGACCGGGCTCCCCGGCATCGCTCGCCCGTCGAGGGCGAGGGTGATCCCGAGCGCCTGCGTGAGGCGCCCCGGCCCGGAGCCGAGGAGCCGGTCCACCGTGCCCCCGCGCCGGCGCCGCATCGCGGGGAGCCCCTCGACGGGCTCGATGGCCCGGAGCAGCACCGCTGCCCCGTCACCCTGCCGGTGGGTGACCAGGTTGCAGCACCAGTGCACGCCGTAGGAGAGGTATACGTACCAGGTGCCCGGCGGCGCGAAGAGCGCCTCGTTCCGCGCGTGGCGGCGGTGCCGGTACCCGTGCGACGCCGGGTCGCGATAGCCGAGATAGGCCTCCGTCTCGACGATCCGGCCCACCGTCACCGCGCGTCCCGCACGCGAGACGATCAGGCATCCGAGCAGCTCGCGCGCCACCTGCTCGGTGGGTCGCTCGAAAAACGAAACGGGCAGCGTGGCTGCCCGTCCCATCCGTCCCGAGTCCCGGCCTGCGCGCGTCACTCGGCGGAGGCCGCCTTCTTCTTCGCGCGCCCGCGCGAGGACTTCTTCCTGGTCGGCTTTTCCTCGGCCGCCTCGGTGGGCGCGGCCTCGGCCTTCGCCGCCTTGCCGCGGCCGCGGCCACCCCGGCGCGACTTCGGCTTCCCGGCCTCGGCCGGCTCCGCCGGCGCCGCCTCGACGGCGGGCTCCTCGTCGAGGTGGATCACCCCGACGAGCGGCACTTCGGCGGGCCGGGCCGGGCCGCGCACGCCGCGCCGCATCCGGCCGCCGAAGCGGAGTGCATCGGCCGCGGTGCTCGCGGCGGCGGGCGCCGGCTCCTCTTCCAGCTCGACGACGCCGACCATCGGCACCGGCGCCGCGGGGGCGCCGCCGGCCGCGGGGCGGACCGGTGCGCCGAGGCGGGCACGCGGGTCCTCGGTCACGTGCAGCGACACCTCGTACTCGTCGTCCGAGACCTTCCGCACGTCGGCCACCTCGGCGTCGTTCGCCTGGCGGAGGAGGCGCGGGAAGCGGTCGGGGGCGAGGAGCGGATCGTCCTTGCCGAGGAGCGCCGCCATGCGCAGGCGGAGCTTCTCGTGCGGCACCGGAGGCTCGAGCTGCGCGAGGGCGTCGCGCATGAGCCCGAACGCGCGGGCGAGCGGCAGCCCCTGCGCCGCGGCGGCCGCGGCAGGCCGCTCCTCGGCGCGGCCACCCTCCGGCCGCTCCGCGCGCTCACCCCGTTCGCCCCGCTCGCCCCGCTCGCGGTCACGGCCCCGACCGCGCCGGCGGCCGCGCCGGCCCTCGCGCTCGCCCCGCTCCTCCCCTTCGGCCTCGCGCTCCGGCTCGGCGGCGGGGGCGGCGGCCGCCACCGCGCCGGCCGGCGCCACCTCGTACTGGCCGTTGTCGAGCTTCGAGACCTTGAGGAGGCCGCGGTTCCCTGCCTCGGCGACGAACTTCGAGAACCGGTTGAAGCCGGCGTTGCGCTCGTCGAAGTTCGGGTCGAGCTGCTGCATCACCTGCTTCAGGCGATCCGACCGCATGACGTCGCCGTTGCGCGCCATCTGGGCGATCGCCTCGCGGACGAGCTCCCAGGGGTCCCGCTGCGTGGAGGGGACCTCGGTCTCCTTCGTGAGCCCCGCGAGGTCGGAGTAGGAGTAGTACTCGTCGCAGTTCTGGATCAGCAGGTCGCTCGCCGACTCGCGGATCCCGACGCCGATGACGTACTTGCCGTACTCCTTGAGCTTGATGACGAGCGTCGAGAAGTCGCTGTCGCCCGAGAGCAGGATGAAGGTGCCGATCTCGGGGCGCGTGAACACGAGCTCCATCGCGTCCACCGCGAGGCGGATGTCCGTCGCGTTCTTCTTCGCGGTGCCGAACGCCGGCGCGAAGATGAGGTCGATGGACGACTCCGAGAGCGGCACGATGTACTGCGGGTAGCGCCGCCAGTCGGCGTAGGCGCGCGAGACGGCGACCTTGCCCTTGATGATGTCGCTGTTGAGGAGCGTGCGGAGCTCCTTGGCGAGGTCGCTCCGGATGCCGAGCGTGACGTTGTCGAAGTCGATCAGGAGCGCCGCGTTGGGCGCGTGGAGCGGGGGCTCGATGGTGCGGCCGCGCAGGTGCGCGGGGACGTTCTCGGCGGAGCGGGAGAGGATGCGCGCGGGCGCCATGCTTCCTTCTCGGGACCCGGCGGGCCCGCGGGACCATCCCGCGGCGGCACGCGCCGGCATCCCCGTAGGTGGTGGCCGGAGGCTCACCGAGAGCCTGCCGGTCGCCGCGTCACCCTCCGGGCGCCGGGTGCCGGGAACCGTCATCACGTGCGCGGGCAGGCCGCGAGCGTGATGGCGTCATCCCCGGACCGCGGGCGCGCGGGGGTGGCGCGGGCGAGTCCAAAGGCGGCGGAAATCTATGTGGCGACGGGAGCTACGGGTAGGCCGGGGCGGGATGATGCCGGAAGTCAGCCGAGGCTGCCGCGGGGAAGCACCAAGGTGAAGTGGAACCGCGACCCCTGCCCGGCACTGGTTTCGACCTCGAGCCGCGAGCCCATCGCCTCGACCAGCTTCCGGCAGATCGAGAGCCCGAGCCCCGAACCCGAGAAGGCGTAGTCGCCGTCCCGCTGGCGCCGGCGGAAGGGTTCGAACAGCGTCGCCATGGCCTTCTCCGGGATGCCGCGCCCGGTGTCCTGCACGGCGAAGACGACGGCGTCGCCGTCCTGCGCCGCGGCCGAGAGCTCGACGTGCCCTTCGCTCGTGAACTTGAGGGCGTTGGTGGTCAGGTTGAGCAGGACCCGGCTCAGCGCCACCGGGTGGCCGACGCGGAAGTCCTGCGCCGGCGGCACGAGGCGCACCTCGAGCCCCTTCTCCTCGGCGATCGGGAAGACGATGTCCCGCACCGACTCGAGGATGTCGGAGATCGAGAAGGGGATCGGGTCCAGGTCCACCAGCCGGTCCCCGCCCCGGGCGAGCTCGATCACGTCGCTCGCCATCGAGGAGAGCCCGAAGGCGGCGCTGTAGATGAGCCCCAGCTGCCGCTCCTGCATCGGTGACACCGTCCCGCTGCGTCCGCGCTGGAGCGTCTCGGCGAGGAAGAGGATCGAGGTGAGGGGCGAGCGGAGGTCGTGCGCCACCTCGACGACCAGCTCGAGGCCGTCCGGGCCGGAAAGCCGGTCGGCGAAGTGCTGCGACCAGTCCGGCTCGTACGCGGCGCCCACCGCCTCGAGCGCCCCGAGGAGCCGCACGACGTCGGCCCCGTCGGGGGCCGGCTCGAGCCGCGCCAGCTCGTCGGCGAGCGCCCGGCGCAACAGTCCCAGGAGCGCCCGGGCCAGGTGGCCGCCCTTGCCGGGCGCGGGGGGCTCGGCGCCCTGCAGCACCTGGTGGACCTCACGGACGAGGCCCTCCAGCGCGGCCTGCAGCTCCTCGGGCGTCCCGGCATGGTGCGCGACGCGCTCCGCCTCGGCGCCCGCCCGCTCGGCGGCCGCCCGCAGCGCCTCCAGCACCGCCGGGGCGACCGTGGCCTCGGCGCGGAGGGTCACTCCTCCCCTTCGGACGTCTCGTCCTTCTGCATCCCGTGCTTGTCCATGAGGCGGTAGAGCGTGGTGCGGTCCACGCCGGCCAGCCGGGCGGCCTTCGACATGTTGCCGCCGGCCCGGGCGATGAGACGGGTAAGATAGTCGCGTTCGAACGTGGCGACGACCCGGTCCTTGGCGACGTGGAAGGCCTCGTCGTAGCTCACCGCGGGCATCCCGGCCGCCCCGGCCTCCACCGGGGCGTCGCCGTCGTCGTAGAGCGGGATGTCCGTCGGCTGGATGACCTGCTCCGGCTCGGCGAGCACCGCCACGTGCTCGATGACGTTCTGGAGCTCCCGGACGTTACCCCGCCAGGGCCGGGAGCGCAGGAAGGCGATGCTCGCCTCGCTGAGCCGCGGCGACCGGTCGCCCACCTGGCGGTGGCGCTGCCAGTAGTAGGTCAGGAAGTGGTTCGCGAGGAGCGGGATGTCCTCCTGCCGCTGCCGGAGCGGCGGCAGCTTGATCGGCACGACGCGCAGGCGGTAGTAGAGGTCGTTGCGCAGGATGCCCTTCTCCACCGCCTCCTGGGGGTCGCGGTTGGTGGCGGAAATGAACCGCACGTCCACGACGGCGTCGGTCGTCTCGCTCCCCACCCGGCGCACCACGCCGTCCTGGATGACGCGCAGCAGCTTGGCCTGGAGCGGCATCGTCATCTCGGTCAGCTCGTCCAGGAAGAGCGTCCCGCCGTTCGCGGTCTCGAGGAGGCCCGGCTTGTCGCGGTCGGCGCCGGTGAAGGCGCCCTTGCGGTGGCCGAACATCTCCGACTCGAGCAGCGGCTCGGGGAGCGCGGCGCAGTTGATCGGGATGAGCGCGCGGCTCGCACGCCGGCTCTGCTGGTGGATGAACTGCGCGATGACTTCCTTGCCGGTGCCGCTCTCGCCGTGGATCATCACCGAGGCGTCGGTGGCGGCGACCTTGCGCGCCAGCTCGACGGCCTTGCGGAACGACGGCGAGATGCCGATCAGCGCGATCTTCTCGCTCGCGCTGTGCTGGTTCATGAGCTGGAGGCGGAGCTCCCGCGTCTCGCGCGAGACCATCACCGCGTGCGACGCCCGGCCGATCAGCACCTGCAGGTGCGTGGCCGAGAAGGGCTTGGGCAGGTAGTCCCAGGCGCCCTGGCGGAGGGCCTCGATGGAGCTCGTGACGCTCGGGTTCCCCGTCATCACGACGACGATCGTGTCCTTGTGGGCCTCGAGCGCCGCCTTGAGGATGTCGAGCCCCGAGACCTGCGCCATGTAGAGGTCCACGAGGATGATGTCGAACTTGCGTCGCTTGACGGTCTCGATCGCCTCCTCGCCCCGGCCGACCGTGGTCACGTTGAAGCCGTCGGCCTGGAGCACCATGGCGCAGCTCTCGCGGAGCGTCCGCTCGTCGTCGATGACGGCGATGCGGATGCTGGCCTTCACCTCGTGCGGGATGGACAGGGGGTCGCGCGCCCCTTCGGCAGCGGCGTCCTGCGGCACGGGACTCGTGAGGTCGGGCATCGGGCGTCCTGTCTGGCGTCAGGGATCGGCAGCCCCCGGACCGGGGCACCGGGTGTTACTCCGGTACCCCCGCAGCGGGCCGACCGTCTTGCGTGCGCTACAATCGGAGAGCAAACTGCGGGCCACCTGATGCAGGGGAGCCACAATTCAAGGGAACCCTGACGCCAGATCGCGTCAACCGTTGCGCCAGAACGACTTATGAAGTGAACCGACCGCGGACGCCGCGGTATTCCCTTTGCTCTCATCCTCCGTAGGTTGAGAGGTATAGCGCACTTTCCTCGCCCCGAGGCCCCGGCGCATCATGTCCGACGTCCAGCCATCGCAGGTCCTGCCGACCGCCGTCCCGCCTCAGGGGACGGCCCTCGCCGAGCCGTTCGGGTACCCGGCTCCCGAGGAGGAGGCGCAGGGCGGCCTCAACGTCGCCCGGTACCTCGCGGCGCTCAAGCGCTACAAGTGGCTCATCCTGGTGGTGGCGGCGCTCGGCGCCGGGGCCACGGTCGGCGCCACCCGGTTCATCAAGCCCGAGTACACGGCGCAGGCGACGATCTGGGTGGAGGGCGACAAGCAGGCGAACGGCCCGATCCGCGCCGAGGAACTGCTCAACGCCACCGCATGGATCGAGCTGCTCCGGAGCTTCGTCGTCCTCGACACGGTCGTCGCGAAGACCAACCTCTTCCTCACGCCGGCCGCACCCGGCGATTCGGCCGTCTTCCGTGACTTCCGCCTGGCCGAGCGCTTCCGTCCGGGCGTCTATCGGCTCGAGGTGAACGAGGCGGGCACCGGGGTCACGCTCAGCACCGACCAGGGCGTGAAGGTGGGGGGCGGCGCGCCCGGCGACAGCCTCGGCCGGGAGATCGGCTTCCTCTGGGCACCGGCGGCCTCCACCCTCGGGCCGAAGCGGCGGATCGACTTCACCGTGGTCACCCCGCGCGACGCCGCGATCCGCCTCCGCGACGACCTCGTCACGCGCATGGCGCAGAACGGGAACTTCCTGGTCCTCGAGTTCTCGGGCCAGGACGCGCACCGGATCGCGCTCGTGGTCAACTCGCTGGCCGAGCAGTTCGTGCAGGTGGCGGCGGACCTGAAGAAGGCGAAGCTCAAGGAGATGACGAAGATCCTCTCCGGCCAGCTCGAGTACGCCGCGGCGCAGCTGCGCGACGCCGAGAACCGCCTCGAGAGCTTCCGCGTCAAGACGATCACGCTGCCGAACGAGGCGGCGCCGGTGGCGGCGGGCCTGCAGAGCACGCAGCCGACCGTCCTCAGCAACTACTTCCAGAGCAAGCTCGAGCTCGAGGAACTCAAGCGCGACCGGCTGGCGGTGGAGCAGCTCGTCGCCAACGCTGCGGCGGGCCGGTTCTCGCCCGAGGCGTACCAGTCGGTGGCAGCCGTGAAGGGGTCGGCCGACCTGCAGCGGGCGCTCACCGAACTGACCGACGCGGAGGCGCAGCTCCGCGCACTGCGCTACAAGTACACCGACGAATACAAGCCGGTGAAGGACCTGCAGGACCGCATCACGACGCTCACCACGCGCACGATCCCCGAGCTCACCGCCGCGCTCGCGGCGCAGCTGCGCGCGCGCGAGGCGACGATGCAGGGCCAGATCGCGTCCGCGTCGCAAGACCTGCAGGAGATCCCGACCCGCACGATCACCGAGCAGCGCTACACGCGCGAGATGCTCGCCGCGCAGACGCTCTACACGAACCTTCAGAACCGCTACGAGGAGAACAAGCTCGCCGAGGCGAGCGCGATCCCCGACGTGCGGATCCTCGACCGGGCCGAGGTGCCGATCCAGCCGTCGAAGAACATCGCCTCGCGGATCCTGCTGATGGGCT
>JBAIWX010000240.1:0-11962 GCA_037916975.1 Gemmatimonadales bacterium
ACGGGGAGCTCCCGCGGCTCCGCGCCCTCGCCGAGTCGGGGGGCGGGGCCTTCCTGCACGCGCCCAACTTCTCGATCGGCGTGGCGCTCTTCCTCAAGGCCGCCGCCGAGCTCGCGCGGCGCTTCGCCGACCAGCCGGAATTCGGGGGCTACATCCTCGACCTGCACCACGCCGCCAAGCAGGACGCCCCCTCGGGCACCGGCCGGCTGCTGCAGCGCGTGGTGGCGGAGGCGTCGGGCCGCCCGGCGCTGCCGGTGACGTCGGTGCGCGCGGGGCACCTGCCCGGGACGCACACCCTCGCCTACGACGGCCCGTTCGAGTCGGTGTCGCTCACGCACGAGGCGCGCGACCGCGCCGTCTTCGCGCAGGGCGCGGTGCTCGCGGCCGAGTGGCTCGTGGGGCGGACCGGCAGCTTCACCTTCGACGACGTGCTCTTCGGGAGCGACCGATGACGACGCTGCGCGGCTGCGGCACCGCGATCGTGACGCCGTTCACCCGCGATGGGCGCGTGGACCTCCCCGCCCTCCGTGCGCTGGTGCAGTGGCAGGTGGCGGAGGCGATCGACTTCCTCGTCCCCTGCGGCTCGACCGGCGAGGCGCAGACGCTCGAGGAGGCAGAGCGGGTCGCGGTGGTCGCGACGGTGGTCGAGGAGGCGGCGGGCCGGGTGCCGGTGGTGGCCGGGGCGACGCACAACGACACCCGCAAGGCGGTCGCCGAGACGCGGCGCATGTGCGAGGCGGGCGCGGACTACATCCTCTCGGCCTGCCCCTACTACAACAAGCCGACGCAGGGCGGGCTCGACCGCCACTTCCGCGAGGTGGCGGACGCGAGCGCCCGGCCGGTCGTCCTCTACAACGTGCCCGGCCGGAGCGGCGTCAACATGCTGCCGGCCACGACGGCGGCGCTCGCCGCGCACGGCAACATCGCCGGCATCAAGGAGGCGTCGGGTGACCTGCACCAGTGCCTCGAGCTCCTGCGGATCCGCCCGCCCGGCTTCCGCGTCTACTCGGGCGACGACTGGATGGCGCTCCCGCTCATCGCCTGCGGCGGCGACGGGCTCGTCTCCGTGGCGAGCAACGAGGTCCCGGGGCCCCTCGGCCGGCTCGTCCGCCATGCGCTGATGGGCCACCTCGACGACGCACGCGCGCTGCAGGCGCAGCTCCTCCCGCTCCTCGACCTCAACTTCATCGAGTCGAACCCGATCCCCGTGAAGGCGGCGCTCTGGCTGATGGGCCGCTGCGAGCACGCGCTCCGGCTGCCGCTCACCCCCGCCTCCGAGGCCACGCTCGCGCGGCTCCGCGAGGAACTCCGCCGGCTCGACATCCCGGTCCGCCACTGACGATGACCCACGACGAGCTCCAAGCCGCCATCGAGCGCTACGCCGCCGGCGTCCCCGACGGCGAGGCCCCGCGTGCCCGCGACGCCTTCGAGGCGCTCAAGGCCGGCCTCAACGCCGGGACGCTCCGCGCCGCCGAGCGCGGCGCCGACGGCACCTGGCGCGCCAACGCCTGGGTGAAGCAGGGGATCCTGCTCGGCTTCCGGCTGGGCGCCATGCGCCCCGCCGCGACGGGCGGGCCGTTCCCGTTCTACGACAAGGACACCTACCCGCTCAAGCCGATCGGCCCCGACGACGGCGTCCGCATCGTCCCCGGCGGCTCGGCGATCCGGGACGGCTGCTACGTGGCGCGCGGCGTGGTCTGCATGCCGCCGATGTACGTGAACGTCGGCGCCTACGTCGACGAGGGGACGATGGTGGACAGCCACGCCCTCGTCGGCTCGTGCGCGCAGGTCGGGAAGCGGGTGCACCTGAGCGCCGCGGCACAGGTCGGCGGGGTGCTCGAGCCGCCCAACGCGGTGCCGGTGGTGATCGAGGACGAGGTGCTGGTCGGCGGGAACTGCGGCGTGTACGAGGGGACCATCGTGCGGCGCCGCGCGGTGCTCGCCCCGGGGGTGCTCCTCACCGGCGGCACGGTGGTGTACGACCTCGTCCACGACCGCACCTACCGCCGGGAGGGCGACCGGCCGCTCGAGATCCCCGAGGGCGCCGTGGTCGTGCCCGGCTCACGGCCGGTGCGCCACGGCCCGGGCGCCGCGGCGGGCGTGCACCTCTACGCGCCGGTGATCGTCAAGTACCGCGACGAGAAGACCGACGCCTCGGTGCGGATCGAAGAGCTCCTGCGGTAGGCCCCGGGCCCCGCGCCCGGACGCCGCCCCGCCACGCCGGAGGACCGATGCCGAGCCACACGCACTACCTCTGGTTCGAGACGAAGAGGCGGCAGGAGATCATCGACATCACCGACGAGGTCGAGGACCAGCTCCGCGCGAGCGGGATCCGCGAGGGGTTCGCGCTCGTCTCGGCGATGCACATCAGCGCGTCCGTCTTCGTGAACGACCACGAACCGGGGCTCTGGCACGACATCCTGCACTGGCTCGAGCACAGCGTGGCGCCGTGGGACCCGGCGCGCTACCGGCACAACGACACCGGCGAGGACAACGCCGCGGCGCACCTGCGGAGCCTCGTGATGGGGCACGAGGTGATCGTCCCCGTGACGAACGGGGCGCTCGACCTCGGGCCGTGGCAGCGGGTGTTCTACGGGGAATGGGACGGGCAGCGGCGGAAGCGGGTGGTGATCAAGATCGTCGGGGAGCAGGGCCCCTGACGCCGAAGCCGGCCGGCACGCCCACGGGGCTGGTGCCGGCCGGCAGGGGCCGGAACGTCGGATCGTCGTCGCAGCGGAGAAGGCCGTCCCGGCCCGTCCTGCCGGCACCGCCGTATCTCGGCGCCGTGACCGATAAACTATTGACGTCGAAGCGACGCGCAACCCCCCGGGCGCCGGCGGGGGGTCACCCGGCGAGGCCGAGGCCCCGTTCCGGGGTGCGACGGGGGGTGACGAGCCGCCGGGCCTCGACCCGGTTCCGCCCCGCCGCCTTGGCGCGGAAGAGCCGGGCGTCCGCCTCGTCGAGCAGTTCGTCGGCGGCGGCGCCGTCGGCGGGCGAGGTGGCGATCCCCGCGCTCACGGTGAGGCGTGCCGTCCCCTGCCCGCGCGGGAGGGTGATGTCCAGCGCCTCGATCGCCTGCCGGATCTGCTCGAGCTTGTCGAACGCCACGTCGGCGCCGGTGTCCGGCATCACGAACACGAACTCCTCCCCGCCATAGCGCGCCACCAGGTCGCTCCGTCGCGTCATCCCCCGGATCCGTTCCGCGATCGTCCGGAGCCCCACGTCCCCCGCGGCGTGCCCGTACCGGTCGTTGAACTCCTTGAAGCGGTCCACGTCGAGCATCACCACCGAGAGCGGCTGCTGGAGGCGCTGCGCCCGGCTCAGCTCCGCCTCGAGCCGCTCGTCGAAGTGGCCCCGGTTGAAGAGCCCGGTCATCCGGTCGGTGGCCGAGAGGCGCCGGAGCGCGCGGACGCGGAGCACGATGACCGCGCTCAGGAGCGACGCGATGCCGAGCAGGATGAGCCGCGAGATCACGCTGCTCCACTCGAAGCGCCCGTAGCGCACGATCCCGTCGGCCAGGTCGTCGAGGTCGTAGAGCCCCGTCGCGAGGACGACCACCGAGAGGTACTGCGCGACCGCGAGGATGCCGGCGAGGAGGCAGAGCCGCACGTCGTAGCGGAGGCAGGTGACGGCGATGGCCAGGAAGTACGCCTCGAAGACGACGCGGCTGTTGGTGGCGACGAGGGGCTGGTGGGTGAGCACGTAGATGAGGAGCGCCGTGCTCACGAGGGAGACGTCGAAGGCGGTGCAGAGGGTGCCGAGCCACGCGGGCCGGCGCCCGGTGCGGACCAGGAGCCAGACGCCGACCGCGAGCGCGAACGCCGCGAGCGTGACCGCGAACCCGACCCGGTTCTCGAAGAGCCGGGGCGCGAGCCAGAGGTTGGCGCCCGGGACGAGCAGCAGCAGGGCGGTGACGGCCACGCGCACCTGCGCCACGAGCAGCTCGCCCCGCGAGCCGGCGTCGGCCAGCACCGGGTCCGGCTCCCGCCAGAAGCGGCGCCAGCGCCCGGCCAGCCCGTCCCCGGCGGGTTCGATCGCGTGCAGGATGTTGCGGTCCCCGGCGGTCATGGAGACCTCGCGTTGCAGGTTCCGTGCTGCGCTGGCGCCTACATCTGGCGGTACTTGGGCCCGCTGCCGCCCTCGCGCGGGGTCCAGCGCGGCCCGAGCACGTCGGTGGCCTTGCAGTCCACGCAGTTCGGGGCGTTCACCCGGAGCTCGTCGCCGACCCGCTCGTACACCCCGGCCGGGCAGAGGTGCGCGTAGAAATCGGCCACCTCGCCGGTCACGTCCTTCCCCACCGTGAGGTGCGTGGGGATCGTGTCCCGCGTGGCGTTCCCCGACTTGAAGACCGCGTCCACCTTGCTGAAGGTGAGCACGTTGTCGGGCACGAACGGCTCCGTGGAACGGACCTCCCGAGGCGCCTCCGCGTCAGCCGGCATGGCGATCCGGCCTCCCGGGAAGCGGCCGCCGGTGAGGGTCATGAGCCCCGCCTTGACCCCCCCGGCGACGAACCCGTCCTTGAACGCGAGGCGCATGTTGCGCGTGCGCTCGAGGTCGCTCGCCACGTAGCTGCCGTCCACCAGCCGGTCGTACTCGCCCAGCGCCGCGGCGGAGGCGTCGCCGCGCTTGAGCCCGGCGAAGATGGCCCGCGCCGCGTAGATCCCGGACTGGATGGCGTAGTGGACGCCCTTGAGCGAGGGGACGTCCACGAAGCCCACGGTGTCACCGACCATCACGAGCCCGTCGCCGACGCGCCGCTCCGGCAGGGCGTGGTACCCGCCCTCGGGGATCGTCTTGGCGCCCCACTCGAGCAGCTCGCCCCCCTCGAGCACCGGCCTGACGAGCGGGTGCAGCTTGAGGCGCTGCAGGAGCACGTGCGCGTCCAGGTGCGCGTCGTGGTAGTCGAGCCCGACGACGAGGCCGAGCGAGACCTGGTTCGGGCCGTACGGGTAGAGCCACGTGCCGCCGAAGGCGTCAGTCGGGAGCGGCCAGCCGAGGGTGTGGATGACGCGGTCGAGCGGCCGCTTCACCTGCCAGACCTCCTTCACGCCGAGCGCGAAGATCTGCGGGTTGGCGCTCCGAACCCCCTGCCACGCGCGCCACGCCTGGCCGAGCGGGCCGCGCGTCCCCTCCGCGAGGACGGTCACCTTCGCCGTCAGGTCGGTCGGCTCCTGGTACCCGGACCCGGGCTGGCCCTCGCGATCGAGCCCCGTGGCGGTGGTGCGGACCCCCTTCACCGCGTTCCCCTCCACGAAGAGCGACTCCACCGGGAACCCCGGGAAGAGGTTCACCCCGAGCGCCTCCGCCTCCTCACCCATCCACCGCACCACCTCGCACAGCGACGCGGTGTAATACCCGTGGTTCTTCATGGTGGGCGGCGTCGGGAGCTTGAGCGCCGAATCGGGGCGGAGGAAGTAGACCGCCTCTCCCTCCACGCGCTGGCGGAAGGGGAACTCCTCGAGCGGCCGCCCGGGGAAGAGCTCCTGCAGCGAGCGCGGGTTGATGACGGCGCCCGAGAGGGTGTGCTCGCCGAGCGACCCCGCCTTCTCGAGCACGGCGATGCCCAGGTCGGGCATGCCGCCGCCCTGCTCCTGGTCCCGCTTCACGAGCCGGGCGAGCTCGATCGCGCAGGCGAGCCCCGCCGGTCCGGCCCCCACGATCACGACGTCCATCTCGATCGCCTCGGCGCCCGGGGCGTCACGCAGGATGAGGCGGTCGAGCGGGAGCTCGGCCTGGTGCTTCACGGGGAGGATGCGGCCCACACGGTGCTCCTGGCGGGAAGGTCGAAGGGGGGCCCGGAGGCCCGCCGATGGCCCCGGCGAGGGGTCGGAGAATATAACCCGCGCGGGACGAGGCCCCGGGGCGGCGACGGTGCGCCGCCGGCGGCCGCTTCGTACCTTTCGGTGCAAGCCCCCTGCACCGACTCTCCGTCCCCGAGCGAGCGCCGCCCGATGCCGATGCTTCCCGCCGTGCCCGGCTTCCGCCAGGTCCCCTGGACGGGGGTGATCTACGTGACCGCCGAGGCGGCGCGCCGCGGCTGGCGCTACGGACACGTGGACTGGGTGAACCTCGGGCAGGGCCAGCCGGAGACGGGCCCGCTCCCGGGGGCGCCGCCCCGCGTGCAGCACGTGGACATCGCCGTGGACGACCAGGAGTACGCGCCCGTCGCCGGGATCCGCGAGCTGCGCGAGGCGGTGGCCGCGCTCTACAACACCCTGTACCGGCGCGGGATGAAGTCGCAGTACACCGCGGAGAACGTCTGCATCTGCGGCGGCGGGCGCTCCTCGCTCACCCGGGCCGTCGCGGCGCTGGGACAGGTCAACCTCGGTCACTTCCTCCCCGACTACACCGCGTACGAGGAGCTGCTCGACATCTTCCGGCCCTTCACCGCGATCCCGATCCTCCTCGACCCGGCGCGCGGCTACCGCTTCTCCGCCGAGGAGCTGCGCCGCGAGATCATGGGCCGCGGGCTCTCGGCAGTGCTCCTCTCCAACCCCTGCAACCCGACGGGGCACGCGATCCAGGGCGAGGAGCTCTCGGCGTGGGTCGCCGCGGCGCGCGAGCTCCAGTGCGCGCTCCTCTTCGATGAGTTCTACTCCCACTACCTCTGGACCGGCGCCGAGGACCAGCTCGGACTCGTCTCGGCCGCGCGGTACGTCGAGGACGTGGACCGCGACCCGGTGGTGCTCTTCGACGGCTTCACGAAGAACTGGCGCTACCCCGGCTGGCGCTGCACCTGGATCGTGGGCCCGAAGCAGGTGATCGAGGCGGTGGCGAGCACCGGCAGCTTCCTCGACGGCGGCGGCTCCAAGCCCCTCCAGCGCGCGGCGCTCCCGCTCCTCGAGCCGGCACTCGTGCTGCAGGAGACGGCGGCGCTCCAGAAGGCGTTCCGGCGGAAGCGGAAGCTGATGCTCGACGGGCTCCGCCAGGCGGGCGTCCGCTTCGACGCGGAGCCCGAGGCGACCTTCTACTGCTGGGGGGACATCTCGGGGCTGCCGGAGGGGATGAACGACGGGATGAGCTTCTTCCGCCGCGCGCTCGACGAGAAGGTGATCTGCGTGCCGGGGGAGTTCTTCGACGTGAACCCCGGGAAGCGCCGCGCCGGGCGGCCGTCGCGCTTCCGGCAGTACGTGCGCTTCAGCTTCGGGCCGGAGGAGCGCTCGGTGAAGACCGGCGTCGAGCGGCTCGGCCGGATGGTGAAGGCGGCGCGGGGCTGAGGCCCGCGCCTCAGGCCGCGACCACCTCGAGCGCCAGGTCCGCGGCGCGCACGCTGTGGGTGAGCGCGCCGATCGAGACGAAGTCCGCCCCCGCCTCCGCGTACGCCGCCACGTTGGCGTGGGTGATCCCGCCCGTCGCCTCGATCTCGATCCCCGGGCTCCGCGCCCGCGCGAGCTGCGCCCACGCTCCCACCCGCTCCGGCGACTGGTTGTCCACGAGGAGCCGCGTCGCCCCCGCGGCGCACGCCTCCTCCACCTGCGCCAGCGTCTCGACCTCCACGTAGAGCCCCGCCACCCCGCGGGCGTGCGCCTCCGCCAGCGCCTCCGCCAGCGTGCGGCCCGACGCGCGGAGCGCCTGCCAGTGGTTGTCCTTCACCATCACCGTGTGCGCGAGGTCGAGGCGGTGGACCTCGCCACCACCGGCGAGGACCGCGTGCACGTCGAGGAGGCGGAGGCCGGGCGCCGTCTTCCGCGTGTGCAGCACGCGGCAGCGCGTGTGGGCGACGAGGTCGGCGTAGCGGCGCGTGGCGGTGGCGACGCCGGCGGCGCGCTGCAGGACGTTGAGCAGCGTCCGCTCGGCACGGAGGATGGCGCGGAGCGGTCCCTCGAGGTCTCCCGCGACGCTCCCGCCGCGGAGCCGGTCGCCGTCGTGCGCGTGCCACCGCACCGGAGCCAGCCCGCACGCGACCGCCACCGCGTCGGCATAGAGCCGCCCGGCGAGGACCAGGTCCTCCCGAACCTCGATCCGTGCCGCCGCCTGCTGCGCCGCCGGCACGGTGACGAGGCTGGTAACGTCCTCGGCGCCGTCCTCCGCCAGGGCGCGCCGCGCGAGCGCCTCCGCGTCGGCGGCGAGGTGCTCGCGCGGGAAGGCGTCGCCGGCCATCGGGTCAGTCGCCGGGGCGCGCGGCGGCGACGGGGCCCAGCGCCACCATCCGGTCCACCGCGGCCCGGGCGCGCGCGGCGACATCCGGCGGCACCGTCACGTGGTAGCGGTCGAGCCGGAGCGCGTCGAGGGTGTTCTCGAGCGTGATCGTCTTCATGAAGGCGCACACCGCGCGCTCGTCCGCCGCGAAGAACTCCTTCTCCGGCGCCATCTGCCTCATGCGGTGCATGATGCCGGTCTCGGTGGCGACAATGAACCGCGTCGCCGGGCGCTGCTTGACGAGGTTGATCATCCCCTCGGTGGAGGCGATGTGCACCCCCTCCGCGTCCACGTCGCCGCAGCCGATGCCGTAGATGAGCTGCCCGGCGCACCCGCACTCGGGGTGCACCAGCACCTCGGCGTCGGGGTGCGCGGCCCGCACCTCGGCGAGGCGCTGCGGGTTGATGCCGGCGTGGACGTGGCACTCCCCCATCCAGACCTCGACCTTCCGGTGCGGGCGCATCCGCCGCACGTGCGCGCCCAGGAAGAAGTCGGGGAGGAAGAGGATGCCCTTCTCCTCCGGGATGGCGTCGATCACGTCGAGCACGTTCCCGCTCGTGCAGCAGTAGTCGAGCTCCGCCTTCACCTCCGCGGTGGTGTTCACGTAGCCCACCGCGACGTAGTCGGGGAACTCCGCCCGCCACTTCCGCACGTCGTCCGCCGAGATGGTGGCGGCGAGGGAGCAGCCGGCGCGGAGGTCGGGGAGGAGGACGCGCTTGGCCGGCGAGAGGATCGCCGCCGTCTCCGCCATGAAGTGCACGCCGCAGAAGACGATCACCTTCGCCTCGGTCTTCGCGGCGGCGCGCGAGAGGCCCAGCGAGTCGCCGACGAAGTCGGCCACGTCCTGGATCTCGGGGCGCTCGTAGTTGTGGGCGAGGACCACCGCGTCCCGCTCGCGCGCGAGCTGGCGGATCGCCGCCTGCAGCTCGGCGATGCGTGCCGGGGAGAGCGTGGTGGGCTCGATGACGGGCAGGGCGAGGGCCATCAGACCTTCCGGGTGCGTCGGGGCGGCGGGAAGTCGGCGCGCCGGTGCGCGCCGCGGCTCATCCGGCGCCGCCGCGCCGAGAAGGCGATGAGCCGGGCGACGAAGAGCTGGTTGCGGGTGCGCCAGGCGCCATCGGGCGTCTCGACGAGGAGCCGCGCGAGCTCGCGCTCCGCGCGGAGGAGGGTCTCCTCGCTCCGCACCACGCCGACGTCGCGCGTCATCACCTCGCGCATCGCGGCGCGGATCGGCTCGCAGCGCACGTCGTCGCCGGGATCCACGTCGGCGGGGGCGGCGCGGAAGACCGGCGGATGCGCCAGCTCGCGCGCGACGGCGCGCGCCACGCGGTCGGCGAAGACGAGCCCCTCGAGGAGCGAGTTCGAGGCGAGCCGGTTGGCGCCGTGCACCCCGGTGCGCGCCACCTCCCCCGCGGCCCAGAGCCCGGGGCGCGAGGTGCGGCCGTCGAGGTCGGTGACCACGCCGCCCATCGCGTAGTGGAGCGCCGGCGCCACCGGGAGGAGGTCCCGCGCGGGGTCGAGGCGGTGCTCCGCGAGCATCGCGTGGATGCCGGGGAAGCGCTCCGCGAAGTCGGCGAGGTGCCGCGCGTCGAGGAAGGCGCCCCCCGCCGCGTCCTGCTCGGCGACGGCGCGCGCCACGATGTCGCGCGGGGCGAGCTCGCCGCGCTCGTCGTGCCGGAGGGTGAAGCGCGTGCCGTCCCGGTCCACGAGGTACGCCCCCGCGCCGCGCACCGCCTCCGAGACGAGCGGCGCCGGGTTCACGCCGGGGAGCCTGAGCGCGGTCGGGTGGAACTGCAGGAACTCGAGGTCCCGCAGGTCGGCGCCCACGTCCCACGCCATCGCCCAGCCGTCGCCGGTGGCGCCCAGGGGGTTCGTGGTCACGGCGTAGAGCTGGCCCACGCCGCCCGTGGCGAGCACCACGGCGCCGGCCGGGATCGGGAACGGGATCCCCGCGCGGTCGAGCGCGATGGCGCCGACGACGCGCCCGCCGTGCACGACGAGTCGGCGGATCTCGGTGTGCTCGTGGATGCGGATGAGCGGGTGCTGCCGCGCCACCGCGACGAGGCAACGGACGAGCGCGGCCCCGGTCCGGTCACCGTCGGCGTGGAGGATGCGCGGCCGGCTGTGCGCCGCCTCGAGCCCCAGCCGGAGCCGGCCGTCCTCGCCGCGGTCGAACTCCGCACCCAGCGCCAGCAGCTCGCGGATCCGCTCGGGTCCCTCGGTGGTGAGGATGCGGACCGCCTCGGGGTCGGAGAGCCCGTCGCCGGCGGCGAGGGTGTCCTGGGCGTGGAGCGCGGGGCTGTCGCCGGGGCCCAGCGCCACCGCGACGCCGCCCTGTGCCCACGCGGTGGCGCTGTCGGTGAGCGAGAGCTTGGTGGCGAGGAGGACCGGCCGCCCTTCGGACGCCAGGCGCCATGCGGCCCAGAGGCCGGCGACGCCGGAGCCGATCACGAGCGGCCCGCGGAGGGGTTCCATGGCGGGGAAATATACTGGAGCCGGGGACCGGTGTTCCGCCGACGCGAAGGGCGCCGCTCCCCGGCGGGAACGGCGCCCCTCGTGCGCGGCGCGGCGGTGGCTCAGCCCTGCGCGCGGAGCTTCCGGACTTCCTCGGTGAGGCGCGGGACCACCTCGAAGAGGTCGCCCACGATGCCGTAGTCGGCCACCTTGAAGATCGGCGCGTCCTTGTCCTTGTTGATCGCGACGATCGTCTTCGCCGTGCGCATCCCCGCGAGGTGCTGGATGGCGCCGGAGATGCCGATCGCGACGTAGAGCTGCGGGCTCACCGTCTTCCCCGTCTGCCCCACCTGCTCGCCGTGGTCGCGCCAGCCGGCGTCCACCACCGCGCGGCTCGCGCCGACGGCGGCGCCGCCGATCGCCTGTGCCAGCTCCTCCACGAGCCGGAAGTTGGCCGGCTCCCGGAGCCCGCGCCCGCCCGCCACCACCACCGACGCCTCGGTCACGTCGAGCACCGCCGCCTCGGGCTTCCGGAGCCCCTTCACCACGGTGCGCGCCGTGAACGCCGGCACCGCGAGCGCCTCGACGGCGCCCGCCTTCCCCGCCTGGACGGCGCGGAAGGTGTTGGGCCGCACCGAGACGACCGCCGTCGCCGCGGAGAGCGTCACCTGCTGGATCGCGCGGCCGGCGTACACGGGCCGCGTGGCGACGACCTTCCCGCCCTGGAGCGCGAGCGCCGTCACGTCGGTCGCGACGGGGACGCCGAGGCGCGCCGCGGCGCGCGGGGCGAGGTCCTTGCCCGTCGCGGTGGCGGCGAAGACGATGGCGCCGTACCGCGCGCCGATCGCGGCGATCGTCGCCGCCTGGCCGTCGGGGCTGTAGAGCGCGAAGTCGGCGTGCACCGCGTGGAGGACGCGGTCGGCGCCGTGCGCGCCGAGCTGGTCCATGCCGGCCACCGGGCCCGCGCCGAAGACGAGGGCGTCCACCGTCCCGCCGGCCGAGTCGGCGAGGGCGCGCGCCGCGGCGAGCACCTCGTGCGAGACCTTCCGGAGCGCGCCGTCGCGCTGCTCGAGGATCGCGAGCGTCTGCATCAGAGCACCTTCGCTTCGTTCCGGAGGAGCGCCACGAGCGCCGGCACCGCGTCGGCGCCCTCGCCCACGATCTTCCCCGCCTGCCGCTCGGGCGGGAGCTCGAGGCCCGTCACCGCCATGGCGGCCGCGCCGAGCTGGGCGGGCTGCACGTCGAGCGGCTTCTTCTTCGCGGCCATGATCCCCTTGAGCGAGGGGAGGCGCGGGTTGTTGAGCCCCTTGTCGCAGGTGACGACGGCGGGGAGCGCGCAGGCCACCTGCTCCACCGCGCCCTCGATCTC
>JBAIWX010000241.1:0-8010 GCA_037916975.1 Gemmatimonadales bacterium
GTCAGCCCCACGCTGGCGAGGGTCATCGCGGTGCCGGTGATGATCTGGTCGGCCCGCGCCCCGATCGCGATCGCGGCGAAGACGAGCGCCACGAGTGCCCCGGCCGCGACGCCGGCGAGGAGCCCCGCCCAGGCGCTCCCGCCCTGTGCGCCGAGCGCGCCCGCGAGCGCGCCCGCGAGCATCGCGCCCTCGATGCCCAGGTTGATGACGCCGCCGCGCTCCGCCAGGGTCTCGCCGAGTGCCGCGAGGAGGAGCGGTGTCGCGACGCGCACCGCGGCGGCGAGGAATCCCGCGACCACGCCCGCCTCCGCCGCGGTCACGCCCCCGCCTCCGCGAGGGCCGCGCGGCGCCGCGCCGCGAGGGTATCCGCGAGGAGCACGGCGACGATGATCACCGCCTCCGCGACGTACACGGCCACCGACGGGATCCCGGCGTCCCGCTGCATCGCGCCGGCCCCCGCCTCGAGCGCGCCGAAGAGCACGGCACTCGCGAGGATGCCGAGCGGCTCGCCGCGCGCGAGGAGCGCCACCGCGATCCCCGTGAAGCCGTACCCGGGCGAGAGGTTCGGGTAGAGCGCGAAGCTCACCCCGCCCACCTCCGCCGCGCCGGCGATGCCGGCGAGGGCCCCGCTCGCGAGCAGGGCGCCCATCGCGAGCCGGGGTACGTCGAGCCCGCCGGTCACCCGCGCCGCACGCGGCCCCGCGCCCGCGGCGAGGAGCTCGAAGCCGAGCGCCGTGCGGCGGTAGAGCCACGCGAGGCCGATCGCCGCGGCGACCGCGAGCACCGCCCCCGCATGGAGCCGCGTCCCCGGCACCGCCCAGAAGCGCGCCGACACCGGCAGCATGTCGCTCTGAGGGTAGACGTGCGTCGGCTCCTGGAGCGGCCCCTGCACCATCAGGCTCGTCAGGCTCTCGGCGACGAAGTTGAGGAGCAGCGTGCTGATCACCTCGAGCACCCCGAAGCGCCGCTTGAGCCACGCCGGCACCGCGACCCAGAGGAGCCCGGCGCCGGCGCCCGCCGCGACCACGAGCGCGACGGCGAGCGCGCGCGGGAGCGTCCCCGCGTGGAGCCCCACCCACGTCGCGGCGATGGCGCCGAGGTAGAACTGCCCCTCCGCCCCGATGTTGAGCGTCCCCGCGCGGAGCGCGAGGCTGAAGCCCAGCGCGATGAGCGCGAGCGGGATCGCGCGGACGAGCGTCGCCGAGCTCACCGCGTACCAGCTCCCGAAGGCGCCGCGCCACATCGCCGCGAGGCCCTGCGCCGCGTCGAAGCCGCTCGCCGTGAGGTAGAGCGCGATCACGAGGAGCCCGGCCACGAGCGCGAGCGCGGGGACGAGCAGCGCCCGGAGCCGCGCGCTCACGCGAGCGCCCCCTCGACCCCGAGCATCAGCCCGCCGATCCACTGCCGGCTCGCCCCCACCGGCACCGGCACGACGCGGCCCCGGCTCACCACCACCACCCGGTGCGCGAGCGCCAGGACCTCGTCGAGGTCGCTCGAGTGCACCAGCACCGCGAGCCCCCGCCCCGCCGCCTCGCGCAGGCGGTCGTGCACGGCGCGCGTCGCCGCGAGGTCGAGCCCGCGCGTCGGGTTCTCCGCCACGAGCACCGCCGGCCGCCGCTCGAGCGCGCGCGCCACCACCAGCTTCTGCTGGTTCCCGCCGCTCAGCGCCGAGGCGCGGGCGTCGGGACCCGGCGCCCGCACGTCGTAGTCGGCGATGAGCGCCGCGGTGCGCCGGCGCGCCGCGGCCCAGTCGAGCGAGGGCCCGCGCACCCAGGGCGCGGCGCGGCCCAGGCCCAGCGCCACGTTCTCGGTGAGGGTGAAGGCCGGGACCAGCCCTTCGGTCGTCCGGTCCTCGGCGATGAAGCTCACCGGCGCCGCGACCTCGAGGGTCCCCTCCGCGGGCAGCACCCCGGCGACGGCGCGGAGCAGCTCGCGCTGCCCATTCCCCTCCACCGCCGCCACGCCGACGATCTCCCCCGCGCGCACCACGAGCTCGGCCCCCTGCACGGCGGGCGCGGTGCCGTCCTCGCGGCGCACCGACAGCCCGGCGAGCCGCACCCGCACGGGTGCATCGCCCGGCGCCGGGGCGGGCGGCGGCTCGTCGAGCGCGGTGGCGTCGCCCACCATCGCGGAGGCGAGGTCGCGCGCAGAGGCCCCCGCCACCGGGCGCGCGAGCACGACCTGCCCGCGGCGGAGCACGGTCACCTCGTCGGTGGCGCGGAGCGCCTCGTCGAGCTTGTGCGTGATGAGCACCACCGCCCCGCCCTGCCCGGCGAAGCGCCGCGCCAGCGCGAGCAGGTCGTCCACCTCGGGGGGCGTGAGGACGCCGGTGGGTTCGTCGAGGAGCAGCACCCGCGCCTCGCTCGCGAGGGCCTTCACGATCTCGAGCCGCTGGAGGAGCGCCACGGGGAGGTCGCCGGCCCTGGCGTCCGGATCGAGCGGCAGGCCGAGCCGCTCGGCGAGGGCCCGGACGCGGGCGCGCAATGCGGCGGGGCGGACGGCCCACCCCGCGGCGAGCGCCACGTTCTCCGCGACGGTGAAGGCGGGCACGCTCGTGAAGTGCTGGTGCACCATCCCGATCCCGGCGGCGCGCGCCCCGCGCGGGTTCGCGAAGGTGACCGGCGCGCCCGCGACCCGGATCGTCCCGGCGTCGGGACGGATCATCCCGTACGCCACGTGCATGAGCGTGGACTTGCCGGCGCCGTTCTCGCCGAGGAGGGCGTGCACCGTCCCGGCGCGGACGGCGAGCCCTGCGCCCGCGAGGGCCTGCACCCGGCCGAACCGCTTGGCGATCCCCTCGAGCGACAGGAGGGGCGGCGCGGTCACAGGCCCGTGGGGTGGTCGTGGAAGGCGAAGGGGAGGCCGAACCGCTCGGCGAGGTGCTCCGCGAGCGCGCGCACGCCCACCGTCTCCGTCGCGTAGTGGCCGGCGTGGATCACGTTCACGCCCCACTCCATCGCGTCGAAGAAGGTGTGGTGCGGCCCCTCGCCGGTGATGAAGGTGTCGAGCCCGGCGTCGCGCGCGGCCGCGATCATGTCCCCGGCCCCGCCGGTGATGACGCCGATGCGCTGGATCCGCTCCGGCCCGCCCGGGATGAGCCTCGGCGGTGCCGGGAGCCGGAGGAGCCCCTGCAGCGCCGCCAGCAGCGCGTCGCGCGTGGGGAGCGACGCGGGCGCGAGCCCCCAGAGCCCGAGCGGTACGCCGCGCATGGCGCCGAAGGTCCCCTGCACGTCGAGCCCGAGCATCCGTGCCAGCACCGGGTTGTTGCCGACTTCCGGGTGCACGTCGAGGGGGATGTGCGCCGAATAGAGCGCCACGTCGTGGTCGAGGAGCGCGCGCACGCGCCGGTAGCGCCGACCCGTCACGGGGACGTTGCCGTCCCAGAAGAGGCCGTGGTGCACGAGCAGGAGCGGCGATCCCGGCTCCTCGCCCGCGGACTCGACGAGGGCGCGCACCACGCCGTCGATCGTCCCCTGGCTCGCGTCCACCGCCGCGACGATCCGGTTCACCCGGCCGGCGTTCTCCACTTGCAGGCCGTTCACCGCGTTCGCGTGGTCGGGCACCTCCCGGATCCGGAGGTAGCCGTCGAGGTACGCGACGAGGTCCCCGAGCGCCACGCCCATCGGCTCACCGCCCCCCGGCGAGCGCGAGCCCGCCGGCGAACGTCGCGGGACTCCCGGCGCCACCGGCACGCGCCTGCATCTCCGCCGGCCGGGCCGCGGGGCGGAGCGTGCCGGCCCGGATCGAGTCCGCCGCCGCGCGGACCCTCGCCTGGAGGCCGGCCGGGAGCTTCGCGTCGAAGGCGGGATTCGGGACGTAGCGCACCACGTCCTCCGCGAGCCCGAAGGCGAGGACGCGCGCGTGGTAGGTGCCGGCCTGCACCTCGCGCGCGACGCGCAGGAAGGCGTGCGGGAGGTCGATCACCGCGGACCCGGGCACGTGCTCCGGGGCGAGCGCCGACTGGTCGGCGTTCGCGCCGAAGACGAGGACGTTCGGCGTCTCCTTCGCCGCCTGGAAGACGCCCAGCGCCGCGGCATCGGCGTTGTGGTGGAAGACGTCGGCACCGACCCGGATGAGCGCGAGCGCCGCCTCGCGGCCGGCCGCCGCGTCGTCCCAGTTGTTGAGGTAGGTGACCCGGCTCTCGACCTTCGGGTTGACCGCCTTCGCGCCGTTGACCCACCCCTCGTACGCCGCCTTCACCGGCGGCAGCTCGACCCCGCCCACGAACGCGATCACGTTCGACCTGGTGAGCGCACCGCCCACCATCCCCGCGAGGTAGCTCGCCTCCTCGAGGCGGAAGATGAGCGGCGCCACGTGCGCCGTCGCGCGCGAGCCCGAGGTCACCACGAACTCGGTGTTCGGGAACTCGGCGCTCACCCGCTCCGCCGCCTGCTGGAACTCGAAGCCGTGCGCGAAGACGAGGCGGTACCCCTGTGACGCGTACGTCCGCAGCGCCTCCTCCTGCTCGGCGGGCGTCCGCGCCTCGACGTGGCTCGTCGCGAGGCCGAGGGAGTCCTTGATGGCCATGAGGCCGCGGTAGGCGCCCGAGTTCCACGCCGCGTCGCTGATGGATCCGGGCGTGATCAGGGCGACCCTGATCGCCCCCGGCGCCGAGGCGCCCGCACCCTTCGACCCGCCACCGCAGGCCGCGGCCGCGAGCGCCATCGCGGCGACCACGCCTCGCCCCAGCCTGCGCCCCGCCGTCGCCCACACGTGCATCCGACCCCCGGAACCGCCGTTGTCGTGCCCGACCCTCGCCGCGCGGGGCCCGGCCCTCCGGCCCCCCGAGGGACCGGTTGCTCCGCCCGCACCGGTGCCCCGAGCCGGAGCCGGTTCGGCGCTGCTCACCCCGGTTTCGTACCCCGAAGCCGACCCGCCCGCCCCTGACTCCGCATCAACCCGGATGCCCCGGCCCCGATGTGGGCGATTTCGCCCCATGACGCGGAAAACTGCAGCCCTCAATCCACAGACTTATGCGCTTTGTCCACGACTGTGGAGAATGTGGTCACGCCGGTGTGACCACGTTACCCGCCGGCTTGGCGGCGGGTTTCCCGGCGGGCGGCGCCTCCTTCGGCGCTTCCATCTTGACCTCGCCGGTCACGCGGGCGCCCTCGACGATGGCGATCCGGGCGCAGTGGATGTCGCCCTGGACCTGGGCCGTCGCCTGGAGCTCGACGCGCTCGCTCGCGCGGATGACGCCCGTCACCAGCCCACCGATCACCGCCTCCTTGGTGTGCAGGTCGCCCTCGATCTGGGCGCCCGGGGCGATGAGGATCTGGTTCCCCGCCTTGATCGTCCCCTTCACCTTGCCCTCGACCTTCACCACGCCCTCGGCCTCGAGGTCGCCCACCACGGTCAGGTCCCGCGCGACGATCGAGAGGGGCATCAGGTCGGTCGCGCGGCGGCGCGGCGTCTCGGGCACCCCGTCTTTCTTCTCGCTCGAAAAGATCGACATCAGCCCTCCTGCTTGATCAGGGTCAGCGGGTCCACCGGCTTCCCCTGCTGGCGCACCTCGAGGTGCAGGTGGGGGGCGCTCGAGCGCCCCGTGTTGCCGGAGAGGCCGATCACCTCGCCGGGCTCGACCACGGCCCCCTTCTTCGCGAGGATCCGCGACAGGTGGCCGTAGAGGGAGACGTAGTCTTCCGGGTGCTGGATGCGCACGAAGTGCCCGTACTCCGGGTCGTCGCCCGCATCCACCACGGTACCGCCGCCCGCCGCGCGGACGACGCTGCCCGGGGCCACGGCGATGTCGAGGCCCTCGTGCGGCTCCTCGCCCGCCTGCGCCCCGGGCCCGACGGTGCCGCGCGTCACGTAGCCCGCGTCGTCGAGCGGCCAGAACGCGGGGCGCGACGGGCCGGCCGGGTAGCGCTCCGGCCCCGCGGGGCGGGCGCGCACCGCGGGCGCCACCATGAGCTGCGCCGACACCTGCGCGACGGCGGGAACGATCTCGCCGCCCAGCATCGAGCGCACCTGCTCGTACCGCGCCTGCACGCTGTCGAGCGCCGCGGCGAGCTCGCGGATCTTCGCGTTGTCCGCCTCGAGCCGCTTCACCTGGCGCTCGAGGCCCGGGACGCGCGCCGCGGTGCGCGCGACGGGCGCCCAGAGCACCGCCATGAGCACGAGGAACGCGACGAGCCCGGTCGCGCCTCCGATCGCGGCGCGGAGCGCCCAGAGCGGGAGGCGGAAGCTCCGCGCCGCGAGCGCGCCATCGGGCTGGACGATGACGGTGACCTTGCGGGTCCCGGTCCTCATCCGCCGAAGGGCTCGCCCAGGATCAGCTCGAGGAGGCGGGCGAGGTCGTCGTTGGAGTAGTAGCTGATCGTGACGAAACCGCGCCCCTTGCGGCGCGCGGTCACGCGCACGTCGGTGCCGAGGCGGCGGCGGAGTGCCTCTTCCACCCGGCGCTGGTCGGCGTTCGGCGGACGCGTCTCGGCGGGCTTGCGGCGTCGTGCCCTGGCCGGCGTGTCGCCGCGGACGCGGGCCTCGAGGTCGCGCACCGACCAGCCGGCCTCGACCGCGTCCCGCGCGAGCTTCTCGATCTGCGCCGGCTGCTCGAGGGCCAGCAGGGCGCGCGCGTGCCCCTCGCTCAGGCGGCCGGCGTGCACCAGGTCGCGCACGCCCGCCGGCAGCTTGAGCAGGCGGAGCGCGTTGGCCACCGTCACGCGGTTCTTGCCGACGAGCCGCGCCACCTCCGCCTGCGGGAGCTGGAACTCGTCCTGCAGCCGCTGGTAGCCGACGGCGGTATCGATCGGCGAGAGCTGGTCGCGCTGCAGGTTCTCGATGAGCGCGAGGGTCAGGAGGGTGCGGTCGTCGGCCTCCTTCACCACCGCCGGCACCTGGGTCCAGCCCAGGCGCTGCACCGCGCGCCAGCGCCGCTCGCCGGCGATCAGCTCGTAGCCCTGCCCCGCGGGGCGCACCACGACGGGCTGCAGCAGGCCCGACGCCTCGATGCTCGCGGCCAGTTCGGCGAGCTCCTCTTCCTTGAACTGCGTGCGGGGCTGGAACGGGTTCGGGCGGATGCTCGCGACGGCGAGGTCGCGCAGCGCGCCCTGCTGCTGCGCCTGCTCGCGGGAGATCGGCCCGAGGAGCGCCTCTAGGCCGCGGCCGAGCCGCTTGTCGCTCATGCGGGCCCCCGGCGGCGGGACGTGGTGACGGCGGTGCGCACGATCACGCCTCCACCTCCGGGCCGGGCGCCTGGGCCCCCTGCTCGACGCGCTTCATCAGCTCCTGCGCCACGGCGAGGTAGCTCTTCGCGCCGACCGACTGCACGTCGTAGAGCAGGATCGGCTTCCCAAAGCTCGGCGCCTCGGCGAGGCGCACGTTGCGCGGGATCGCGGTGCGGAACACCTGTGCGCCGAAGTACTCCTTCGCGTCGTCCGCCACCTGGCGGCAGAGGTTGAGCCGCGAGTCGTACATGGTGAGGAGCACGCCGTCGAGCGCGAGGGTCGGGTTGAAGTTCTGCTGCACGAGGCGCACGGTGTTGAGCAGCTGCGAAATCCCCTCGAGCGCGTAGTACTCGCACTGGATGGGGATGAGCACGCCGTCCGCGGCGGTCAGCACGTTGAGCGTGATGAGGCCGAGCGACGGTGGGCAGTCGATGAGGATCACGTCGTACTGGTCGCGCACCCGGTCGAGGGCGCGGCGGAGCGCGAACTCCCGGCCCTCCATGCCCACCAGCTCCAGCTCGGCGCCGACCAGGTCCTGCGTCGCGGGGAGCACGTCGAGGTAGGGCATCCCGACGTCCTTGCGGATGATCTCCGCCGGGGTGAGCCCGCCGATCAGCAGGTCATAGAGCGACAGCACCAGCTCGGCCTTGTTCAGGCCGACGCCGCTGGAGGCGTTCCCCTGCGGGTCGGCATCGACGAGCAGGGTCCGCTTCTCGGCGACGGCGAGGGACGCCGCGAGGTTGACGGCGGTGGTCGTCTTGCCGACGCCGCCCTTCTGGTTCGCGATCGCGATGACGCGCGCCATGAACCTCTCTAAATCTTTGAATTATAATAACTTACAAAC
>JBAIWX010000242.1:0-2219 GCA_037916975.1 Gemmatimonadales bacterium
GTCCGGCGGGAAGATGCCCGCCGTGATCAGGACCCTGAGCGGCCTCACCGGCGCCCGATCAGGAGGTGCCGCAGCGTCGCGCGGCCCGGTGCCGGGCGGTCCACCCGGTCGAGGAGGGCGCGCACGAACGCCGTGTCGAACCGCGGCAGCAGTCCCAGAAATGCGCAGCGCACCTCGAGCGGGCCGCCCAGCGGCACGACGCGGCACTCCGTAAGCGCGCCGAAGAGCGCCCCCAGCCCCTCGTGCGTGAAGCGCCAGTAGTCGGGATAGCGATCGTGGGACTGTGACCCGCCGCCCTTGCCGTGGTACGACGTGAGGAAGGGCGTGGTGAGCAGGAGGCGACCGCCCGGTCGCAGGACGCGGAGGATCTCCACGGCTGCCCGCTCGGGATGCCGAACGTGCTCCAGCACCTCGAGGCAGATGACGGCGTCGAAGTTCGCGTCGGCGAACGTCATCGCCTCGATGTCCTGGTGGCAGTCGCAGTTGTACCGCCCGTACCGGTCGGAGGGCTCGTAGCCGGCCGCCACGTAGCGCTTCCCGGCAAACCATCCTTCGTACGGGCGGAGCTCCTTCGCGAAGCGCTGGGAGGTGCCGACGTCGAGCACGTCGGTTGCCCCATCGAGCACCTCGCGCAGGGCGCTCTCGAACGTTTGGAGGGGCCGGCCTCGACTGAGCATGGAACACTCGCTTGCAGGTAGCCACGATCGCCGTCGCGTCGCTCGGCGGGGAGCTTGCCGGTTACTCCGCCGCGGGGAACGTAGGGGCGCCACCCACGTGCGGCAACGGGGTCAGGCACCTCGGCCGCAGAGCCCGCGCCAGAGCCGAGCCGGCCAGTCCGGCCGCATGCAGGGGCGCTCGATCGCGAGGAAGAAGGCCAGGCTCACCGCGGCGAGGATCGGGAGGTAGGCGCAGAGCAGGACCCCGGTCCAGGCGAACGGTCCCGCCCCGCCGAGGAAGCGGCCCAGCACCCGCCCCACCGCCGAGAGCAGCGGATAGTGGAGCAGGTAGATCGTGTAGCACATCCCCCCGGTGACCACGACCCAGGGCCGCGCCAGGAAGGACGCCGCGCGCCGCCCGCGGAACGCGGCCACGGCAACCGCCAGCACCCCCACCGGCACCAGCGCGGGCGCCCAGCGGCTCGTGTCGCCCGCGCCGAGGAGGACGACCCCGGCCAGCCCCACAAGGTCAAACCGCGCACCGGGCGCGGGATCACCGCGCCACTCGTCGAGGAACAGGTCGGCGAGCAGGAACCCCAGCAGGAAGTACTGCAGGTAGTTGGGCAGCGAGAGCGAGAGCCGCGTGTCCGGGCCGATGTACGCGACCTGCACGACGGCGGCGGCGAGCGCGCCGGACAAGAGCAGCGCGCGGCGCACCCGGGGCGCAAGCCGATAGACCGTGCCGAGGAGCGGCGCGAGGAGGTAGAACTGCACCTCCACCTCCAGCGACCAGGCAACGCCGTTGATCGCGCTCATCGTCCCGTACACCGCGCCGTGCAGGTAGGCTGCGCTGGCCGCGAGGTGCGGCAGCAGGGACGTCGCGTCCCGGCCCTGCCAGACGAGCGCTCCATAGAAGAGGCACAGCGACAGCAGGTACGGCGGTTCGAGCCGAGTGACCCGCCGGAGGTAGTAGCGGCCGAGCGCCACCGGCGGGGCCTCGCCCCGCGCCGCGCGTGCGAACGGCAGCGCGAGCACGAACCCGCTGAGCAGGAAGAACAGGTGCACACCGAGGTGCCCGCGCGCGGCGACGGCTGCCACGACGCCCCAGGCACCCTCCCGCACGCCGGCCGCGCCGCCGCGGTCGCCCGCATAGATGGAGAGGTGGAACGCGACCACCATCGCGATGGCAACGAACCGGAGTCCGTCCACCACGGGGAGGAACGTGCCGGAGGTCGTCCGCCTGCCGAGCCGGGCGAGGAGCGTGCTCCCCGCGCCCCCGCCCCTGTCCGACTGGCGTTTCCCGGTCCCTTGCATTAGCTTTGTGAAATCTTTCACAAGTCCCGCCCGTGAGCCCGGACGCTCCGAGTGGCGGGCTGCGCGTCTCGTCCACCCAACCGGAGTGCCCTGTGACGGCTACCGCTCATCCCCCCTCGCCCGTGGCGGGCAAGGTCCCCTACCCCGCCAGCGAGATCAGCAAGCTCCTCGCGCCGCCCGAGACCGAGAACCCCGCCGTCAAGCTCCGCCGCCTCCTCCACGAGGCGCGCGACAAGGGCAGCTTCCTGC
>JBAIWX010000243.1:0-11290 GCA_037916975.1 Gemmatimonadales bacterium
CGGCGCCCGCCCCCGCGGCGGCAGCGGGCCGCTCGCCCCGCCCCCCGGCGCAGCCGGCCATCAGGGCCAGCGCCACCATCGCTCCGGTCCTGGGTATCATTCGCGGCCTGTTCGACATGCGGATGGACGATGCTTCGGTGTGAAGGATTGACGCAGACCTACCTCTCCGGCGGCCGCGAGCTCACGGTGCTGAAGGATATCAGCTTCGAGCTCGAGGCGGGCGGGTTCCTCTCGATCGTCGGGCCCTCCGGGAGCGGGAAGACCACGCTCCTCGGGCTCCTCGCCGGCCTCGACCGGCCGCAGCGCGGCCGCGTCGTGCTCGACGGCACCGACCTGGGCGCCCTGAGCGAGGACGAGCGCGCCCGCGTCCGCGGCCGGAAGGTCGGGTTCGTCTTCCAGTCGTTCCAGCTCATCCCCACGCTCACGGCGCGGGAGAACGTGCAGGTGCCCCTCGAGCTGCAGGGCGAGGAGGCCGGCACGCGGGCCGACGAGCTGCTCGAACGCGTGGGCCTCGGCGCGCGCGGGCACCACTACCCTGCCCAGCTCTCGGGCGGCGAGCAGCAGCGGGTGGCCCTCGCCCGCGCGTTCGCCAACCGGCCGAAGCTCCTCTTCGCCGACGAGCCCACCGGCAACCTCGACACCACGACCGGCGCCACCATCGTGGCGCTCATGCTCGAGCTCAACCGTGACTTCGGCACGACCATCGTGCTGGTGACGCACGACCTCGAGCTGGCCGCGCGCGCCCGGCGCACCATCCGCCTGGCCGACGGGCGCGTCGTCGGCGACTCGGGCCGGTGACCTCGGTCGCGTTCGTCGCCCGCATGGCGTGGCGCGAGGCCCGCGCCGCGCGCCGGCGCCTGCTGCTCCTGACCGGCGCGGTGGCGGTCGGCGTGGCGGCGCTCGTGGCCATCAACGGCTTCAGCGACAACCTCCGCGTCTCCGTCCGCGACCAGGCGCAGGCGCTCCTGGGGGCCGACCTCGCCCTCACCAGCCGCCGCCCGCTCCCGCCCGCCGCCGAGGCGGCGCTCGACACGCTCGCCCGGGACGGCGTGCGCGCGCGCGTGACGAGCTTCTCGAGCATGGCGTACGTGCCCCGCACCACGGGCACCCGCCTCGTGCAGGTCACGGCCGTCGAGGGCCCCTTCCCGTTCTACGGCCGCTACCGCACCGAGCCCGACTCCGCCTGGGCGGGCCTGCAGGCGGGGGGCCGGGTGGTCGTCGAGCCGAGCCTGCTCACCGCGCTCGGTGCGCAGGTCGGCGACACCCTCGCGCTGGGCGAGGGCCGCTTCGCGATCAGCGGCACGGTGACGAGCATCCCCGGCGACGTCGGCGTCCGCGCCGCGTTCGGGGCGCGCGTCTTCATCGCCGGGCGCGACCTCGCGGCGACCAGGCTCCTCGGCTTCGGGAGCCGCGCGGAGTACGCGGCCTACGTGAAGCTCGCCCCGGGCCGCGATGCCCAGCGGATCGCGGCGGGGCTCCGGCCCGGGCTCCGCGCCGAGCGGGTGCGGGTCCGCACCGTCGCGGACGACCAGGCGAACCTGACGGACGTGCTGCGCCGCCTCGCCAACTACCTCGGCCTCGTGGCGCTCGTCGCGCTCCTGCTCGGCGGGATCGGCACGGCGAGCGCGGTGGCGGTGTTCATCCGCCGCAAGCTCGACACGATCGCGATCCTTCGCTGCGTCGGTGCCACCTCGGGCCAGCTCTTCGCCGTGTACCTCGTGCAGGCCGCGGCGATGGGCGTCGCCGGGAGCGCCGCCGGCGTGGCGCTGGGCCTCGGGCTGCAGCAGCTGCTCCCGGCGGTGCTCCGGAACGTGCTGCCGGTGCAGGTGGTCCCCGTCCCCTCCGCCCGCGCGATGCTCCTCGGGCTGGGCGTCGGGACCTGGGTGAGCGTCGCCTTCGCGCTCCTGCCCCTGCTCGCGATCCGCGGCGTGTCGCCGCTCGTGGCGCTCCGGCGCGAGTACGAGGCGCGCAACCGGCGCCGCGACGCGTGGCAGCTCCCGGTGCTCCTCCTGCTCGCCGCGAGCGTCGTCGCGCTCGCGGCACTCCAGAGCGGCAGCTGGCGCACCGGCGGCTACTTCGCGCTCGGGATCGGCGGCGCGCTCCTCGTGCTCTGGCTCGCGAGCGTCGGGCTCATCCGGGGGGTGCGCCGCTGGTTCCCGCACCGCTGGCCGTACACCTGGCGGCAGGGCCTCGCCAACCTCTACCGGCCGGCGAACCAGACGGTCACGGTGGTCCTCGCGCTCGGCTTCGGCGCCTTCCTGCTCGGCACCCTCTTCCTCGTGCAGTCCAACCTCCTCCGCCAGCTGCGCCTCGACGCCGGCCCCGACCGGCCGAACCTCGTCGCGTTCGACGTCCAGCCCGACCAGGCCCGCGGCGTGGACTCGCTCTTCCGCTCGGCGGGGCTCCCCGTCACCGGCCCGGTGCCGATCGTCCCGATGCGCATCGCCGCGGTGAACGGGACCCCCGTCGCGCGCCTCGCCCCGGACTCGACGCCCGAGGAGGCCGCCGACGGCGAGGGGCGCCGGCGCCGCGCGGAGCAGCCCGCCGGGTGGGCGGTGCGGCGCGAGTACCGCTCGACCTGGCGCGCGGAGCTCGCGCGCTCGGAGAAGCTCACCGCCGGCAAGTGGTGGCCGGCGCTGGGGGCCCGGGCGGGCCGGCTCCCCGGCATCTCGGTGGAGGTGGGGCTCGCCTCCGAGCTCAAGGTCACGATCGGCGACACGATCACGTGGGACGTGCAGGGCCTCCGGCTGCCGACGCAGGTGACGAGCGTGCGCGAGGTGGACTGGGCGCGGTTCGAGCCCAACTTCTTCGTCGTCTTCGAGCCGGGCACCCTCGAGCAGGCCCCGCAGTCGCTCGTCCTCCTCACCCGCGTCACCGACGCCGCCCGGCGCGGCCGGCTGCAGCGGGCGCTCGTCGAGCGCTTCAGCAACGTGACCACGGTGGACCTCGCCTCCGTGCAGCAGGCGGTGGAGAACCTGGTGGGGCAGGTGACGCTCGCCATCCGCTTCATGGCGCTCTTCAGCCTCCTCACCGGGGCCGTCGTCCTGGGCGGCGCGGTGGCGACGAGCCGCTTCCAGCGGATCCGGGAAGGCGCCCTCCTCCGCACGCTGGGCGCCGCGCGCTGGCAGGTGCTCCGCATCGCGCTCGCGGAGTACCTCGCGCTCGGGCTCCTGAGCGCGCTCGTGGGGGTGGGGCTCGCGCTGGGAGCGGCGTGGGCGCTCGCGCGGTTCGTCTTCGAGACGCCCTTCGCGGTGCCGCCGAGTGTGGGCGGGCTCGCGCTCGCGGTCGCGGCGGGGACCGCGCTCATGGGGCTCGCCAACTCCGCCGACGTGGTGCGCCGCCGGCCCCTCGAGGTGCTCCGGGGCGAGTGACGCGGGCGGGCCCGGCCCTCGCGGGCCGCACCTTCCACGGCCCTTCCCGCGCCCCTACCTTCCCCCTCAACCACAGCCCCCGGGACCCATGCTCTCCATCGACCTGACCGGCAAGCGCGCCTTCGTCGCGGGCGTCGCCGACGACGGCGGCTTCGGCTTCGCGATCGCCAAGGCTTTGGCGGAGGCGGGCGCCTCCATCTGCGTCGGCACCTGGCCCCCGGCGCTCGGCATCTTCCAGAAGCTCCTCGAGCGCGGGAAGATGGACGAGTCCATGACGCTCGCCGACGGGCGGAAGATGGCCTTCGAGCGCATCTACCCGCTCGACGCTGCCTACGACACGCTGGACGAGGTCCCCGCCGAGGTGCGGGAGAACAAGCGCTACAGGGAGCTCGGCGACTTCACGATCGCGGGCCTCGTCGAGCGCCTCCGCGGCGACTTCGGCGACCAGGGCCTCGACATCGTGATCCACTCGCTCGCGAACGGCCCCGAGGTGAAGAAGCCCCTCGTCGAGACCTCGCGCGCGGGCTACCTCGCCGCCGTGGGGACGAGCGCCTACAGCATGGTGTCGCTCGTGCGGCACCTCGCCCCGATGCTCCGCCCCGGCGGGAGCTTCCTGTCGCTCACGTACATGGCGAGCGAGCGCGCGATCCCGGGGTACGGCGGCGGGATGAGCTCGGCCAAGGCCGCCCTCGAGTCCGACACGCGGACGCTCGCGTACGAGGCGGGCCGCCGCTGGGGCGTGCGGGTCAACTGCATCAGCGCCGGGCCGTGGGCGTCGCGCGCCGCGAGCGCGATCGGCTTCATCGACACGATGATCCGCTACAACGAGGCGAACAGCCCGCTGCCGCGCCGGCTCGACGCGATGGACGTCGGCGCCACTGCCGCCTTCCTCGCGAGCCCGCTCGCGCAGGCGATCACCGGCTCGGTCGTGTACGTGGACAACGGCTACCACGCGATGGGCATGGCCGTGGCGGCGCCCGCCCCCGCCGACGCCGTCCCGGCGGCCCCGTCGGCGGACTGAGCGCCCGATGGACCGCACCTTCGCCTCGCTCGGCGCCCTCCTCGCCGGCATCGCCGTCGCCGCGGGCGCTTTCGGCGCCCACGCGCTCCGCGCCCGCCTCGACGCCGCCGACCTCGCCATCTTCGAGACCGGCGCGCGCTACCAGATGTACCACGGGCTGGCGCTGCTGCTGGTCGCGTGGGCCGCGACCCGCTGGCCCGGGCCGCTCGTGACCGCCGCCGGCTGGCTCTTCGTCGCCGGCACGCTGGTCTTCTCCGGCAGCCTCTACGCGCTCACCCTCTCCGGCATCCGCTGGCTCGGCGCCATCACGCCGATCGGCGGCCTCTGCTTCCTCGCGGGCTGGGCCTGCCTCGCGCTCGCCCCGCGCCAGGGGTGACCGGGGCGTGACCCCGGGCGGCTACCGCGCGCTCCTCGAACGGCTCGACGCCTGGGCCGAGGGCGCGCGGCAGCGCCACCCCGGCGTGATTCCCTGCCGGGCCGGTTGCAGCGCCTGCTGCCTCGGGCCCTTCGACATCACGGTCGCGGACGTCGAGCTCCTGCGGGAGGCGGTCGCACGCCTGCCCGACGGGGAACGCGCCGAGGTGCGCCGGCGGGCCGCGCGGCAGCTCTCGGCGATGCGGGCCGAGGCGCCCGGCTGGGGTCCCCCCTGGGACGTCCGCGCGCTGGGCGACGAGCGGTTCGACGCCCTCTCCGAGGCGCGTGCCGCCGAGCCCTGCCCGCTCCTCGACGACGCGGGACGCTGCCGCGCCTACGCGGACCGGCCGATGGTCTGCCGCCTCATCGGCCTCGGCCTGCAGCTCCCCGACGGCCAGGTGCTCGAGAACTGCTGCCCGATCCAGGGCGAGCACCCCGCCTACGCCGCGCTCCCGCCCGCGCCGTTCGACCTCCCGGCCTTCGAGGCGGAGGAGGCGCGCGCCCACGGCTCGGCGGCGATGCGCCTCGGCCTCGACCCGGGCTTCGAGACGACGGTGGCCGGGGCGATCCTCCTCCGCGACGGGACCGCATGATCACCACCTCCACGACGCTCCGCTGGCGGCCCTTCCGGCAGCACCGGGTGCTCCAGGGGTGCCTGCTCTGGTACGCGGTCACCTGGACGGTGACCGCGATCCACCCGCGCTTCCCCTCCGACTGGCTCCTCGAGAACCTGCTGGCGCTCGCCTTCGTGGCCGCGCTGGCCGCCACCTGGAAGCGCTTTCCCCTCTCGGACCTCTCCTACCTCCTCATCACCGCCTTCCTCACCCTCCACGCGATCGGCGCGCACTACACCTACGCCGAGGTGCCGGTCGGGTTCTGGGTGAAGGACTGGCTCGGCCTCGCGCGGAACCACTACGACCGCGCCGTGCACTTCTCGTTCGGGCTGCTGCTCGCCTACCCGATCCGGGAGGTGTTCCTGCGCGTGGCGCGGACCCGCGGGTTCTGGGCGTACTACCTCCCGCTCGACGTGACGCTCGCCTTCAGCGCGCTCTACGAGATCATCGAGATGGCCGCCGCGATCCTCGTCGCCCCCGACCTCGGCGACGCCTACCTCGGCACCCAGGGCGACGTGTGGGACGCGCAGAAGGACATGCTCGCGGCCGGCATCGGCGCGCTCCTCGCGATGCTCCTCACCGCGCTGCTCAGCCGCCGGATGCCCCGCCCCGCGTACCTCTCGGGGAAGGGCGGCGCGGCCGGCGTGCCGCCGGGCTGAGCCGCGGGGCGCCGGGAACGCGAACGGCCCCGCCGGGTGGCGGGGCCGTCGTCGTCTCCGGGAGCGGGGGCGGGAACCGCGCTACATCCCGGCCACGCCGCCCAGCGAGGCGGCATACTTGTAGTGATAGATGAACAGCACCATCAGCGCCACGATCACGATCGCGGCGATGATCAGCGAGAAGACGAAGAGCCCCTTGAGGAGCCGCCCGTCCCACTTCAGGTGCATGTAGTAGCTCGCCACCATCATGAACTTGAGCGCGGAGAGCACGATCAGGATCGGGATGAGCCACGCCTGCCAGAAGGCGTGGCCCGGGGCCTCCGCCCGGTGGGCGAGCTCGTAGCAGCCGACCTCCATCGCCGTCAGGACGAAGAGGATCAGGCCGATCCGGACGTACTCCCCGGCCTTGTCGGGGAAGTGGTGCTCGTGGGCGGCGGGCGCCGCGGCGGTCGCAGCCATGGTCAGCTCGGCCTCGCTCAGTTCATCAGGTAGACGACGGGGAAGATCACGATCCAGACGACGTCCACGAAGTGCCAGTAGAGCGCCGCGATCTCGAGGTTGATCGCCTTCTCGGGCGTCACCCGGCCGCGCAGGGCCTCGATGAACACCGTGGCGAGCCAGACCACGCCGAGGGTCACGTGCGTGCCGTGGAACCCGGTCAGCGTGAAGAAGGTCGCGCCGAAGAGGTTGCCCTGGAGCGTGAGTCCCTTGTGCACGAAGTGGGTGAACTCGTACACCTGCATCCCGGCGAAGAAGACCCCGCACAGGATCGTCATGAAGAGCCAGCCCAGCATCTGGCCCCGCTTGCCGCGCTCCGCGCCGTTCAGCGCGAGCACGACGAAGAGGGAGCTGAAGAGCAGGAGCGCCGTGCCGAAGGTGACGAGGGGGATCTCGAAGATGTCCTTCGGGAACGGCCCGACGAGGCTCTTCCCCTTGTAGACGAGGTAGGTCGAGATGAGCGAGGCGAAGAAGAGGCACTCGGACCCGATGAAGGTCCAGATCGCCAGCTTCCGGTTGTCGATCCCGGTGTTGGTCTCCGGGTGCATCGCGTGCGCGTCGGCGTGAGCCACGGTTGATCGTCTCCCTGCGCGGGTCGCGGGCGCCGGGCGGGGCCCCTGCCCCGCCCCGGCGGACCGGTCAGTGGGCCGGCTCGAAGGCCCAGTTGTAGATGCTGAGGAACAGCAGGGACACCGCGGCGACGATGCCGAGCGGGCCCGTCCTGTCGTGCAGCATGAGCGCCACGAACACCGCCAGCACGCCGACCGCGGCGAGGAGCGGCCAGAAGGACGGGTTCGGCAGGTGGATGTGCTCGCCCGGGCCGGTGTACTGCCTGAGGGCCGGCGCGCCGCCGCGCTTCATCTCCCAGTACGCGTCGCGCCCGTGCACCGCCGGGATCTCGGCGAAGTTGTACTCGGGCGGGGGCGACGGGATGGCCCACTCGAGCGTGGCGCCGTTCCACGGGTCGGCCGGCGCGGTGGCCGGGGCCGCCCACGTCTTCGCGACGTTCACCATGAACACGAGGATCGACAGCGCCAGGACGAAGGCGCCGACCGTCTCGAGCTGGTTCATCGCCTCGAACCCGAGGCCCGCGGGGTAGGTGTACACCCGGCGCGGCATCCCGTGGAGGCCGACGATGTGCATCGGGAAGAACGTCAGGTTGAACCCGATGAGCATGAGCCAGAAGTGGAGCTTGCCCAGCCCCTCGTCGAGCAGCCGGCCGAACATCTTCGGCCACCAGTAGTACGCCCCCGCCGTCAGGGCGAAGATGGCGCCGCCGAAGAGCACGTAGTGGAAGTGCGCCACGACGAAGTAGCTGTCGGTCTGCTGCAGGTCGGCCGGGGCGGTCGAGTGCATCACGCCCGAGAGGCCGCCCATGATGAACATCGCGATGAAGCCCATCGCGAAGTAGAAGGGCGTCCGGAACTGGAGCGACCCGCCCCAGGTGGTGCCGAGCCAGTTGAAGATCTTCACGCCGGTCGGGATCGCGATGAGCATGGTCATCAGCGAGAAGACCGTGTCCGCCACCGGGCCCATGCCGGTCGCGAACATGTGGTGGCTCCACACGCCGAAGCCGAGGAAGGCGATGAAGCAGCCGGAGAAGACCATCGCCGCGTAGCCGAAGAGCGGCTTCCGCGAGAAGACCGGCAGGATCTCGGAGATGATCCCGAAGCTCGGCAGGATGAGGATGTACACCTCGGGGTGGCCGAACACCCAGAAGAGGTGCTGCCAGAAGAGCGGGTCGCCGCCCCCGGAGGGCACGTAGAAGTGCGTCCCGAAGAGCCGGTCGAACATGAGCAGGATGAGCGCGACCGTGATCACCGGGAACGAGAGCAGCACCAGCACCTGCGTGATGAAGCTCATCCACACGAACATCGGCATCCGCATGAGCGACATGCCCGGCGCCCGCAGGTTGAGGATCGTCACGAAGAAGTTCACGCCCGCCGCGAGCGAGGCCACGCCCAGCACCTGCAGGCCGATCACCCAGAAGTCCATGTTGAGGCCGGGCGAGTACTGCTTCGACGAGAGGTTCGCGTAGCCGAACCAGCCGCCGTTGGGCGCCGCCCCGAACAGGAAGCTCGCGTTCAGGAAGAGCCCGCCCAGGATGAACACCCAGAGGCTGAACGCGTTGAGCCGCGGGAACGCGACGTCGCGCGCCCCGATGTGGAGCGGGATGAAGAAGTTGAAGTACATCGCCGACAGCGGCATGACCGCGAGGAAGATCATGCTCGTGCCGTGCATGGTGAACAGCTGGTTGTAGAGCTCCGGCGACAGGAAGTTGTTGTCGGGCTTCGCCAGCTGCACGCGGATGAGCAGCGCCTCGATCCCCCCGATCAGGAAGAACAGGAAGGCCGAGGCGCCGTACATGATGCCGATCTTCTTGTGGTCGACCGTGGTCAGCCAGCTCCACAGCCCGGACTTCTCGGCGTGGGCGGCCGGCGCGTGGTCGAGGACGGACGTTGCCATCGTGCTCCTCAGGTCCTTGCGGTCAGCGGGTGCGGAGGTAGGCGACGAGCGCCTTCGCCTCGTCCTCGGTCACGCCGAGGTTCGGCATGAGCACGCCCGTCTTCACGGTCTGCGGCTCGCGGATCCAGTGCGTCAGGCCGGCGTCGTCGTTCTTGAGCCACCCGGCGGCGATGTACGCCCGCCGGCCCACGCCGGCGAGGTTGGGCCCGATCCCCATCGGCTTCGTCGCGTCGGTCGAGTGGCAGCCGATGCACCCCTTCGCCAGGAAGAGCTGCTGGCCCTGCGCCACCAGCGGGTCCACCGCCGGCGCCGCCGGCGTCGTGTCCGCCGCCGGTGCCCTGGGGCCGCCCTGCTGCGCACCCAGCGACGCCGTGGTCACGCCGCCCGCCGAGGCCGTGGCCGCGGGGGCCGGTGCCGGCGCCCCCGATGCCTTGAGGCGCGCCACGTACGCATCGAACTCCGCCGGAGCCTCCGCCTGCACCTGGAAGGCCATCCGGCCGTGCTGGATCCCGCAGAACTCGGCGCACTGGCCCGGATAGAGCCCCGCCTCCTCCGCCCGGAACCAGAGGACCGTCGGGCGCTGCTGGAAGACGTCGCGCTTCCCGGCGAACTGCGGGACCCAGAAGCTGTGCAGCACGTCCTGCGTGACCATCTTGAGCGCCACCGGGCGCCCCACCGGCACGTGCAGCTCGTTCGCCGTCGTGAGGCCGTACTGCGGGTAGCGGAACTCCCACCACCACTGGTGGCCGATCACCTCGACCTGCAGCACCTCCGGGCCCTTCGGCACCCGGTAGGTGTCGAAGATCGTGCGGACCGTCGGCACGGCGATGAACGCCAGGATGAGCGCCGGGATCGCCGTCCAGATGATCTCGACGGTGGTGTTCCCGTGCACCTGCTTGGGCTCCGGGTCGTCCGGGCGCCCGCGGAACTTGAAGAGGACGAACAGCAGGGCCCCCTCCACGAGCACGAACACCCCGATCGCCGCGTAGAGCGTGATCCGGAAGAGGTGGTCGATGTCGCGGGCGAGGTCGCCCTTCGGGTTCAGGGTGCTCTGGCGGAAGCTTTCTGCGGGGGCACAGCCGGCGAGGACGACGACGAGCAGTGCGACGACGACCCAGCCTGCGGCACGACGCCAGCGCGCGGACCGGTGGTCCATGGTCGGATCACCTTGAAGGAGGAATGAAGTCAGCTTGTACGCAGCCATCACAAACTGCTTCATGGTAGCGTCCGGGATGAGCCCCGTCAACGAGGATTGTCCGTCCCCCTTTACACAACCCTCGACACGCCGTCGGGCACGCCAAAACCGAAACGGGCGTTCGATTTAGCTTTCTTCATGCGACCCCGCCGGCGATCCGCCCGGGACCGGCTTCGTGTCAACCCGCCAAGACGAGGAGACTCCCATGCGTCAGGAAGAGCGTGACACCCTCATCGCCCAATACGCCGCCGGCCCCGACCGCCTCGAGGCGGCGCTCGCCGAGGTGCCCGCCGAGGCCCGCCAGTGGCGGCCCGCCCCGGGGAAGTGGTCGGCCCACGAGGTCATCGTCCACTGCGCCGACAGCGAGACGAACAGCCACATGCGGCTCCGCTACCTCCTCGGCGCCGACCGCCCCGTGATCCAGGGCTACGACCAGGACCACTGGGCCCGCGTGTTCGACTACCACGCCCACCCGCTCGAACCCGCCCTGGCCGCCGTCCGCGCGGTGCGCGCGAACACCGTCCCGCTCCTCCGCCGCATGACCGACGCCGAGTGGGCGCGCGAGGGCACCCACACCGAGTCGGGACGCTACTCGGCGGAGGACTGGCTCCGGATCTACGCCGAGCACCTCGAGGTGCACGCGGCGCAGCTGCGGCGTATCCTGGCGGCGTGGAAGGCGAAGCCCTAGCGGATCGCCACGTCGAAGGGCACCGCGTCGGGTACCGCGAAGGAGAAGTGCCACCACTCCTGGTCGTAGTTGCGGAACCCCTCCGCCTCCATCGCGGCGATGAGCCGGCGCCGGTTCGCCGCGACCGCCCCCGAGGCATTGGCGGTGTGGGCCGCCGGGCTGAAGCTGTCGAACGGCGTGCCCATCTCGACCTCGGCGCCGCCGGCCAGCCGCACGAGGGTCAGGTCCACCGCCACCCCCTGGTTGTGCCGGCTCCGCCGCGCGATGTAGCCCTGGTCGAGCAGGTCCGTCCGGCCCGTGCGCTCGCACCACGCCACCATCGCGAGCGTGGCCCGGACTGGCCGGTAGCCGTCCCAGACGAGGA
>JBAIWX010000244.1:0-11060 GCA_037916975.1 Gemmatimonadales bacterium
CGCCAGGGCCGGAACCGCGCCCGTGACCGGGCCGGGCGGCCGCGCGGTGCGTCCGGACCTCGCCGGCGCGGCCGTCGCCGCGCTGGCGGCGATGGTCGTGGCGGCACCGGCGCTCGCGAACGGGTTCACCTACGACGCGGTGGTGATGGTCCAGCAGAACCCCGCGGTGCACGCCCTCCGCCCCCCGTGGACGTACCTCGGCGAGAGCTACTGGGGCGGCCAGCTCTACCGGCCGCTCGTGGTGCTCGCCTTCGCGCTCGAGTGGGCGGCGGGCGGCGGCGCGCCGCTCGCGTTCCAGGCCACGAGCGTCGTCCTCGCGGGGCTCGCCGCCTTCCTCGTCACGCTCCTCCTCACCGAGCTCGTCCCCGGCTCGCCGGGGCGCCTGGCGGCGCTGCTCTTCGCGGTGCATCCGGTGCACGTCGAGGCGGTCGCGGGCATCGTCGGCCAGTCGGAACTGCTGGTCACCGCCGCCGTGGCCGCGGCGGCGTGGACGTACGTGCGCGGCCGGCGCGCCGGCCCGTTCACCCCGGCCCGGCTCGCCGCGCTCGCCGCGCTCGCGCTCGTCGCGGCGCTGAGCAAGGAGCAGGGGTTCATGCTCCCCTTCCTGCTCGGCGCACTGGAGTTCGTGCTCCTCCGGCGCGACGACGCCGGGGCGCACCGCGACGTGCGCGCGGGCCTCCTCGCCGCAGCGGCGCCGCTCGCGCTCGTGCTCACGCTCCGGACCGCCGTGCTCGGGAGCGCGGCGGGCGCGGTCGTGGCCCCGGCACTCGCCGGACTCGACGTCCCCGGGCGCGTCATCGTAGCCCTCGGCGTCACGCCGCAGTGGGTACGGCTGCTGCTCTGGCCGGCGCACCTGCAGGCGGAATACGGCCCGCCGGCGCTCTCGACGGCGCCGGTCGTCGGCGCGGCGCAGGCGCTCGGTCTCGCCTGCCTGGCGGGGCTGGGCGCGCTCTGCTGGTGGGCACGGCGGCGGGCCCCCGCGGCGATCGCCGGCATCGCGTGGACGGCGCTGGCGCTCGCGCCGGTGAGCAACGTGCCGGTCGCGACGGGCATCGTCCTCGCCGAGCGGACGCTCTACCTGCCGAGCGTCGGCGCGATGCTGCTCGTCGCAGCCCTGGCCGCCGCGCTCGCCGACGGCGCGGCCGGCCCGGCCCGGCGCGCGCTGGCCGCCGCCCTGCTCCTCGCAGCCGCGCTGGGCGCCGCGCGCAGCGTCTCCCGCGCGGGCGCCTGGCGGAGCAACGCGACGCTCTTCCCGCAGCTCGTGGCGGAGGCCCCGGAGAGCTATCGCGCCTGGAAGGTCTACGCCCGTCACCTGCTCGGCACCGGCGACGTGCGGGGCGCCGAGGCGGCGCTCCGGCGCGCGCTCGCGCTCTGGAACGGCGACCCCGAGGTGCACGAGGACCTCTCGCTGCTCCTCCGGAAGGACGGGCGCTGCGCCGAGGCGGTGCCGGTGATGGCGGCGGTGGGGCGGTGGCCGGACGAGGCGTACCCGCAGTTGCGGGCGCGCTACTTCCACTGCCTCGCGGAGCTGGGGCGCTGGGAGGAGGCGGCCCGCGTGGCGCGGGACGCCGTGGCGACGGGGAACGCGGCCTGGGTGCCGCTCGCGGCGCGCGCCGACAGCGCGCTCCGCGCGGGCGCGGTCAGGCCTTCGTCGGCGGGAACAGATTGAACCGCACGATGTGGAAGAACGCCGCGACGCCGTCCTTCCACCCGATCTTCTTCCCTTCCTCGTACGTGCGGCCCGAGTAGGAGATTGGGATCTCCCAGATCCGCGCCTTCGCCTGCGCGAGGCGCGCCGTCACCTCGGGCTCGAAGCCGAACCGGTCGGTCGTGAGCACGAGCGACTTCATCAGGTCGGCCCGCACCATCTTGTAGCAGGTCTCCATGTCCGTCAGGTTCAGGTTGGTGAACATGTTGGACAGGAGGGTGAGGAGCCGGTTCCCGACCGAGTGCCAGAAGTAGAGCACCCGCCGCTCCGCGCCCGCGAAGCGCGAGCCGAAGACCGCGTCCGCCTTCCCCTCGATGATCGGCGCCAGGAGCTTCCCGAACTCGTGCGGGTCGTACTCGAGGTCGGCGTCCTGCACGACGATCACGTCGCCCGTGGCGTGCTGGATGCCGGTGCGGAGCGCCGCCCCCTTCCCGCGGTTCACCGGGTGGTGGAGGGCGACGTCGATGAGCCCCTCCGCCTTGAGCCGGTCCATCAGCTCCGCGCTCCCGTCCCGCGAGCAGTCGTTGACGGCGATGATCTCCATCGGGAGCGGCACGTCGTGGAGGATCCGCACCACCTTCTCGAGGGTGCGGATCTCGTTGTACACCGGGACGATCACGGAGAGGCGCGGGAGCTCAGGCATCGGGCGTTCCGACGGCGATGAGGGACTGGCCGAAGGGGAGCGGGACGAACCGCTCGAGGCGGAGGAGCGGCACGAGGCGGTCGAAGGCGCGGAGCTGGTCGAGCGGGATGCGCCGCACCTTCCGCACGCGCCCGTTGAGCCACCACCCGAACACCCCGACCCGGTTGTACCAGAACATCGTCTCGAGGCGGAGGCCGCCGGCGCGGAAGGCGGCGGCGAGCGCGGCGCGGGAGTAGCGGCGGCAGTGGCCCAGGTCCTCGTCGAGGGTGCCGTAGATGGCCTGCAGCGCGGGGACGAGGATCACGACGCGCCCGCCCGGGACCACGAGGTCCCGCATCGTGCGGAGCGTCCCCGCGTCGTCCGCGATGTGCTCGACGACGTTGAGCGCCACCACCGTGTCGAGCCGGAGCTCGCGGAGCCGGGCCGGGGCCGCCGGGTCGGGGAGCGTGAGCGAGTCCACCCGGACCTCGGGGTGCGCGGCGAAGCGCTCGCGGAGCCGGCTCCGGTACCACTCGTCCATGTCGGTGAGGACGACGAGGTCGCGGCCTGCCGCCACGACGTGCTCCGACATGTTGCCGATCCCCGACCCCACCTCGAGCACCCGGCGCCCCAGCCACGGCGCGATCACGTCGTACTGCCAGCGGTTGTACCGCGGCGCCGCCGACATGATCTCGAGGGTCTCGGCCCCCGCGACGTCCCCCGGCCGGAGGTCGTAGCCGGTCACGCCGTGGCCTCCTTCGCGCCCTGCTCCTCGTAGCGCGCGAGCTTCCGGTAGAGCGTGCTCGGGTCGATGCCCAGCACCTCCGCCGCGCGCGTCTTGTTCCCGCCCTCCGCCTGCAGCACGTACATGATGTACGCGCGCTCGATGATCTCGAGCGTCGGGTTCTTGTACGAGCGCTCGGCGACGAGCGGCTCCTTCCGGCGCTTGGTGATCCGCTCGGGCAGGTGGGCCGGCTCGACCAGTTCCCCGCGGCAGAGCACGACCGCGTGCTCGAGCGCGTTCTCGAGCTCGCGCACGTTGCCGGGCCACTCGTACACCATCACCGCGTCGAGCGCCTCCTGGCTCAGCGCCTTGGGCTCGCCCCCGCCCTGCTGGGCGAGCGCCTGCAGGAACTGCTCGATGAGGAGGAGGAGGTCGTCCCGGCGCTCGCGGAGCGGCGGGAGGTGCAGGGCGATGACGTTGAGGCGGTAGAAGAGGTCGGAGCGGAAGGTGCCGCGCCGCATCTCCTCCTCGAGGTCGCGGTTCGTGGCCGCGACGATGCGCACGTCCACCGGGATCGCCTCGGTGGCGCCGACCGGGATCACCTCGCGCTCCTGCAGCACGCGGAGGAGCTTCACCTGGAGCGAGGGGGGCATCTCGCCCACCTCGTCGAGGAAGAAGGTGCCGCCGCGCGCCGCGGCGAAGAGCCCCTGCTTGTCCCGGACCGCGCCGGTGAAGCTCCCCTTCACGTGGCCGAAGAGCTCGCTCTCGAGGAGCGTCTCGGGGAGCGCGCCGCAGTTGATCGAGAGGAAGGGGCCGTCGGCGCGGGTCGAGAGGTTGTGGATGTACCGGGCGATGACCTCCTTGCCCGTGCCGCTCTCGCCCTGGATGAGGACGGTCGAGTCGGTCGGCGCCACGTGCTCGGCGAGCTTGAGCATCTCGAGGAAGCGCCGCGACTTGCCGATCGGGCGGACCACGCCGGCGCGGTCGCGGCGGCGGATCTCCTGCTTGAGCTGCTTGTTCTCGACCCGCACCGCGCGGTACTCGCACGCCCGGCGCAGGATCGCGACCAGCTCGTCGTTCGAGAACGGCTTCTGGATGTAGTAGAAGGCCCCGCTGTTCACCGCCGCGATGGCGCTCTGGAGCGACGCCTGGGCCGTCATCAGGATGACCGGCGTCATCGGGTCCTGCTCCCGGGCGGCGGTGAGGACGTCGATGCCCGAGACCTGCGGCATGCGGACGTCGCTCAGCACGATGTCGGGCATCCCGGCGCGGAGGGCCTCGAGCCCCGCCTTCCCGCCCTGCGCGGTGGTGACCTCGAACCCCTCGTTGCGCAGCAGGATCCGCAGCGTGTCGAGGATCCCCGACTCGTCGTCGATGACGAGCACCGAAGGCTTCTGGCTCATGCGCTTCCCTCCGCCTGGTCCATGGCGGGCAGCAGGATGGTGAAGGTGGTGCCGGCGCCCGGCACCGAGTCCACGAGGACGAGGCCGCGGTGCGCCTCGACGGCGCGCTGCACGATCGCGAGGCCGAGCCCCGAGCCCCCCTGGCGCCCCGAGACGAAGGGCTGGAAGAGGCGGTCGGCGATCTCGGCCGGGATGCCGGGGCCGTTGTCGTCCACCACGAGGCGCGCCCCCGCCACCCAGTCGGCCCCGGCCGGGAGCTCCGCCCCGCGGAGCCGGTCCACCCGGACCCGCACCTGCACCGGCTGGCCCGCCGCCGCCTGGACGGCGTTGAGCAGCAGGTTCGCCACCGCCCGGTGGAGCAGGTCCTCGTCGCCCGCGACGAGCGTGGCCGCACCGGCGACGGTGACCTGCGCCCGCGGCCCGCAGTCGGGGTGCGCGCGCACCAGCCGCGCCGCCCCCTCCGCCACCGCCAGCAGGTCCACCGGCTCCCGCTTCGTGGCCCGCACGCGGGCGAAGTCGAGGAACTCGCCGAGGAGGCGGCTCACCCGGTCGCTCTCGCGGACGATGAGGCCCGAGAGGACCCGGTCGTCCTCGGTGGCGTGCTTCCCCCGCGCCAGCTGCTCGCAGGCGCTCCGGACCGCGGCCATCGGGTTCCGGATCTCGTGGGCGAGCGACGCCGAGAGCGCCGCCACCGCCTCGAGCCGCTCGGCCCGCAGGTGGAGCTCCTGCAGCTGCTTCGAGTCCGAGATGTCGGTGAAGATCGCCGTCACCGACGGGGCGTCGCGGTCCTCGGGCTGGAAGGTGGTGGTGCTGAGCCCGATCGGGAACACGCGCCCGTCGGCCCGCACCGTCCCCTCCCCCCGGCTCACCTTCCGCCCCTCGCGGATCCCCGCCACGATCGCCTGCCAGAGCTCGGTCGAGCGGCGCTGAAGGTTGTCGAGGACCGGCCGCCCGAGCAACCGCTCCCCCGGCAGGTCGAGCAGCCGCTCGGCGGTCGGGTTGATGAAGGCGAGGCGCCCCTCCCCCTCCACGGTGATCACCCCGGAGCGGATGTTCTGGAGGATCTCGTCGGCCTCGAGCCGCACCCGGCGCAGCTCGTACTCGAGGGTGAATTGCTCCACGTCCGCCCGGCGGAGCCGGCTCCCGAGCACCGCCACGATCGCGAAGACGACGTTGAAGAGCGCCACCTGCACCCAGAAGGCGAGGTCGGGCCCCGGGTGCCGGCCCAGCATCGTGTCCGCCACGTAGGCCGCCGTCGCCGCCAGCGCCACCAGCGCGCTCAGGCCCGGCGGCAGCAGCACCGCGTATACCGCGATGAGCAGCACGAAGAGCGCGGCGAAGACCGCCGGCGCCTCCGCGTAGTGGACGAGCGCCGTGACCAGCAGGAGGTCCGCCGCCGCCTGCAGCACGAGCGAGGTGTTGCGCAGGTCCTGCGCGCGCACCAGCTGGCGCCAGAGGCCGTAGCCGGTGGCGATGAAGGCGATGAGGACGGTGTTCGAGAGGAGGAACGAGACGTCCGGCGTGCGCGTCCACTCGAGCGCCGCGTAGAGGAGCGTGCCGACGGCGAGCAGCGAGCGGGCGGCGAAGAGCCAGACGAGGAGCGCCCGCTGCCGCGGACGCGCGGCCGGCGCCCCCGTGGCGAGGGCGCGCCCCTGCTCGGCGCGAAGGTCGGCGGGCATCGGGACAAAAATGCACGGGGCGCAAGTGCCGGCGCAAACTATATTTCGCCCCGATGCCCCCCGCGCCCGACCGCTTCGAGGGCTTCCGCCCCGCCGCCCTCCGCTTCCTCCGGGAGCTCGCCCGCCACAACGAGCGCCCCTGGTTCGAGGCCAACCGCCTCCGCTACGAGCAGGAGGTCCGGGCGCCGCTGCGCGCCCTCGTGGACGAGATGGACGTCCGCCTCGCCCGGCTCGCCCCGGAGCTCGTCGGCGACCCGCGCCGGTCGGTCTTCCGCATCCACCGCGACGTCCGCTTCTCGCGCGACAAGTCCCCGTACAAGACCAACGCCGCCTGCCACTTCTTCCATCGCGATGGCCGTCACTCGGCGGGACGGGAGGCGGAGGGCGCCGGCGCCGGCCTCTACTTCCAGCTCGCCCCGGGCGACTGCTTCGCCGCCGCCGGCATCTGGATGCCCCCGCGCCCCACGCTGGGCCGGCTCCGGGACGCCCTCGCCGAGGACTGGGAGGGCTTCGAGGCGATCGTCCGCGCCGCCGCCTTCCGCCGGACGGCCGGTGCGCTCGATACCGAGGCGGTCCTCACCCGCATGCCCCGCGGCTTCGCCCCCGACCACCCGGCGGCGGGGTGGCTCCGCTACCAGTCGTTCACCGTCACCATCCCCCTCGCCGACGACGAGGCGCTCGGCCCCGGGCTCCCGGACCGGCTGGTCCGCGCCTGGAAGCCCGTGCTCCCCTTCGTCCGCTGGCTCAACGCCGCCCTCGGCCTCGCACCCGCCGAGCGCCGCTGAGCGCCTCGCCCCGAGGGAAGCGTGAAAACGGGCCCGCGCGCACCCGCGCGTTGACGCCGCACGTACCGCCGGGTTCATTGGGAGGACCGGCACCGGAGGGGGCCACCATGCCGACCGACACCGAAGTGGCGACCTCGACCGAGGCGCTCAGGCTCCGTGCCCTCGAGGCGTACCGGATCATGGACACCGATCCGGAGCCGCTCTTCGACGACATCACGGCAGTGGCGGCGGAGCTCTGCGGGACGCCGATCGCGCTCATCTCGCTCCTCGACGACCACCGGCAGTGGTTCAAGGCGCGGCACGGGCTCGACGTGACGGAGACCCCGCGCGCGATCGCCTTCTGCGACTACACGATCCGCACGCCGGAGCCGCTCGTGGTGCCCGACGCGACGCAGGATGCGCGCTTCGCGGGGAATCCGCTCGTCACCGGCGACATGCACGTCCGCTTCTACGCGGGCGCACCACTCCGCACCCCCGACGGGCACGGCCTCGGCTCGCTCTGCGTGGTGGACTCGACGCCGCGGACCCTCACCGAGGGGCAAGTCGGGGCCCTGCAAGCGCTCTCGCGCCAGGTGGTGGCGCTCCTCGAGGCACGACGGGTCTCCGCCCAGCTCGCCGAGGCGCTCGAAGCGTCGCGCACGCTGGCCCGGCTCCTCCCCATCTGCGCCCACTGCAAGCGCATCCGCGACGACGACGCGTACTGGCAGGAAGTGGAGACCTACCTCGGCACGCACGCCGGCGCGACCTTCACGCACGGCCTCTGCCCGTCGTGCGAGCAGCGCTACTTCCCCCGCTGACACCCGCCGCCAGCCCCGTGCCCGCCGCTCCGCCGCCCGGCTTCCTCCTGATGTGCAGCCGTGCCCTGCGCCGCCGCTGCCCGCACTGCGGGAGCGCCGGCATCTTCGCGAGCTGGTTCCGGGCGGAGGAACGCTGCCCCGGCTGCGGCCTCACGCTGATGCGGGGCGACGAGGGCTACGCGGTGGGGACCTACCTCTTCAACCTCGTGGGTGCGGAGCTGATCCTCGCGCTGGTCATGACGGGACTCGTCGTGGCCACCTGGCCCGACCCGCCGTGGGACCTGCTCACGTGGGCCAGCGTGGGGCTGATGGTGGTGGCGCCGTTCGCCTTCTACCCCTTCGCGCGGCTCCTCTTCCTCGCCTTCGACCTCACCTTCCGCCCCGCGCGCCCCGACGAGCTGGCCCCGCGGCGCTGAGCGGCGCGCTCATGGCGCCGTCGGCATCACCTCGGGCCACGCATAGAGCGCGCGGTAGAGCGCCCGGTTCCGCTGCACGATGCGCACGTAGTCGCGCGTCTCGACGAACGGGATCCGCTCCACCAGCACCTCGGGATCCTCCGCCCCGTTCTTCCCCTTCCAGCGCACGACGCGGTTGGCCCCGGCGTTGTAGCTCGCGAGCACCTCGACCAGGCTCCGCTGGCCGTCGAGCAGTTCGCGCAGGTGGATGCTCCCGAGCTCGAGGCTCACGTCGGGCTGCCAGAGCAGCACGGGGTCCCACACCGCGTACCCGAGCGACCGCGCGATGCGCCGCCCCACCTCCGGCATCACCTGCATGAGCCCGCGCGCCCCCGCCGCGGAGGTCGCGGCCGGGTCGAAGAGCGATTCCTGGCGGATGAGCGCCGCGACGAGCGCGGGGTCGAGCCGCCGCTCGAGCGCCTCCGCGGCGAGGGCGTCGGCGAAGGCGACGGGATAGAGCAGGCGGTAGGTCCGCGCGTCGCGGGGAGCGCCGGCATCGAGGGCCCGGCGCGCGAGCGCGATGCCCCGCGCCGGGAGCCCCCGCCGGCGGAAGAGCTCGGCCGCGGCGAGCAGCGACTCGGGGGACGCCGCCGCGGCCGCCGTCACCCGCGCCCGCTCGAGCGAGGCCTCGGGATCGAGCCCCAGGTGCTCGAGCAGGTCGGCGCGCGCGGCCCCCGAGTCGAGCCCCGGGATCGCGACGAACGAGTCCGCCGCCGCGGGGGGACGCCACGGCACCTCGCCCAGGCGCCGCGCGGCCGCCTCGGCGTAGTACGAGGCGGGGTCGCGCGCGAGCACCGCGCGCCACCGCTCCTGCGCCGCCACCGAGTCCCCCGCCTCGTGCCACGCCCGCCCGCTCCAGTAGAGCGCCGCCAGCACCTCGTCGCCCGCCGGCCAGCGCCGCACGAGGCTGTCGAGCTCGCGTGCCGCCGCGCGGTGGGCCCCGTCGGCGTAGGCGATGATCGCCGCGCGGAAGAGCGACGCCGGGGCGAGGTGGCTCCGCGGGAAGCGGCGCACCACCTCGCGGAAGCCGGCGCGCGCCGCGCTGTCCTGCCGGCGGTCGGTCGCGAGGTCGGCGAGGAGGTAGCGCGCGAGGGCCGCGGCCGTGTCCGCCGGCCACCCCCGCACGACGCGGCGCAGCTCGGCGATGCCCGCATCCGTCTGGCCGTCCCGCACCAGCGAGCGTCCAGCGCGGAAGCGCGCGAGCGCCGCGAGCGGCGTGGGCTGCCGCACGAGCCGGAACTGGGCCACGGCGTCCCCGTGCCGGCCAAGCCGGGCGAGCACGCTGCCGTAGTCGAAGCGCACCGCGCCGGTCGCGAGCCCGCCCCGGATCGCCGCGGCGAAGCCGTCCGCCGCCCGGCCGAGCGGGCCCGAGCGCGCCGCGCTGCGCGCCACGTCGAGCTGCGCCGTCGGGGCGAGGGGCAGCCGGAGGCTGTCGAGGAGCGCCACCGCCTCGCGGGCCGCGCCGGAGCCGCTGCGCGCCCGGATGAACGCCATGAGCGCCGCGCCGACGCCGGTGTCGCCCGCCGCCGCCCGGAGCCGCAGCGCCGGCAGGTCGGCCCCGGCGGCGCTCCACGCGCGGATCGCGTGCCCGGTGTCCCCGGCGAGCTCGAGGGCGGCAGCCACGGCCTGCGGCAGGCGCCGCCGCGCCAGCGAGTCGGCCACGAGCGCCGCGACCTGCTCGCGCGCCGCGCTGTCGCGCAGCGTCGCCACCGCGCGCACGCGGAGCCAGTCGGCGATCGGCGGGAGGCGGTCGGCGGCGCGGAGCCAGGCGGCGGCCGCGCTGTCGGGCGCACCGACCCGTCCCCACGCGCGCGCGAGGAGCACCGTGCGCTCGCCGACCTGCTGGGGCCGCCGGGCCACGCGCGAGGCGAGTCCCGCCTGCGCAAGCGCGAGGCTGTCCTTCCCCTGGGCGAGCGCCGCGCGCGCGAGCAGTTCGCGCCCCTCCCCCTCGTGCAACTGGTCGAGCCAGGGGGCGTCGCGGAGGAGCCGCTCGGTCTCCCGCCACCCGCCCCATGCCGCCGCCGCGGCGGCGCCGAGGAGGCGCGCCTCCGGCGTCGCGCGGGTGGAGTCGCGGAGGACGGGAACGAGGAGCCGGCTCGCGCGCCACGGCCGCCCCGCCTCGAGGGCGGCGCGCGCGGCGTCGAGCGTGGTGTCGGGAGCGACGCGGGGGGGCGCCGGCGCGGGCCGCGCCGGCCAGCCGAGCCACGCGGCAGCGAGCCCGGCGAGGAGGAGGAGGGCGGGTCGGTACGTCACGGGGGAATGGTGCCCGACCCTCCCCACGGATGCAATCGGGCCCGGGGAGCGAGCCGCCCCCCGGGCCCGCGCGTTCAGCCGCGCACCAGCCGGAAGGCGATGCCCCGCCCCATCCCGTACTTGAGCGCCAGCGTGATCCAGAGCATCGCGAGCGGCTCGGTGAGGCGGGCCTGGGCGAGCGGGCCCGCGTCCACCATGTCGAAGCCGAGTTCCGCGCCGAGCCGCAGGGCGACGCCCTTCGCCTCGGCGTCGTCGCCGCAGGCGAAGAGCGAGGGCTGCGACGCCCCGGCGCCCGGGTGCGCCATGTGCTCGGCCCCGATCGTGTTGAAGCACTTCACCACCCGGGCCCCCGGCGCCCACGCCGCCACCTGCTCGCCCCCCGAGGTCGTGTGCCCGTGCGTGAGCACGAGCCCGGGACCGATCGGGTTGGTGCAGTCCACGAGCACCTTCCCCGCCAGGTTCCCCGCCGCGGCGAGCGCCGCCTGCGTCGCCCCCCACGGGGTGGCGAGCACCACCACCTCCGCGAACGCCGCCACCTCGGCGTTGGTGCCGATGCCGACGTCGCCCCCCGAGACGCCCCCGGGGAGGCCCGCGGCGGGGTCACGCCGCGCGAAGCGCACGGCGTGGCCCCGCG
>JBAIWX010000245.1:0-12088 GCA_037916975.1 Gemmatimonadales bacterium
CCCTCCTCGGGCGGCCGGGAGCTCCCCAGCTCGTCCTCCGCCTCGGCTTCGCGCCGGACGCTCGTCCGACGCCGAGGCGACCGCCCGACGACCTCATCCTGAGCTGATCTCCCCGATCGCCGCCGCCCGCCGTCCCGGGGCGGCGGTTCCCTTTGGAGGGCTTCCGCGGCGACGTTTCGGCATGCCGCTCACCCTCTCGCTCCTCCCGTACCTCGCCCTGCTCGGCGTCGCGGGCGCTGCCAGTGCGCCGGCGCGCCGGCGTGCCGCGCTCGGGCTCGTGCCGCTCGCCCTCGGCCTCGCCGGCGCCCGGCGCGTGCTGGGGGACGGCACGGCACTCGCCGCCGCGAACCAGGCCACGCTCCGGGGCACCGACCCCGCGTTCCTCCTGCAGAACGGCGTCCTGCTCACGCTCGGCGCCGGGCTCCTCGTGCTGGCCGCACTCGCCGACTGGCGCGCGGTCCGCAGCTGGCGCGCGCTTCCGCTCGCGCTCGCGACCGCGATCGCGGTGACCGCGGTGGCGCCGCTCCTGCGGCTCGGGCGGCCGCCGGTGCAGCTCGCACTCGCCACCGGCGTGGCCGCGGTCGCGTTCGGCGCCGGTGCGCTCGCGCGCCGGGGCGTTCCCGTCACGTGGCTTGCCGCGTGGCGGCGGGCGCCGGCGCTCCCGGCGTGGCCCGTCACCTCCCGCGCCGAGGGCGTGACGCTGTTCCTCGTGGCAGTGCTCGCCCCGCTGCTCGTCGGCAGCCTCGGGGCCGTGGCGTCGCTGCTGGGCGTCGCGGCGCTGCTGCTCGCCGTCCTCCTCCACCGTCGCGGGGCCCCGCGCGGGCAGGTCGTGGCGACCTCCGTCGTGCTGCCGACCGTCGTCGCGTGGATGTTCGCGCGCACCCTCGCGGGGCCCGAAGGGCTCTCGTATGCCGCCCTCGCCGACGGCCCGTTCTCGCCGGCGGCGCAGGTGGCACTCGTGGCGCTGGCCGCGCCGTCGGCATTCCTCGCGGCGGGGCTCGTGCCGTGGAGCGGGCTCGCGCCGGCGGGGCTGCTCGCGCCGGCCGCGCTGGTCTTCCTCACGCTCGCGGCACGCGTCGCCTGGCCCGACGGGATGGCGCACTGGCGTGCGGCGCTGGCGGGGTGGGCGGTGCTCTCGGCGCTCGTGGCGGCGCTGCGCCGGCGACCCGCCGCGCTCGCCGCGTCCTTCGCGTGTTTCGGGGCGGTCACGGCGGAAGGTGCCAGTCTCCCGATCGTGGGACTCGGCTACCTCGCGGGACTCCTCGCGTGGCTCGGCTGGCGCCGCGCGCGTCCGGTGCCGGCGTTCTGGCGGCTCGCGGGCACGCTCGGGGCGGGCGGGGCGCTGGCCCTGCTGGATGCGACGCTGGCGGTGGAGACGACCTGGACGGTGCTGCTGGCGGGAGTGGCGGCGCTCGCGGTGGCCTCGGGCCCGGCGCCATCGGCCGGGCCCGGCAGCGGCGGGGACTAGTGCTTCGCGAAGGTGGTGGTGCGCCCCTTCGCGTCGAAGGTCACCACCTCGTAGGCGTCCTTCCGTCCACCCGCTTCCATGCCGGGCGACCCGGCCGGCATCCCCGGCACCGCGATGCCGGCGGCGGCGGGCTTCGCCGCCAGGAAGCGCTTCAGGTCCTCGGCCGGCACGTGCCCCTCGACGACGTACTTCCCGATGACGGCCGTGTGGCAGGTGCGCAGCGGAGCGGGCACGCCCAGCTCGCCCTTCAGGCGATCGAGCTCGCCGTCGTCCACGTCCTTCGGCGTCACGGCGAAGCCGGCCGAGCGCAGGTGCTCGATCCACTTTCCGCAGCAGCCGCAGGTGGGCGACTTGTACACGACGATGGCCGGCGGGGCCGGCGCGGCGGGCGCTGCCGGGGTGCCGGCGGCGGCGACGGTGGCGACCAGCGCGAGCAGGGCAGTGGCCTTCCAGAGGGCGGTGACGCGCATCGACGACTCCCGCGGCCGGGGCCGGCCGCTATTCGGCGGGGGTGGCTGCATCCTGGAACTCGAGGTGCTCGGCGAGGACCTCGAGGTGCTCGTCGCCGACCCGGAGGCGGGCGACCCGCTGTCCGAAGAAGTTGAGGCGACGATCGGTGAGCCCCGGGAAGAGCGGCTCGACCTCATACCACGCGGTGAGGCTGAGGGCCGGGTACTTGAGACGGAACTCGGGGCGAAGCCGCGCCTTGACGCCGGCCATGCGCGATCCTCCTGGCCGGGGATGGCCCGGCGGCACCGTTGGGGACCCGGAAGTGTAGGTCCAGCGGCCTGACAGTCAACTCGGTGCCAGCGTTGACCCGCCGAGGGGGCCGTTCCATATTGCGCCCCGCCACTAGAGAGGAAGTGCACCATGCCGTTCTCGCTCCCCCCGCTCCCCTACGACTATGCCGCGCTGGAGCCGCACGTCGACGAGCAGACGATGCGGATCCACCACGACAAGCACCACGCCGCGTACGTCAACAACCTGAACGCCGCGCTCGAGGGGCATCCCGAGCTGCAGGCGAAGTCGCTCGAGGAGCTCCTCGGCAACCTCGCCGCGGTGCCCGAGGCGATCCGCACCGCCGTGCGCAACAACGGCGGCGGCCACCTCAACCACACCATGTTCTGGGAGCTCATGGCCCCTGGGGGAGCGAAGGCGCCCGAGGGTGCGCTCAAGGCCGCCATCGACTCGGCCTTCGGGAGCGTCGAGGCGTTCAAGGAGCAGTTCCAGAAGGCCTGCCTCGGCCGCTTCGGGAGTGGCTGGGGCTGGCTGGTGAAGGACAAGGCCGGCAAGCTGTCCATCGAGAGCACGCCGAACCAGGATACGCCCGTCATGGAAGGCCGCACGCCGATCCTCGGCTGCGACGTGTGGGAGCATGCGTACTACCTCAAGTACCAGAACCGCCGCCCCGACTACGTCACCGCGTGGTGGAACGTGGTGAACTGGTCCGAGGTCGCGACGCGCTTCGCCCGGGGCTGAGGAGGCACCGACCATGTCACTCCCGGCCCTCGGCCAGCCCGCGCCCGACTTCACCCTGCCGTCCACCTCCGGCGCCGACGTCACCCTGTCGGCGCTGCGCGGCCGGAACGTGCTGCTCGCGTTCTTCCCGCTCGCCTTCACGAGCGTCTGCACGGCGGAGATGTGCGCGTTCACGGAGGACTACGACCGGTTCGCCAGCGCATCCACCGTGGTGCTCCCGATCAGCGTGGATGCCGTGCCGTCGCTGGTCGAGTTCAAGAAGAAGGAGCGGCTGCAGGTGGAGCTGCTCAGCGACTTCAAGCGCACCGTCTGCCGCGCGTACGGCACGCTGATCGAGGACCGCTTCTTCTCGAACCGTGCCTACGTGCTCATCGACCGCGACGGGATCGTGCGCTGGACGTTCATGGAGACCACGCCCGGCACGCGGCGCGAGAACGCCGAGCTGCTGCACCAGCTCGCCCAGCTCGGCTGACCCGCCGGTGCCCGGGCGCCGGGCGCGGTGGACGCGGGGGCCAGGCCGCTCGGGCGGCGTGGCCCCCGTGCGCGTTGGAGGCCCCGCATGACCACGCCCTGGGCGCGCTGGGCCGCCGAGCGGCTGGCCGAAGCAGGCTTCACCGAGGCGCCCGCGGGGGAGCGCGAGGCGCTGCTCGCGCTCCTCGCGGCGGGTACGATCGTCACCACCGACCACCCCGACGACACGCGGGCGCTTGCGCGGGCACGCCTCGCGCTGGCGGCGCTTCCGGCGCGGCCCCCGGAGGGCCGCGACGAGGGCGGGGCCGTCGCCGCGCTTCTCCTGCTCGGGCACCGGGACCTCGCCGCCCGGCTCACCCTCCGGGCCGCCGCACCGGACGGCGGCGCGGTCGAGGCGGCGTTCCGTGCCTGGACGGGCGGGCCGGTGACCGGTCGGCCCATGGCGGGCGCCGCAGGTGGTGAGCGCGAGGGCGGGGATGCCGAGGGCGCCGCGGCCACGGTGGCTCGCGTGGTCGGGGAGCGGGTCGCGCTCGCCCCTCGGGCCGACCGTGACGAGCTCGAGGTCGAGGTCCGGGCGACCCCGGGACGCTGGCTCCGGCTCGAGCGCCTCCGGGTGGGCGCCACCACGCTGGACCTGGCGGTGCGGGCGCGGGGCGAGGTGGTGACGCTCGGGGCGGCACGGCGGGCCGGCCCGCCGATCCAGCTCGTCGCGCGGCTCGCCGGCGCACCGGCCACCCTCGTCGAGGCCGACGAGGTCGCGCTCCCGGGGCCGGACGTCCGGCTCGAGCTGCGCGCCGAGCACGAGGTGCGGTGGTACCGGTGAACCGGCGGGTGGCGGGGCCTCGCCGGGCGCGGGGCGCGCCCCTACCTTTCGACCGCTCCACCATCGGGTGTCCCGGGCGCCCCGCAGGCGCGGGGACCCCGGCGGCATGCAGCGACCACCCGTGCCCAGCCTCGAGGATCAGCGCATGAAGGAACCGTCGGGCGACGGCGGTGCCGGCATCGGCGAGGGCGGATCGGCATCCGGGCGGCCCGTCATCCTCTTCGTGGACGACGAGCCCTCGGTGCGCCGGACGGGGAGCCGCGTGCTCGAGCGTCTCGGGTACACCGTGCAGCTCGCCGAGGACGGCGTCGATGCGCTCGCGCAGCTCGATGCCGCCCCGGCGCGCTTCGCGCTCGTCGTGACGGACATGGTGATGCCGCGGATGGATGCGCGCGGCCTCATCCGGGCGATCCGCGGCCGCTGGCCCGCGCTGCCGGTGATCCTCTCCACCGGGTACGACATGGGCCGGCTGACCGCCGACGAGGTGGGCCTCTTCGACCGCCTCGTGCCCAAGCCCTACACCCCCGAGGAGCTGGGGCTGGCCGTCCGCCAGACGCTGGCGGCGGCCCCCCCGACGTCCAGCTGATGCGCCGCCTCCCGCTCCTCTGGCTGGCCCTTGGCCTCGGCGCCTGCCAGGTCGAGGACCGCACCCCGGCAGGCTCGCGCCAGGACGAGGCCGCGATCCGCCGCCTGATCCTCACGTACCATCGTGGCGCCACCGACCCCGCCGGCGGGCCCGCGCCGCGGGAGCTGCGCGTCGTGCGCACCGACCTGCGCCAGGAGGGGGACGTCGCGGCGGCCTGGGTGACCGCGCGCTGGGGCGACGGCGCGGAGGGCGGCGAGCGCGACGTGACGGAGCTCTTCGTGCTGCGCAAGGGCGCCACCGACTGGCGCATCGTCCACGTGTCCACCGCGTCGCGCGCGGCGCCGGCGGGCGCCGTCCACCCGTGAGCGCCGCCGGCCGATGACGGTTCCCCTGGGCGCCGAGGGACACTGCCTCCGGCTCGTGGGCCTGGTCGCCCACCAGCTGAACGGGGGGCTGCCGCCCGAGCAGACGCTCGTGGCGGTCGTGGACACGCTCCGGCGCGAGCTGCCCGCCGAGACCGCGGTGCTCTGGGTGCACGCGCCGAACTCCACCACCTTCGTGCGCGTGGGCGCGACCGCGGGGGACGGCGCCCCCACGGCGGTCGCGACGCTCGAGGCGCTGCCCGCGCCCCGGCCGGGCGCGCTGCGCCGCCGGCTGGTGCACGACGGCGAGCCGCTCGGGGCGCTCGAGGTCGCCGGGGCGCCGGCCGGGGCGGAGGCGGTGCTCGGCATCGTGGCCGACGTCGTCGCGCCGTTCCTCGCGGCCATCGAGCTCTCCGAGGACCTCGCCTTCGAGGTGGCCGCGCAGTCGCGCGAGATCGAGGAGCAGCGGCGCTTCACCTCGCTCGTCATCGACAGCCTCCCGGTCGGCCTCTACGTCATCGACCGTGACTACCGCATCCAGGTCTGGAACCGCAAGCGCGAGACCGGCGAGCAGGGCGTGCGCCGGCAGGACGCGGTGGGCCGGCGCATCTTCGACGTGCTGACCCGCCAGCCGGCGGACCAGCTGCGGGCGGAGTTCGACCAGGTCTTCGAGACGGGCGGGACGCAGCAGGTCGAGCTCGAGGTGGGGCAGGGGGCCGACGCCCGCTTCTTCCGGACGACGAAGCTGCCGATGCGCCTCGACGGCGACGCGATCACGCACGTCATCGCGATCGGCGAGGACGTCACCGAGTGGCGCGCGATCCAGGCGCAGCTCATGCAGTCCGAGAAGCTCGCCGCCATCGGCCAGCTCGCCGCCGGGATCATGCACGAGATCAACAACCCGCTCGCGACGATCGGCGCCTGCGTGGCGGCGATGGAGGGGCGCCTCGGCGAGGTGGGCGGCGACGGGGTCCCGGCGCTGCGCGAGTACCTCGGCATCGTGGACAAGGAGGTCCAGCGCTGCACGGGGATCGTGGACGGCCTCCTCGACTTCAGCCGGCCCAAGGGGAAGCGGAAGGCCCCCACCTCGCTCAACGCCGTGGTGGAGGACACGCTCTTCCTCTTCAAGCACCACGAGCGCTACAAGCAGTACGTGGTCGCGACCGACCTGGCCCCCGGGCTCCCGCCGGTGCGGGCCAACGCCGAGCAGCTCATCCAGGTGGTGATGGCGCTCCTGCTCAACGCCCTCGACGCGATGGACCCCGGCGGCCGCCTGACGCTGCGCACCCTGCGCAGCCGCTGGCGCGACGACGAGGTGGCGGTGGAGGTGGAGGACACGGGCCACGGCATCCCGTCCCACCTCCAGTCGCGGATCTTCGAGCCCTTCTACACCACCAAGGCCACCGGCCGCGGCACGGGGCTCGGGCTCTCGATCTGCTACGGCATCGTGGAGGAGCACGGCGGCCGGATCGAGGTGGACAGCCAGCCGGGGCACAGCGTCTTCCGGGTCTTCCTGCCCGTGGCCGACGGGGCGGAGGACGGCGGGGCGCGCTAGCGAGGCCGCGTGAAGATCCTGGTCATCGAGGACGACCGCACGGTCGGCCAGTACGTGAAGCGCGGGCTCGAGGAGCAGCGCTTCCACGCGGACCTCGCCGCCGACGGGCTCGAGGGACTGCGGCTCGCCTCGGGCGGGCTCTACGACCTCATCGTGCTCGACCTGCGGCTCCCCGAGATGACCGGGCTCGAGGTGCTCCGCACCCTCCGCGACCGCGGGATCACGGTGCCGATCCTCGTGCTCACCGCGCAGGACGCCGTGGACTTCAAGGTGCAGGCCCTCCGCGCCGGCGCCGACGACTACGTCACCAAGCCCTTCGCCTTCGAGGAACTGCTGGCCCGCGTGGAGGCGATCGCGCGGCGCCCGCCGCAGCTGCGCAGCCCGGTGCTGCGCGTCGCGGACCTCGAGCTCGACACCGCCACCCACGGCTGCCGCCGCGGCGGGGAGCCGATCGAGCTCACCCCGAAGGAATACACCGTCCTCGAGTACCTCATGCGCCACGCGGGGCGGGTGATGTCGCGGACGCTGATCACCGAGTACGCCTGGGACTACCACTTCGACCCGGGCACCAACATCGTGGACGTGGTCATCAACCGCCTGCGCAAGAAGATCGACTCGGGCCGCGAGCCCAAGCTGATCCACACCGTGCGCGGGGTGGGCTACACGGTGAAGGGCTGATGGGCTCGATCCGCTGGCGGCTCGCCGTCGGCTACACCGTGGCCCTGCTCGTCTCGCTCGCCGGCTTCGGGAGCCTCGTCTACCTGGAGCTCCGCCGGCCGAGCCTCTCGGTGCTGGACCGGCAGCTCGCGATCGAGCGCGACTTCGCGGTCAACTACCTCGCCGAGTCGCACCGGGTGCTCGGCTCCCTCGTGCTGCGCGGGGAGTACCCGCTCCTCGCGCCGGGCGCGGCGACCGGCCTCCAGAGCTACCGCGACTACCTCATCGTCACCGACCCGAAGGGCCGGAAGCTGTTCACCTCCGACTCGGTCGCGGCGCTCTCCTTCGAGGCGCTCGAGCGCCTCAGCGCGCCGCTCGTCCCGCTGCCGGACACGGCGGTGCGCCGGACGCTCGACCTGGGCCCCGGGCGCGGCGCAGTGCGCGTGCTCGCGGTCCCGGTCACCGCCGCGGGCGCCGAGATCGGCGCGCTGCTCGTCGCGGCGCCCGCCGACCGCCTCGCCCCCGACGCCGGCGTCTTCCTGCGCGCGATGCTCGTCGTCGCCCCGGTCGTCGTCCTCGCCTCCGCCCTCGTGGGCTACTGGCTCTCCGCCCGCGCCCTCGCCCCGGTCCAGGGGATCATCGACGAGATGGCTGCCATCACCGACGGCCGGAGCCTGCACCGGCGCCTCGCGGTGCCGTACGCGCAGGACGAGATCGCGAACCTCGCGCGGACGCTGAACGGCATGCTCGCCCGGCTGGAACAGAGCTTCGCCGGGCTCCGCCGCTTCACCGCCGACGCGAGCCACGAGCTCAAGACGCCGCTCATGGTGCTTCGCGCGGGGGTCGAGCGCGCCCTCACGCACCCGGGGACGCCCACCGAGGCGCTGGCGGCGCTCGACGAGACGCTCGAGGAGATCAACCGCATGACGGAGCTCGTCGAGGGGCTCCTCACCCTCGCCCGTGCCGACGAGGGGCGGGCCCCCCTCGCGGTGGAGCGGGCGGACCTGCGCGAGCTGGTGGGCGAGGCGGCGGAGACGGCCGGCATCCTCGGCGAGCCGGCGGAGGTGGCGGTGACGGCGACCCAGCCCGCCGGGCCGGTGTGGGTGATGGTGGACCGGCGGCGCATCCGCGAGCTGCTGCTCAACCTCGTGACCAACGCGATCAAGTTCACCCCCGCCGGCGGCCACGTGGAGCTGCTGCTCGCCGAGCGGCCGGAGGGGGCGGTGATCGCGGTGCGGGACTCGGGGATCGGGATCGCGGCGGGCGACCTGGAGCACGTTTTCGAGCGCTTCTGGCGGGCCGACCTGGCCCGCTCCCGGACCGGCGAGCGCCCGGGGACGGGGCTGGGCCTCGCGATCTCGAAATGGATCGCCGAGGCGCACGGGGGGGCGATCGCGGTGCGGAGCCGGCCGGGGCGGGGGAGCACGTTCACCGTGACGCTGCCGCTGGCGCCGGACGCCGAGGTGCTGCCGCCCGAGGCGGGTGGCGCCGGGCCGGCGGGAGGTGCGGGGGCGGAGGGGCGCGGTTCAGCCTGAACGGTGTCGCGACAGCGCCAGCGGTGTCGTAACAACCTGCCAGCGACTTCTCATCGCACTGTCATCGAATTGTCATGGACGGGATCTAGCGGCGCCATGCATCGCCGGTAGGTTTGCCCCCACTTCCTTATCCACTCCTCCGGAGGTCGAGGACGTGTTCGAGAACCTCATCGAGTCGTCCGGCAAGCGGAAGAAGTCACTCGGGGAGTCGGTGCTGTCCCTCGTCGTCCACGGCGCGATCATCTTCGCGGCGGTGAAGGCGACGCAGGGCGTCGCGGAAGAAGTGAAGGACCGCGTCATCGACACGACCATGGTGTTCCTCAAGCCCCCCGAGGCGACGCCCCCGCCGCCGGCGCCGCCGCCCGAGCAGGTCGTGGTGTCGGCGAACCCGCCGCCCAAGGGATTCCAGACGGTGGTCCCCCCGGACATCATCCCGAAGGACATCCCGCCGGTGGACCTCAACCAGAAGCCCTTCAACGCCGCCGACTTCACCGGCAAGGGCGTCGAGGGCGGCGTGGCCACGGGCGTCGTCGGCGGCACCGGGCCGGTCGAGGTCAAGGGCGAGGTGTTCCTCTCCGCCCAGCTCGACGACCCCGCGTCCGTCGAGAAGGCCGGGGCCCTGCGCTACCCGCCGGTGCTGCAGTCGGCGGGCATCGAGGGCTCCGTGCGCCTCGAGTACATCGTGGACACCACGGGCCACGCGGAGCCGGGCTCCCTCAAGGTCCTCCAGTCGACCAACAAGGGGTTCGACGAGGCCGCGAAGGAGGCCATCCTCAAGACCATCTTCCGCCCGGGCAAGTTCAAGGGCGACAAGGTGCGCCAGCTCGTCCAGCAGAACGTCCGCTTCTCGCTCTCCGGCGGCAACTGAGCCGCCGGGCCTGACCCGCCGCGGGCGCCGCCCGCGGCCCGACCTTCAGCACACAAGGTGACGCACCATGGGCGTTGATCTCCTGCACCTCTGGGGCACGATGGGCTGGTTCGCCAAGGGCATCGTGTTCATCATGGCCTTCATGTCGATCTTCTCGGTCTCGATCATGATCTCCAAGCTGATCCAGATCAAGAAGAGCGAGGCGGCCACCCGCAAGTTCGCGCCGCAGTTCTCCCGCGCGATCCAGGAGGAGAACCTCGACCAGGCGATCGCGCTGGCCGAGAAGAACAAGGTCGGCCACGTCGCCAAGGTCCTCGGCGGCGCCCTCGGCGAGGTGAAGCCCCTCCTCCGCGACCGCGCCACGATCACCGCCGCCGACATCAACTCGGCCGAGCGCGCGGTGGAGCGCCAGATGCTCATCACCCTCGCGGAGTTCAAGCGCGGCCTCGCGGTGCTCGCCACCGTCGGCGCCACGGCGCCGTTCGTCGGCCTCCTCGGCACCACGATGGGCATCGTGAACGCCTTCACCGGCATGGCCCAGCAGGGCGCGTCGGGCGGCCTCGCCGGCATCTCGGCCGGCATCGCCGAGGCGCTCATCACGACCGCCTTCGGCCTCATGGTCGCGATCCCGGCGGTGTGGACGTACAACTACTTCACCAACAAGATCGAGAACCTCACGGTGGAGATGACGTACACCTCGAAGGAGCTGATCGACTACCTCATCAAGAGCGTCGGCAGCGAGTTCGGGCGGTCGATCTTCACCAAGGAGTTCCAGGCCCAGAAGGCCGTGGCCGGCTCGGGCCAGATCAGCGGCTGACCCGCGTCGCGTCCCTGACCAGGAAAGGCGGGTAACGGACCATGGGCATGGCCGTCAGCAGCGCCGGCGAGACAACGGTCAAGTCGGAACCCAACGTGGTGCCGATGATCGACATCATGCTCGTGCTGCTCATCATCTTCATGATCGTGACGCCCCTCATCGCGTCGGGCTTCAAGGCCACGATGCCGAAGGGCGCGAACCTCGATTCCGACCCGGAGAAGGACAACGAGGTCATCCTCGGCATCGACGAGTCGGGCAACTACTTCATCGACGCCCGGCCCGTCGCCAAGGGGACCCTCGAGGACCAGCTCCGCGCGCGCTACGAGAGCCGGACCGAGGACAAGATCCTGTACCTGAAGGCCGACAACCAGCTGCCGTACGGCAAGGTGCAGGAGGCGGTGGAGACCGCGCGCAAGGCGGGCGTCCGCGTCATCGCGGCCGTCACCGAGCGCCAGGGCGGCCTCCTCGGTGACCTCGCCGGCGGCGACGAGAAGAAGGGGGGGAAGTAGGCATGGGCATGGCCGTCGGCGGGAAGCGGGGGGACGTCTCCTCGGAGCCGAACGTGGTGCCGATGATCGACATCCTCCTCGTGCTGCTGATCATCTTCATGATCTCGCAGCCGCTGTCCCGCACCACCATCAGCGTGCAGGTGGCGCCCCCGACGCCGCCGAACGCCGGGAAGTCGGAGAGCAACAACCAGATCGTCCTCGAGCTGCCGGACGACGGGAGCTTCTCCATCAACACGCAGCCGGTGCCGAGGGAACAGCTCGACACCCAGCTGCACGCGATCTTCGACCCCCGGCCGGCGAAGCTGCTGTTCGTCAAGCCGGGCCTCAACCGGAAGTTCCAGGACGTGGTCGCGGCGATGGACGTGGCGAAGGGTGCAGGCATCCAGATCATCGGCTTCACGCCGAAGGAGGCCTACCGCTGAGGCGTGCCCCGCGGCATGCCCGGCGGGCCGGGCCCGCACGCCTCCGGGTGTGCGGGCCCGTCGCGTCTCGTGCGTCCTCCCCCTGAGCCCCGCCCATGATCCCGTGCCCCTGAAGGCCCCCGCCACCCCGCTCGAGCTCACCGCGCCCTTCCGCGCCCCGCGGCGCGGACGCGTCGGGCTGGCGCTCTCGCTCCTCCTGCACGCGACCCTGCTCCTCGGTGTCGTGCTCGCCGGCCGGGCGATCTTCGCCCCGCACGACGCCGCGGGCGATCCCCTGCTCGCGCGGCTGGGACGAGCGGGCGGCGGGGGCGGCGGTGGCGGTGGCGGGACCCCCGCGCTGGTCTATATTTCGCCCCCACCGTCCGCGGCGTCGCCGCGCGTTCCGGCGCCCGTCCGGCCCGCGCCCGCGACGCCCCCGGCCGCCACGCCGCCGCCGACGGTCCCGCCGCCCGAGCCCGTGGCGGCTCCCGTGCCCAGGCCCGACTCCGCTCCCGCCGTATCGCCCGTGCCCGCCGTGGCGCAGCGCGACTCGGCCC
>JBAIWX010000246.1:0-13876 GCA_037916975.1 Gemmatimonadales bacterium
GCTCGCCTTCACCGCGCTCGACCGGCTCTACGTGATGGACTGGCCGAACGGCACGCCGAAGCGCCTCACCACGCAGGACGTCGGCGAGTACTACCCCAGCTGGTCCCCGGACGGGAAGAGCGTCGCCTTCGCCACCTGGAAGGACGACGCCGGCGGCGACCTCATGCGCGTCGCGGCGTCGGGGGGCACGCCGCAGCGCCTCACGAAGGACCCCGCCTACTTCACCGACGTCGCCTGGGCGCCGGACGGGAAGCGCATCGTGGCGCTCCGGGCCCCCGCGCGCGACCTGCAGGAGGCGAGCGGTTTCTTCGGCGGGAGCCCGGCCACCGACTTCGTCTGGGTGCCCGCCGCGGGCGGCGCGGTCACCGTGATCGCGCCGGCGGCGGGGAAGGGGAAGCCGCACTTCACCCAGGACTCCTCCCGCATCTTCGCCTACGGCGAGGGCGCGGGGCTCGTCTCCTTCCGCTGGGACGGCACCGACGAGAAGGTGCACCTCAAGGTCACCGGCCCGCTCCCGCCGGGTCGCACCTGGCGGGACGACGTGCCGGGCGCGGACATCGCCGACGGGACGCTCCTCGGCGCCGAGGCCAACCCGCAGCCGCCGCAGGCGGACCTGATCCTCATGGCCCCGAAGGGCGACCGCGCCCTCGCGCAGCTCGGCATGGACCTCTACGTCGTGACCGTGCCGCAGGTGGGGAAGGACGCGCCGACGGTCTCCGTCGCGAGCCTCGAGAGCGCGCCGGTGCCGGTGCGCAAGCTGACCGAGATCGGCGCGCAGTTCCCCGCGTGGGCCGCGGACGGGAACCGCGTCCACTGGGCGATCGGTAACGCCTTCGTGACCTACGACCTCCGCCGCGCGAAGGCGGTGGACGACAGCATCCGGGCCGACGCGAAGGCGAAGGAGGCGGCGAAGCGCGCGGCGGCCGACAGCGCGAAGGCCGACACGACGGGCGCGAAGCCCGCCAACGGCGCCGCCGCGAAGGCGGACTCGACCGCGAAGGACGACAAGAAGGAGAAGCCGGGCTACAAGCCGGACGAGCGGCGCATCGAGGTGCGCGTCGCCCGCGACCTGCCGCAGGGCACGGTCGTCCTGCGCGGCGCCCGCGTGGTGACGATGAAGGGCGACGAGGTCATCGAGGACGCCGACGTGGTCGTGACCGGCCACCGGATCGCCGGCGTCGGCCCGCGGGGCAGCGTGCCGGTGCCCGCCGGGGCGGAGGTGATCGACGCGAGCGGGAAGACCATCGTCCCCGGCTTCGTGGACACCCACTACCACGCGCAGTGGCTGATCCCCGGCATCCACCCCGGGCAGGTCTGGCAGTACCTCACCAACCTGGCGTACGGCGTCACCACGACGCGCGACCCGCAGACGGGCACGACCGACATCCTGAGCTACGCCGACCGCGTCGAGGCGGGGGGGATGCTCGGGCCGCGCACCTACTCGACCGGCCCCGGCGTCTTCGCCGGCGAGCGGGTGAAGGACCTCGACCACGCGCGGAACATCCTCAAGCGGTACAGCCAGTACTACGACACGAAGACGCTCAAGATGTACATGACCGGCAACCGCCAGCAGCGGCAGTGGATCATCATGGCCGCGAAGGAACTGGGGCTCATGCCGACCACCGAGGGCGGGCTCGACTTCAAGCTCGACCTCACCCACGCGCTCGACGGCTACCCCGGCATCGAGCACGCGCTGCCGATCACGCCGATCTACGGCGACGTGGTGAAGCTCTGGACCGAGAGCCAGGTCACGAACTCGCCCACGCTGCTCGTCTCCTACGGCGGGCCCTTCGGCGAGAACTGGTGGTACACCAACACCGAGGTGCACGACGACGCGAAGCTCCGCCACTTCACCCCCGAGGCGGAGCTCGACGCCAAGACCCGGCGCCGGGGGCAGGGCACCGGCCCCGGCCCGGGCGGATGGTTCCGGCAGGAGGAGTACGTCTTCCCGAGGCACGCCGAGTTCGCGCGGGACGTGGTGCGGGCCGGCGGGCGCATCGGGATCGGGAGCCACGGCCAGCTGCAGGGGCTGGGCTACCACTGGGAGATGTGGTCCATGGCGACGGGCGGGCTCACGCCGCACGAGGTGCTCCGCCTCGCCACCCTCGTCGGCGCCGAGGCGATCGGCTTCGGCGACGACCTCGGGAGCATCGAGCCCGGCAAGCTCGCCGACCTCGTCGTGCTCGACCGGAACCCGCTCGAGGACCTGCGGAACACCAACACGATCCGCTGGGTCATGAAGAACGGGCGGCTCTACGACGGCGGCACCCTCGACGAGCGCTGGCCGCGGCGCCGGCCGGTCCCGGCGCAGCCCTGGCAGGCCCTGGCCCCCGCGACCGCCGCCGGGATCCGCTGAGCGCGGCTACTCCTCGACCGCGTCCTCCTCCACGAACAGCGCCACGTGCTCCGGCACGTGGCGTTGTGCGTACTGGAACTCGGGCAGGGCCTCGACGTGCGCCGCGAAGGCGGCGAGCGAGTCGAAGTCCTCGGCCCAGACGTTCCGCTCCTCGAGGGGCGGGTCCTCGGGATCCGGGGCGGGATAGAGGTACTGCAGCGCCACGCGGCGCGTCCGGACCTTCCCCTCCTCGAGCTCGTCGGTCAGCTGGCGGACCATGATGACCGAGACGACGGGCTCCGCCGTCTCCTCCTCGATCACCTCGGCCTGAAACGACGTCCCGTCGTCGGCCTGGGCCGCGGGCACCGCCGCGAAGGCGAGGAAGGCGCGCCACCCCGCCGCCGGCGGGATGCGCGGGGGCTCGTGGCCCGCCTCGGCGAGGAGGAGCCGCAGCAGCGGCTCGGCCATGAGCGTGGTGACGGACGTGATCTCGGGCACGGTTGGCCTCCTGATGGTCCCAAACATATATATCGGGGCCGCCGCGCCGGGGGGTGCGGACGGCGCCGAACCCTCCTGAGGACCGCCGCATGCGCCCCACCGCCGTGCTCCCGCTCTGTGCCCTGGCCCTCGTCGCCGCCCGTCCCGCCGCCGCCCAGTTCGAGGGGGTGGTGACCACCCGCGTCACCGGCGAGAAGGGCAAGACGATGCTGATGGAGCAGATGATGAAGGGCCCCCGCATCCGCACCAACCTGCTCGATCCGCAGGCCAAGGGCGCCTACACGATCATCGACGGGCAGGCCGGGACCATGACGAGCGTCATGCCCGAGCAGAAGATGTACATGGTGATGGACGCGAAGAAGTCGGCCGAGGAGCTCGAGGGGATGCGCGGGGAGAAGGAGGACCGCGAGGTCCGCTTCCCGAAGGTCGAGAAGACCTCGCGCAAGGAGACGATCGCGGGCCACCCGTGCACCCACTACATCATGACGCCCGACGAGGAGCACCCCGAGAAGACGGTGGACATGTGCGTCGCGAAGGGTCTCGGCTACTTCGGGATGCAGGGCGGCGGGCGGCAGCCCGGGCCGTTCGGCGGCATGCGCATGGCCGACCTCGGGCGCTACGCCAGGCTGCAGGCGGAGCTCGCGAAGCACCCGGACTTCAAGGAGATGCTCGAGGGCGGGGCCTACCCCCTCAAGATGGAGGGGATGGAGAAGGGGAAGCCGACCTTCGCCATGGAAGTGCAGAAGATCGAGAAGAAGTCGCTCGCCGACGCCGACTTCCAGCCGCCGGCCGGCTTCCAGGAGATGAAGATGCCGTCGCTTGGCGAGATGATGAAGGGCTTCAAGCGGCCGGGGAAGTAGCCCGCGCCGCGCACCGCGGGGCCGTCCCGGCCGGGGCGGCCCCGCGGGCGTTCGTGGCCTACAGGATCCGCAGGCCGAACGCGCTCGTCACGAGGCCGACGCAGAGGTCGGCGGTGCGGTTCATCGAGTCGAGCACCGGGTTGATCTCCACGATGTCCATCGAGACCATCTTCCCGCTGTCGGCCACCATCTCCATCGCGAGGTGCCCCTCGCGGTAGGTGGCGCCGCCGCGCACCGGCGTCCCGACCCCCGGCGCGTCGGCGGGGTCGATCCAGTCCGCGTCGCAGCTCACGTGGAAGCCCGCCGTCCCGTTGCCCGCGATCGCGATCGCCTCGCGCATCACGTCCTTGAGCCCCCGCTCGTCGATGTCCCGCATCGTGAAGATGCGGAGCCCGAACTGCCGCGCGTGCTCGCGCTCGGCGGGGTCGAGGTCGCGCACGCCGACGATCACCGTATTCTGCGGACGGACCGCGGGCGCCGGCTGGGCGAGCGACGCCATGGCGCGGTCCCCGTGGCCGAGGAGGTGCGCCACCGGCATGCCGTGGACGTTGCCCGTCAGGGAGCTGCCCGGCGTGTTGATGTCGCCGTGCGCGTCGAGCCAGATCAGGCCCAGGCGCTCCCCCCGCTCCGCGAGCGCCGTCGCCACCCCCGCCACCGATCCCGCGCCGAGCGAGTGGTCGCCGCCCAGGACGAGGGGCGCCCACCCCTCGCGCACCGCCTGCGCCGTGCGCGCGGCGAGTTCCCGGCAGACGTCCGCGATCGTCGGGAGGAGGTCGATCGCCGAGCGGATGCCCGCCAGTTCCTCGCGCTCGGGGACGCGGACGTTGCCCGCGTCCTCCACCTCGTGGCCCAGCGCCTCGAGCCGCGCCTCGAGGCTCGCGATGCGGAGCGCGGAGGGCCCCATGTCCACGCCCCGTCGGCTGGCGCCGAGGTCGAGCGGGACGCCGATGATGCGGATGCGGCTCATGCTGCCTCCTCTGGTCGGCGGGGAGGCTAGCCGGGTCCGGCGCCGGGCGGAACCCCCCGCCCGCCGTTCGCGGCGCGGCTAGATTCGCCGGGGGCGGGGCGCGCCCGCCGCCTGACCCTGGAGCCCATGGACCACTTGATCGACATCCTCCGCGACGCCTGGCCGTGGGTCGCCGCGGGCCTGAGCATCGCGCTCGCCCTCGGCGTCTCCGCGCACATCGTGCTGCACAAGCGCGACGTGCGCGCCGCCATCGGCTGGACCGGCCTCGTCTGGCTGGCGCCGGTCGTCGGCTCGGCGCTCTACGCCCTCCTCGGCATCAACCGCATCCGGCGCCGGGCGGCCACGCTGCGCGGGCGCCGGGCGCTGCACGAGCGCTTCACCTCCGAGATCGCGGTGGTCCGGCAGGACGCGGCGCGGCTCCCCGCGGACCTCCCGGCCAACCTCACGGGCCTCGCCTCCGTCGTCGGCACGGCCACCGGCGTGGCCCTCACGACCGGCAACCGGGTGGAACCGCTCGAGGATGGCGACGAGGCCTTCCCCGCGATGCTCGCCGCCATCGAGGCCGCGGAGCGGACCGTCGGCCTCGCCACGTACATCTTCGACCATGACCGCGCCGGCCTCCTCTTCGCCGACGCGCTCGAGCGCGCGGTGCGGCGGGGCGTGGAGGTGCGCGTGCTCGTGGACGACGTCGGCGCGCGCTACAGCCGCCCCACCATCGTGCGGACCCTGGCGCGCCGCGGTGTCCGCGCCGCCCGCTTCCTCCCCGCCGTGGTCCCGTTCGCGAACCCGTTCTACAACCTCCGGAACCACCGCAAGCTGCTCGTGGTGGACGGGCGCGTGGGCTTCACCGGCGGGATGAACCTCCGCGAGGGGTGCCTGCTCCGGCTCGCGCCGAAGCGCCCCGTGCGCGACCTGCACTTCCGCCTCGACGGCCCGGTCGTGCGCCACCTCGCCGACACCTTCGCCTTCGACTGGGCCTTCACCACCGGCGAGGCGCTCGAGGGCGAGGGATGGTTTCCCGCGCTCGGGCCGGCGGGGGACGTGGTCGCGCGGGGCATCCCCGACGGGCCCGACGAGGACTTCGAGACGATCCACGACGCGCTGCTCGGCGCGCTCGCGCAGGCGGAGCACACGGTGCGGCTCCAGACGCCGTACTTCCTCCCGGACGACGCGCTGGTGGACGCCCTCCGCATCGCGGCGATGCGTGGCGTGCGCGTGGACATCGTGCTGCCGGCGCGCAACAACCAGCCGCTCGTGCACTGGGCGGCGATGGCGCAGCTGCCGCAGGTGCTCCGCTGGGGCTGCCGCGCCTGGCTCACGCCGCCCCCCTTCGACCACGGGAAGCTGCTCGTGGTGGACGGGGCGTGGGCGCTCATCGGCTCCGCGAACTGGGACGCGCGGAGCCTCCGGCTCAACTTCGAGTTCTGCGTGGAGTGCTACGACCGGGGGGTGGCGGGGGCGCTGGACGCGCGGCTCGAGCGCCGGATCGCCGCCGCGCGGCCGCTGACGCTCACGGAGCTGCTCCGGCGCCCGCTCCCGGTGCGCCTGCGCGACGGCGTCGCGCGCCTCTTCCAGCCCTACCTCTGACGGGACGCGGCGCCGTCAGGCGCCGCCCTCCTCCGCGGCTCGGCCGCGCCGGTCCGGGCGGGCCTTCGGCGTCCGCCCCGCCTCCGCCAGCGCCCGCCGGAGCAGGAACTCGATCTGGCCGTTCAGGCTCCGGAGGTCGTCGTTCGCCCAGCGCTGGACCGCGTCCAGGAGGTCGCGGTCCACGCGCAGGAGGAAGGGCTTGCGCTCGGCCACGGCGGGTTACTGGTAGATCGTGCCCGCGTTCACGACCGGCTGGGCCGAGCGGTCGCTGCAGAGGACCACGAGGAGGTTGCTGACCATCTGCGCCTTGCGCTCCTCGTCGAGCGTCACGACCTGCCTCTGGCCGAGGAGGTCGAGCGCGTTCTCCACCATCCCCACCGCGCCCTCGACGATCTTCTGCCGCGCCGCGATGATCGCGTTGGCCTGCTGGCGCTGCAGCATCGCGGCGGCGATCTCGGGCGAGTACGCGAGGTGGCTGATCCGCGCCTCGGTCGCGTTGACGCCCGCCTTGAGGAGCCGCTCGTGCACCGCGGCGAGCAGCGCCTTCGACACCTCGTCGGTGTGCGTGCTCAGCGCCACCTGGCCCGGCTCGTGCGCGTCGTACGGGTAGTGCTGCGCGAGCGAGCGGAGCGCCGACTCGCTCTGCATCTTCACGTACTCCTCGTAGTTGTCCACCTCGAAGACCGCCTCCGCCGTCTCCACCACGCGCCAGACGACGATCGCCGCGATCTCGATCGGGTTCGAGTTCGCGTCGTTCACCTTGAGCTTGGGCGTCTCGAAGTTGCGCACCTTGAGCGAGAGCTTCGTCTTGACGGCGAACGGGTTCGCGAAGAAGAAGCCCGGTGCCTTGACGCTCCCGACGTAGTTGCCGAAGAGCGTCAGCACGCGCGCGTCGTTCGGCGTCACGACGAAGAGCCCCGCGAGCCCGATGAGGGCGGCGACGAACACCAGCGCGCCGGCGATCCCGCCGAGCGGCGCGTCGGCCTGGGCGGCGCGGACGATGAGCAGGATGCCCAGCGCCCCGAGGAGGAGGAGGAGCAGGAGGGCGACGAACCCGTTGCCGGGGCGATAGGGCTTCTCGGAGATCATGGCGGTCCTCGACCGTCGGGGTGACATCAGGATGATATCATCGCGATAGCTCCCACGCAAGCCGGGCGTCCCGCCGGCGCGCGCTCCGGCCGGCCGTCCCGTGCCGGGTCGGCTTCCACCCCCAGCGGGGACCGGTATCTTTCCGGGTGCCTCCAGACCTCGCGGGAACCCGGCCGCACCGATGAGCATCTCCCCCGTCGCCCCCGACGGCGCCGTCCTGTCGCGGGAGCAGTCCGAGTTCCTCCTGGACTTCCTCGGGGCCCAGCAGCGCTTCGCCATGTACCCGATCGGGCACCCGCTGCTCGACCCGGCCGTGGACAGCCTGATGCGGCGCCTGGCGACGCTCTTCCTCGACCGGGCGAGCATCGCGATGGGCGTCACGCCCAACCAGCTCATCGTCTCCGGCGTCCCCACCGACCCGGAGAACCAGCTCCTCCGCGACCTCGCCGCCAAGCTCCACCGCCGCAACATCGGCGGCCTCAAGCTCTACCGCGGCGTGAGCCGCACCGAGATCTCGAGCTTCCTCGGCGTCCTCGCCACCGAGACCGGCGACGCCACGCCGGGCGGCGCGCACGACGAGCCGCTCGCCCAGTGGCCCCACATCCGCCTCTTCGGCCTCGCCTACGACAAGCTCCACCTCCTCGCCGACGACGAGGAGGAGGAGATGGGGCTCTTCGACCCCCTCGGCGGGAGCTGGGCGGGCCGGCTCTGGCTCTCCCTCGCCCGCTCGGCGCTGGGGGAGCAGCTCGCCGACGACGTCCTGGCCAAGTTCGCCCCCGAGGACATCGCCAAGGCCATCGACGGGCTCCAGAAGGACAACCGGCGCGACGAGAAGATCCTCCAGGCGATCGCCGACCTCGCCGAGGCGTGCCAGGGGAAGGGGCGGGCGGAGTCGCTCGCCCTGCAGCGCCAGCTCTCCCGCCTCATCGGGGCGCTCCAGCCCGGGACCCTCCAGCGCCTGATGACGATGGGCGGCGACCTCGACAAGCGCCGCAAGTGGCTCCTCCACGCCTCGCGCGTCATGAACGCCGACGTCATCGTCACCCTCGTCGAGTCGGCGGCGAAGGCGTCCGAGCGGAGCATCTCGCCCGCGATCCTGCAGCTCCTGAGCAAGCTCTCCGCCCACGTGGACAAGGGGCCGCCGCGCACGCGGCTCCGCGCGGAGCAGGCGCTCCGCCAGCGCATCCGGGACCTCGTCGCGCAGTGGCAGAAGCCGGGCACGCGTCCCCCGGGCACGCCGGAGTACGACCTGACGCTCGAGCAGCTCCCGGGGGGCGAGGCCGACTTCGAGCCGGTGCTCGTCTACGGCCCCGAGCCGCAGCGCGTCGTGATGACCTCCCTCGAGCTCGGCATCGTCCAGGCGGGGACCCGCCGCGCGCTCGACCGGATGATCGAGGGCGGCGAGACCGGGCTCCTCCTCGACCTCCTCGATCGCATCCCCGGCGACGAGCCCCACGTCGCCGAGCTGCGGGGCTGGGTCTACAGCCGGAGCACCGTCGCGCGGGTCCTGAACATCGAGCCGGTGGACCTGGACGCCCTCGCCCGGCTCGTGAAGGGCACCGGGCCCGAGGCCCTCGGCACGCTGCTCGACGCGCTCTCGGTGGCGAAGGAGCGGAAGGTCCGCGCGCGGCTCCTCGACATCCTCGCGCACCTGGGACCGGCCATCGGCCCCGAGGTGGCCGCGCGCATCCCGGGCGCGCCGTGGTTCGTGCAGCGGAACCTCCTCCGCCTCCTCGGGATGCTCCCCGAGCTCCCCGACGGCTTCGCGCTGAGCGCCCACGTGCGGCACCCCGACCCGCGCGTCCGCCACGAGGCGCTCCGCATCATGCTGCGCGACAGGGCGCGGCGCACCGAGGCGATCAAGCGCGCCCTCGAGGCACCGGACCCGCCGACGGTGCGGCTCGGCATCATGGCCTGCTCCGAGGGGGGCTGCCCGCCGACGGTGGCGCCCCTCCTCCTGCAGCGCATCCACGCCGCGGGGCTCGACCCGCAGCTCCGCGCGGTGGCCATTCGCGCGGTCGCGGGCGTGGACAACCCCAATGTCGTCGCGGCGCTCCTCGGCATGTCGCAGATCAAGGGCCCGCTCCCGTTCATGCGGAAGTTGCCGCCCAAGACGCCCGAGCTCCTCGCGGCGCTCCAGGGCCTCGCCGCGCACTGGCCCTACCACCCGGAGGCGGCGAAGGTGCTCGACCTCGCCCAGAAGTCGCGCGACGGCGAGGTCCGGAAGGCCGGCATCCCGCCCGCCCGCCAGCCCGATCCCGACGCGCCGCCGGCGCCGCGGGTCATCGTCTGAGCGCCCGATGACGAGCCCCGTCTCCTTCCTGCAGTCGCTGGCGCAGGCGCTCTCGACGATGACGCTCTACACGCCGCGCCACCCGCAGTGCGTCTCGGTGGCCGACGCGGCGTTCCTCCGCCTCAAGGAGCTCCTCAAGGGGGGCGACTGGCGCTTCTCCTTCCTGGGCGACGCCGTCGTCGCGAACGACAAGGCGCTCCACGAGCTGCACGCCTGGCCCTGGTCGGCCCGCTTCGTGGACCTGGGCGTCCAGCGCATCGAGTTCGACCAGGCGGCGACGCGAAGCTCCTTCGGCGAGTTCCTCGAGGAGATCGTCGGCCGGCTCCTGGCGGGACGCCCGGGCAACGCCGAGGTGCCGAGCGAGCGGCGCGGCATCCGGTGGGGACTGCTGAGCGTGGCGCAGGCGGTGGTCGAGGCGGAGGACGGCCCGCCGGGCGAGAAGAACCGCAGCTTCGAGCAGTACCGCCTCTCCTCCGAGGCGGACATCGTGCGGGCCATCTACTCCCGCGCGGGCGGGGAGGGCCGGGTCGCCTTCGACGAGGTCGAGGCCGTCGTCGCCTCGCTCTCGGTGGCGATGAGCGCGGAGGGGGAGATCCTCCTCCCCGTCATGGAGTTCGCCGGGCACGACGCGTACAACGGGCTCCACGCGATCAACGTGGCGCTCCTCGCGATGACCCTGGGCGAGCAGCTGGGCATGGCGTCCTACGACGTGCACGCCGTCGGCGCCGCGGCGCTCCTCCACGACATCGGCATCGCGGGGCTGCCGGAGGAGCTCCTCGGGAAGCCCGCGCTCACGCCCGAGGACCGGCAGGTGATCGAGCGCCATCCCGAGATCGGCGCCCGGATGCTCTTCGCGCGCGCCGGCGTCTTCGACCTCGCCGCCATCGTCGCGTACGAGCACCACATGCGGCCCGACGGCACCGGCTACCCGCGCACCCGCTTCCCGCGCGAGATGCACTACGCCAGCAAGATCGTCGCGGTGTGCGACGTGTACGACGCGCTTCGCACCCCGCGCGCCCACCGCCCGGCCTGGACGCCGCAGCGTGCCCTCGAATACATCGCCGAGGGGGCGGGCTCGTTCTTCGATGCGGGGATCGCGCGCGCCTTCGCCGCCATGATGCGGCGCCTCGAGGGCGACACTCCGCTCCTCGCCGCCCCGGCGGCCGGGACCGCCCCCGCCGCCGGCTGACCCCCGTCCCGCGGCGCGCCGCGCGCCGTCCCCCGACCATCCACGCCCGGATCCGATGACCCGCTTCCCCCTCCTGCTGCTCGGCGCCCTCGCCGCGTCCCCGCTCGCGGCGCAGGTCCAGGCCTTCCGCGGCGCCCGCATCCTCACCATGGCCGGCGCGCCGATCGAGGACGGCACCCTCGTCGTGGACGGCGGCCGCATCGTCGCCGTCGGCCCGACGGCGCGCGTCCGCATCCCGGCCGGGGCCGCCGTCACCGACGTCCGCGGCAAGGTGCTGATGCCCGGCCTCGTGGATACCCACTCGCACATCGGGCAGGTCGAGGGGGCGGACCGCTCCGACCCGATCCAGGGGGACGTGCGCGTCCTCGACGCCATCAACCCGCGCGCCGACAACATCCAGCGCGCGCAGGCCGGCGGGATCACGACCGTGAACGTGATGCCGGGCTCGGGCCACCTCATGAGCGGCCAGACCGCCTACCTCAAGCTCCGCGACGCGGGGACCATCGAGGCGCTGCTCGTCTGCCGCGACGACCTGCACGACGTCTGCGGCGGCCTGAAGATGGCGAACGGCACGAACCCCCGCGGCCAGCCCCCCTTCCCGGGGACGCGCGCCAAGTCGGCCGCGCTCGTGCGCGAGAAGTTCATCCAGGCGCGGGAGTACCGCGAGAAGCTCCGCGCGGCGGGGAACGACTCGACGAAGCGCCCGCCGCGCGACCTCGAGCTCGAGGCGCTGGTCGAGGTCCTCGACGGCAGGCGCGTGGTGCACCACCACACCCACCGCGCCGACGACATCCTCACCGTGCTCCGGCTCCAGCGGGAGTTCGGCTTCCGCCTGGTCCTCCACCACGTGAGCGAGGGGTGGAAGGTGGCGCGCGAGATCGCGGAGGCGAAGGTGCCGTGCTCGATCATCATGGTGGACGCGCCGGGCGGGAAGCTCGAGACGATGGACCTGAGCTTCGCGAACGGTGCGGAGCTCGAGAAGGCGGGCGTCGCCGTCGCCTTCCACACCGACGACGGCATCACCGACTCGCGCTTCCTCCTGCGCTCGCCGGCGCTCGCGGTGCGGGCGGGGATGTCGCGCGAGAAGGCGCTCGCCGCGGTGACGATCGAGGCGGCACGGATGCTCGACCTGGGCGACCGCGTCGGCTCCCTCGAGGCGGGGAAGGACGCGGACTTCATCGTCCTCTCGGGCGACCCGCTGGCGCTCGACACGAAGGTGGAGCAGACGTGGGTGGACGGGCGGAAGGTCTTCGACCGCGCCGACCCGAAGGACCGGCTCTACGCCGTCGGCGGCTACGACGTCTTCCACGACGGCGCCACGGACTGGCACGCGGGGATGGAGGGCCACGACTGATGCGCCGCACCCTCCCGTGCCTCGTGCCCTCCGCGGCGGCCCTCCTCCTCGCCGCGGCGGCGGCGCCGGCGGCGGCCCAGCTCGCCGTCCGCGGCGACTCCGTCTGGACCATGGCCGGCCCGCCCATCCGCGACGGCGTCGTGCTCGTCGGCCGCGACGGGAAGATCCAGCGCGTCGGTCCCGCGCGCGACGTGAAGGTCCCCGCCGGGTGGCGCGTCCTGCGCGCGAAGGTCGTGACGCCGGGGCTCGTGGACGCGCACAGCGTCGTCGGCCTCGCCGGCGCCCTCAACGTCCCGCACGACCAGGACCAGCTCGAGACGTCGAGCCCGATCCAGCCCGAGCTCCGCGCGGTGGACGCCTACAACCCGCGGGAGCGGCTGGTGGAGTGGGTGCGCGGCTTCGGGGTCACCACGCTCCACACCGGGCACGGCCCCGGCGCGCTCATGAGCGGGCAGACGATGGTGGTGAAGACCCGTGGCGGCACCGTCGCCGAGGCGCTCGTGGACTCGGTGACGATGGTCGCGATGACGCTCGGCCCCGAGGTGAGCGACAACTTCCGCGCGAAGTCGCCCGGCACGCGCTCGAAGGGGGTCGCGATGCTCCGCGCCGAGTTCGTCAAGGCGGACGAGTACCGGAGGAAGCGCGCGAACCCCGACAGCACGAAGCGCCCCGCGCGGGACCTCGGCCTCGAGCTCGTGGCGCGGGTGCTCGACCGCGAGATCCCGGCGCTCGTGACTGCCGAGGGGGCCACGGAGATCCTCTCGGCGCTCCGGCTGCAGCGCGAGTTCGGCTTCCGGCTCGTGCTGGACGGGGCGGCGGAGGCGTACCTCGTGCTCGACGAGATCAGGGCGGCGGGGGTGCCGGTGATCCTCCACCCGACGATGGTGCGGACCGCGGGGACCACCCGGAACGCCACCCTCGAGACGGCGCACCGGCTCCGGGACGCGGGGATCACGGTGGCGCTCCAGAGCGGGTACGAGGGCTACGTCCCCAAGACGCGGGTGGTGCTCTTCGAGGCGGCGATGGCGGCGGCGAACGGCCTCACGCGCGAGCAGGCGCTCGCGACGATCACGATCGATGCGGCGCGCATCATCGGCCAGGAGCGGCGCGTCGGTTCGCTCGAGCCCGGCAAGGACGGCGACCTCGCCCTCTTCGACGGCGACCCGTTCGAGTTCACGAGCCACACGTGCGCCGTCGTCATCGAGGGACAGGTGGTGAGCGAGGAGTGCCGCTAGCGCGGCCCGACGCCGAGCCGCCGCCGCAGCGCCACGAGCGAGTCCGGCGGCACCGGCCCGCTGAGCCGCCAGCGCCAGCCGTCCGCGTTCCAGCGGAGCTCGGTCGGCACCGCCTGCGCGGCGAGCCCCTTTACGCGGCCCTCCGCCGCCCGTTGCGCCGTCGAGTCGGCGGCCGGCCACCGTTCGAGCAGCACCTCCCGTCCCATCACCACGTACCGCGCCACGACCGCCTCCGCCGGCGGCGCGGCCGCGCGCTGCATCGCCGCGGACGCCGGGGCAGGAGCGGGGGCGGGCGGCGGCGCTCCCGCGTCCGCGCTGCGCGCCTTCGCGGGGTCCTCGTCCCGACCCACGGCCGCCGAGTCGGCCGCGACGACCGCCTCCGCGGCCTTCGCGGCGACCTCGCGCCGCTCGGCCGGCGCGGTGTTGGCCGCCGGGGATGGCGCCGGCGCCGCCGGGGTGGCCGTCGGCA
>JBAIWX010000247.1:0-6753 GCA_037916975.1 Gemmatimonadales bacterium
CTCACCGCGCCGAACAGGAGGAGTTGCTCCAGTTCGACAACGCCCGCGTGTCGCCAGAGTCGGCGGTACAGGCCGATGCGCCATGCGGTGAGGAGCTTGACGCCGAGCGCGACGGGAGCGAATGCGATGAACACGCCGAGGTACGGCGCCGGCCAGTCCAGTCCCTCGAACCGCAGCGTGAACGCCAGCGTCGTGAAGAGCGCGAACGCCCCGATGTCGAGCAGCAGGAAGTACCGGTTGCGCACGCGCGTCCGTCCGTAGAAGCCGAGTGATGTGGGCTGGAAGGTGGCCGCGATGTCCAACGGAGTCAACCAGTTGGACGTGGCGGGCGCACTGGAGTTAAGGGTGGGCTGAACGCTCCAGCCGCCATCCGGCGAGGGGCACGACCAGGAGGTACACCGCCACGGGGGCAACTCCGGCCGGCCCGGTCGAAATGCGAGCGGCAAGCGCCCCGAGTGCGGCCGCGACGCCGAACGCGAACGCAACGCGTGCGTGCCCCCATCCCGCCTCGTTCGCGAGGCGCTGGTAGAGGTGGCTCCGGTGCGCGACGGCGAGTGGCTCGCCACGCCACGCCCGGCGCAGCAGCGTCATCGTCGCATCGAGGAAGATCGGGTAAAGCGGGAGAAACACGACGGGAACCGGCAGGCGAGCGCCACGAACGAGCAGGGCACCGCCGAGCGCGGCGATCGCGCCGAGGGACCCTGAGCCGACGTCGCCAAGAAAGATCCGTGCGGGTGCCCAGTTCCAAGCGAGGAACCCCGCGGCGGCACCGGCCAGCGCCACGCCGACCAGCGACGCCGGGGCGACACCGGCGGACTGACCCAAGAGCATCAGGTGCACGCCGAAGACGAGCGCCTGGCTCCCGATGAGCCCGTCGATGCCGTCCATGAAGTTCCAGACGTTGATCGAGGCCACGGTCCAGAACCACCACCAGCATGCCGATGCCCACCACCATGGCCCGCCGGCGGCGAGCGGAACGATCAGGAGCCCCGCCACCGAGTGCGCAGAGAGCCGCGGCCGGACACCAAGGCCGCCGTGATCGTCCCTGAACCCGACCCAAGCGGTCAGGCCTACCGCGACCAGCGCCATGGCGAACCGGGCCGAGAGCATCCCCGAGAACTCAGCGACAAAGAGCACCACGCCCCCCCAGCTCGCGACCAGGCCGAGCCCCCCTCCGCGCGGCGTGGGACGCGCGTGCGAGCTGCGCTCGCCGGGCAGGTCCAACACGTCATGCGCAAGCGCGTAACGGCGGACCCGGCCGACGAGGAGCCACGAGAGCACGCCGGCGGCGACCAGGAGCACGGGCCAGCCCGAAGTCACGCACCGCCTCCGGCACCGAACGCTCGCCACCAGCTCGCGACCGCCGACAGTTCCTCGTCGAGCGAGCGCGCCGGGAACCAGCCGAGCTGCGCTCGCAGGCGACCAGTCTCGACCGCCAGCGATCCGAGGAGGCGTGCGGCTTCCGCGCCCTTCCCCGTGAGGCGCGCGAAGCGTACCAGCAGCCATTCCGGACACGGGAGGAGTCGGACGGGCCGACGGAGAGCCCGCCCGAGGTGCTCGAGGAGCGAACTGGTCGAGACCGGCGATGCATCGGCCACGAGGAACGCGCGACCCGCGGCCAGCGGATGCGCGGCACAGGTCGCGATCGCGTCGCAGAGGTTGCCGAGCCCCACGAGGCTGCGTCGGTTGCTGAGGCCTCCAAGGGGCAAGGGCACGCGCCCAGCGAGGTCGGCGAGCCGTAGGAGCCGGCGGAAATTGCCGGCCACCCCCGGCCCGTAGACGAGCGGCGGCCGCAGCACCGTCCAGCCATCCACGCCGCGCCATGTCGAAGCGACGAGTTCCTCCGCCTCGACCTTCGATCGCGCGTAGGCGTCGCCCGGCCGGAACGGTGCGTCCTCCGTGTAGGCCCGCTCCGACTCCTCCCCGTGCACCTTGACCGAGCTGAGGAGTACGAAGCGGCCTACGCCCGCCGCCGCGGCTGCCGACAGGACGGCGCGCGTGCCTTCGACGTTTACCTGACGGAACGCCCGCTGCGGATCGGCCGCATGCTCATGCATCACGTGCACCCGCGCGGCGAGGTGCACGACGGCGTCGGCACCGGCCATCGCGTTCGCAAGTGCGGGCACGTCCTCGAGCGATGCAGTGACCGGCGTGATGCCCGTCCCCGGCGACGCGAGAGGCCGGCGTGCTAGGGCCACGACCGCGTGGCCGCGGCGCACGAGCGTCGCGCAGAGCCCCCGCCCAACGAAGCCGCTCGCCCCGGTGATCGCTATGCGCATCGCGCAAGGGCGTCCGCGTACAGGGCGAGCGTTGTGGCGGCGACACGTCCCTCGCCGAACTCCAGTTCAGCGCGCACCCTCGCGGCACTCCCCAGCCGCACACGCAGGGACGCGTCGTCGAGGAGGCGGGCCACGGCGCCGGCGAGCGCCGCGGTGTCGCGCGCGGGCACGAGCAGCCCTTCTCGCTCGTGGCCAACCACGTCCCGGCAGCCGGGTACGTCCGTGGTGACGATCGCCCGTCCCGCGGCGGCAGCCTCGAGCAGCGCCTTCGGCATTCCCTCACGATACGACGGGAGGCAGACCACCGTCGCCCCGCGCAGGACGCTCGGCATGTCCGACCGATGGCCCCACCACTCGACGTCACCCGACGCCACCCACCCCCGCACCTCCGCCTCCGGCACCGCGGAAGGATTGTCCGGATCGAGCCCGCCGACCAGCGCGAAGCGCGCTGCCGGCATCCGCGCGCGCACGAGTCGCGCCGCTGCGACGAACTCACGGACGCCCTTGTCGCCGAGGAGCCGGGCTGGCAGCGCAATGACCGGCGGTCCCTCGGGCTCGGTGCCTGGAGCAAACGCAGCGAGATCCACGCCCGCCCCCGGAATCAGCACCGAGCGCTCGGGGACGGCGATGCCGGCGCGTATGTAGGTCGCCTGGTCGTCCTGATTCTGGAAGATGTGCCAGCAGCGCCGGTGTGCCGCGCCCAAGCGAAGGGCCGCCAGCACGACGGCGCGCCGCATCCGCGCGCGGGCGCCGCTCGCGATGAACAGCGTTCCGAGACCCGTCACGGCGTTCACGGTCACCGGGACACCGACCCGGCGCGCCGCCAGCGACCCGTACAGCACCGGCTTGATCGTGACGTGGTGCACGATCCGCGGAGCGAGCGCACGATACAACCGGTCGAGGGCAAGCAGGGTCCCCAGTTCGCTCGCTCCCCCCGCCTCGCCGCGCGCCAGCGGAAGCGCGTGCACGGTGAAGCCTTCGGCCTCCAGCTTCTCGGCGCCCGAGTCTTGGGCCGCCGCCACGTGGACGTCATAGCCGGCAGCCCGTGCGGCCAGCGCGAGATGCAGACGGTGCGAGGTGAAAAACCACGCGACGTTGCTCACGTAGAGCAGACGCCCCCCGGTCATCGGGGACGCGCCTCGCGCCATGCCTGGAACATCAGCACGTCCCACAGCTCGTATTCCCGGTCGCGCCGGCCACTCAGGTGCTCGGCCCAGCACCGGCGGACCGGCCCCGCAGCGAAGACGCCCTCCGCCGCGAGGCGGTCAGGTGCGAGCAGGGCCTCGGCCCAGTCGCGAAGCGGGCCGCGGAGCCAGGCCCCGAGCGGAACGGCGAAGCCCGCCTTCGGCCGGTCCACGAGCTCCCACGGGACGTGGCGATGCAGCACCTGGCGCAGGATCCACTTGCCCCGGCCCTGCCGCAGCTTGAGCGCGAGCGGGAGCTGCCACGCGAACGTCACCACGTCCGGGTCGAGCAGCGGCACGCGCGCCTCGAGCCCCACGGCCATGCTCGCCCGGTCCACCTTCACGAGGATGTCGTCCGGAAGGTACCCGAGGAGATCCGCGAGCATCATCCGCTCCGCGATGGTGCCGAACGGTGCCGGTGCGGGCCACGTCCCGGCGGTGACGGGCCGCGATCCGGGCACCACCCGCGCCGCGTCCGACCAGTGACTCACGAGGCGTTCGTACATCGCCCCGGGGTCCGGCACGCCGACCAGCGCCGCCGCCTTCCGGAGCGCGGGGCCGGGACGCGCCGGCAACCCGCGAGCCCCGAGGCGCCGGGCAGCCTCCCCAAGGGCATCCCACGCCGAGGGCGAGAGCCGTTCCCCCAGCCAACCGACGCTCGCACGAACGGCCCGGGGGATCGGCCGCAGGCGCCGCCAGAGCGCGTCCGCAGCGACGTGGCGATTGTATCCGCCGAACAGCTCGTCCCCACCATCGCCCGAGAGCGCAACCGTCACCCGCTTCCGCGCGAGGACGCTCACGAGGAAGGTGGGGATCTGCGAGGAGTCGGCGAACGGCTCGTCGTAGAGCGTCGCAAGCCGAGGGACCACCTCGAGCGCCTCCCGCCCGGTCACCACCAGTTCGGTGTGATCTGTGCCGAGGTGCCGGGCGACCGCCGCGGCGTGGCCAGCCTCGTCGTACCGGGCGTTGTCGCTGCCAATGGAGAACGTGCGCACGGGACGGTCCGCGAGGCGCTGCATCAGCGCCACCACGGTGGACGAATCCACCCCTCCCGACAGGAACGCACCGAGTGGCACGTCGGAGAGCATCTGCCGCCCGATGACCCGCAGCAGCAGGGTCTCGAGGCGCTCCACCGCTTCGGCGTCGTCCACGCGGAGCGGGGTCCCCGCACCGGCCTCCGCGACGGCCGCCGCAGACCAATAGGTGACGATTTCGGGGTCGCCCTGCCCCCGCCGCCAGGTCGCCAGGGTCGCCGGCGGCAGCTTCCGCGCTGCGCGGTACGCCGTGAACGGTGCGGGGATGCAGTTCCGCCGCAGCAGGAGCGCGATGGCGTCGTGGTCTAGTGCCGGGTCGAAGCCCGGCGCACGCTCGATGGCGCGCAGTTCCGAGGCGAAGGCGAGCGCCTGACCGGCGCGCGCGTAGTAGAGGGGCTTCACCCCCAGGTGATCGCGCCCAAGCGTGAGTGCGCGCTCGGACCGGTCCCAGCAGGCGAAGGCGAAGATCCCGCGGAAGCGGCGGACGGCCTCCGCGAGGCCCCAGGCCTCGAACGCGGCCAGCATCACCTCGGTGTCGCTGCCGCCCCGGAAGGTTGCGCCACGCCCGGCGAGCTCGCCCCGGAGTTCCCGGTAGTTGTAGACCTCGCCGTTGTAGGCCAGCACGAATCGCCCGCTCGCCGAGACCATCGGCTGGTGCCCCTCGGGCGAAAGGTCGAGGATGCTGAGCCGGCGGTGGCCGAGCGCGATGCCCGTCGAGGCATCGAGCCAGGTGCCGGCGTCGTCGGGGCCACGATGCGCGAGGGTGTCGCGCATGCGTTCGGTGGCGAGCCGGAGGTCCGCCTCGCCAAGGGCCGCGTCAGTGAGCAGGAGTCCCGTCAGGCCGCACATGGCGCGGCCCGACGGTGGGCAGGATCAGGAAGGCCCGCAGCTGGAGAGGGCCGCATCGTCCACCGACGGGACGGGGAACGGCGCCGCGCGCCACGCGGCCCGGCACACGGCGCGTCCGCCAAGCGCACGCGAGGCGGGCGCCAGGTAGAGGTAGGCGGCGTAGCTGGCCGGCACGTAACTGTGGATGTACACGGCACCATAGTTCCCGCGCTGGCGATCGAAAACGGGCGTGATGACCGGCGTGCCAAAGAGCGGCACGAGCGTCCGGACGACCGGGTCGCCGTCGCGCCGGAACTCGAAGGCGTCGATGGCGGCGGCGAGGTTCCACCGGCGCGTCTGGGAAAGGGTGTCCGTGCGGATGCTGTCGCGGGCGCTGCGGATCGTCGCCGGCCCCCACAGCCCCCCGAAGCCCATCTCGTGCTCCGCGTCCGTGATCCCCGCGGCCATCGCACCGAGGATCTCGACTCGCGAATAATAACCGTCCTCCGCATCGCGCAGCACCACGACACGCGTGAAGGGATACGGCTGGGGCACGTACGGCGCGCCGTAGCGCAGGATCGCCGGGTCGAACCGATGCGCCCCGAAGGTCCACCGGACCTCGATCTCGCCCGGACGGATGGCGAACGTCGCCGCCGTCGGCTCCGTCACGACGGAGGTGGCGGGATAGATCCAGTCGCCGTAGTTCCGGGAAGTGCCCTGCAACCACGTGGCGCCGTCCCGAACCTCGGCCAGCACCCCGCCCCGCTGCTCGCGGAACGGGTTGAGCCGCAGCCGGAGCCGGCCATTCGTCAGGAGCAGGTCGTCCGACGGACCGATCGGGTCGCCGGCGCCGAGCCGCACGCCGCCGCGCAGCAATGCCACGCCCTCGACGACCACTTCGCGGCTCACCGGCGCCAGCGTCGCCGCGGTGGCCCACAGCCGCACCGGCCCGGGCATGCGGAGCACGACTGAACCATCCGCCCTCCCGGCCACCCCGCCCGGCACGTCGCTTCCCCACGTCACCGGGACACCCGGCACCGGGTTGCCGTTCGCGTCGGCCACCGTCGCGGCGCCCGTGATCGCACTGTCGAGCCGGGCGGTGTCCGGGAGCGCGAGTCGGATCGCGGCGGGGACCTGCAATACGGTGAGCGGCAGCGTGTCGCGCCAGGTGCCGAGCGCGGCCTCGACCCGGCCGGCCCCGGTCCCCCGCGCGACGATGGCGGTGTCACCCTCGAAGTCTGCGAGCCCCGGGGTCAGGCTGCGCCAGGCGAGTGGCCGTGCGATGGGATACCCGAGGCGATCCCGCGCCGTCAGGGTGCGCACCGTCGTGGGCCCGAGCGAGCGCAGGAGCAGCGAGTCGCCTCGAATGCCGACCCGCACCGGCGCCTGGTGCACGCTCACCAGGACGGAGTCGGAGATGCCGATCGC
>JBAIWX010000248.1:0-3688 GCA_037916975.1 Gemmatimonadales bacterium
GCGCCGATTCGGCGGCGCCGCCGCTCCCGGCGCTCTGGCAGACGGAGGCGCTCGTCCGGCTCGGCGACGCCGACTCGCTCGTCACCGTGGCGGCCGAGCCGGCGTGGGTCCGGGCGGGCGGCACCGCCCGGCCCGCGTGGCTCGTGCTGCGGCTCGCGCCGGGCGGCGAGCTCGCCCTCGAGGCCGTCGCCGACGACCGCGTCACCGGCGTCGGCGGCCCGCTCTACTACGCCCCCGACGATTCCGTGCCGACCCCTGCCACGACGCCCTACCTCGTGCTCTCCGCACGGGCGGTGCAACCGGCGGCGCGGGGCGTGGACCTCGGGCCGGCCGCGGCCGGCCCGGTTGCGGGGCGGCTCGTGCGCCGGCTCGCCCTGGCGTGGGCGCTGCAGGAGCCCCGGCTCCTCGGCGAGCTCCCCGAGGGGGCGCGCGTCGCCTGGGAGCGCTCGCCGGCTCGCCGCGTGCGGAAGCTCGCGCCCTTCGCCGCCTGGGCGAGCCCGGTGCCGCGAGTGCTGGGCGGGCGGTTGGTCTGGCTGGTGGACGGCTACGTCACCGCACGGCACTTCCCGTTCGTGCGCCGGATGCCGCTCGGGGGGACGCTCGTGGCCTACGACCGCGCCGGCTTCCTCGGCGTGGTGGAGGCGGAGTCGGGGGCCACGCGCGTCTTCCTGCGTCCCGACGGCGGCCCGCTCGCCGCCGCCTGGGCCGGGCTCGCCGGCGCGGTGGTCGAACCGTGGGCCTCGGCGCCCGTGGAGGTGCGCCGCGCCGCGCCCTACCCGGCGGAGCTCTTCCGCCTGCACGCGCGGCTCGTCGAGCGCCCCGGCCTGGGCATGCTGGTCGGCGGCGCCGACTCCGCGCGCCGCACGCCGGCCGTCCACGAATACGCGTGGGTGCCGGGACGCGGCGCGCCGGTCCGCACCGCCGCGTACGTGCGTGGCACGCCTCCCCGCCACGACGCGCTGCTCGTCGGCGATCCCGCCGAGGGGGCGCCCGCACTCGCGCTGCTCGAGGCGGAACTGGACGACCTCCCGGCGCCGGCGCTGCTCGAGCAGCGATGGGGGCGCTTCCCGACCTACGAGCAGATGGTGGACTCGGTGCGTGGTGCCGGCGGGACGCTGAGCGCCGGCGGCGTGCGCTACTGGCTCGCGCCCGGCCGCGTCGGCGCGATGCAGGTGCACGTCGCGCCCCGCGGGGGCGGGGGCGCCGTCGTGAAGTGGGTGAGCCTCGCGGCAGGCGCGCGCGCGGGTGCCGGCCGGAGCGTCGGCGAGGCGTGGGCGAACCTGCGGGGCACGTCGGTCCCGCCGCCGCCCGGCTTCCCGCTGCCGGGGAGCACCGCGGAGGCACGGCGCTGGTTCCTCGCCGCGGATTCGGCCTTCCGCCGCGGCGACTTCGCCGCGTTCGGCCGCGCGTTCGAGGCGCTGCGGGCGCTGCTCGAGGCGCCGCCCGCGCCCCCGAAATAGCCTTGCTCCCCCCGGGGGGCGCGGCTAGCTTGGGGCGCGATTTTCCGGACCCCTGAGACGAGGGACAGGTGAACATCCACGAATACCAGGCGCGTGCGCTGCTCAAGGCCGCGGGCGTGCCGATGCTCGACGGCGACGTCGCCGCCACGCCCCCGGTGGCCGAGGCGATCGCGCGGCGCATCGGTGGCCCCGTGGTGGTGAAGGCGCAGGTGCACGCCGGCGGACGCGGCAAGGCGGGCGGCGTCAAGCTCGCGAAGACGCCGGGTGAGGCCGCCGACGCCGCGGAGCGCATCCTCGGCATGCAGATCAAGGGCCTCACCGTGCACAAGGTGCTCGTGGTGCCCGCCGCCGAGATCGCGAGCGAGAGCTACGTCGGCCTGATCATGGATCGCGAGACGCAGCGCCCGGTGTTCATGGTGAGCCCCGCGGGCGGCGTGGACATCGAGGAGGTCGCGGCGAAGACGCCGGAGAAGCTCCGGCGCCTCCCCGTGGACCCGACCTACGGCCTCCTCCCGCACCAGGCGCTCGGCCTGGCGCTGTTCCTCTACCGCGACTTCGCGCAGGTGAAGGCCGCCGCGCGGATCATGGAGCAGCTCTACGGCATCTTCGTGCAGCACGGCTGCTCGCTCGCCGAGATCAACCCGCTCGTGACGACGCCGAAGGGCGAGGTCCTCGCGCTCGACGCCAAGGTCGTCATCGACGACAACGAGCTGTTCTGGCGGCCGGACCTCGAGCAGCTGCGCGACGAGGCGGAGGAGCCGCCCGCCGAGGCCGCGGCGCGCCGGGCGAACCTCTCGTTCATCAAGCTCGACGGGAACGTCGGCTGCGTGGTGAACGGCGCCGGCCTCGCGATGGCGACGATGGACCTGGTCAAGTTCTACGGCGGCGAGCCGGCCAACTTCCTCGACATCGGCGGCAGCTCGAACCCCGAGAAGGTCATCAATGCCCTCCGGATCATCACCAGCGACCCCAACGTCAAGGCGATCCTCTTCAACATCTTCGGCGGCATCACGCGCACCGACGACGTGGCGAACGGCATCGTGACCGCCACGAAGCAGAATCCCCTCAAGGTGCCGATCGTCATCCGCCTCACCGGCACGAACGAGGAGATCGCGGTGAAGATCCTCAAGGAGAACGGCTTCTCGGCGATGACCGACATGGACGAGGCGGTGCAGAAGGCCGTGCAGCTCGCCCAGGGAGGGAAGGCCGCATGAGCATCTTCATCGACCGGAACACGACCGTCGTCGTGCAGGGGATCACCGGCCGCGACGGGTCGTTCCACGCGAAGCAGATGATCGAGTACGGCACCAGGGTCGTCGCCGGCGTCACGCCGGGGAAGGGTGGTCAGAAGTTCGAGGGCCAGGTGCCGGTGTTCAACACCGTCGCGGACGCCGTGCGGGAGACGGGCGCCAACACCTCGGTGATCTACGTGCCGCCGATGTTCGCCGCGGACGCGATCATGGAGGCCGCGGACGCGGGCATCCAGCTCGTCGTCGCCATCACCGAGGGCGTGCCGGTCCTCGACATGACGCGCGTCTATCCGTACGTGAAGGAGAAGGGCGTGCGGCTCATCGGCCCGAACTGCCCGGGGCTCATCTCGCCCGGGAAGTCCAAGGTCGGCATCATCCCCGGGCGGATCTGCGCCGAGGGGAACATCGGCGTCGTCAGCCGCTCCGGCACGCTCACGTACGAGGTCGTGTACCAGCTCACGCGCGCGGGGCTCGGCCAGTCCACCTGCGTCGGCATCGGCGGCGATCCGATCAACGGCACGAACTTCATCGATTGCCTCGCCGCGTTCGAGAAGGATCCGGAGACGAAGGCCGTCGCGATGATGGGCGAGATCGGCGGCACCGACGAGCAGGAGGCCGCGGCGTTCGTCAGGAACCACATGACGAAGCCGGTCGTCGGCTTCATCGCCGGCCAGACCGCGCCGCCGGGTCGCCGCATGGGGCACGCGGGCGCGATCATCTCCGGCTCCGCCGGCACGGCGGCAGAGAAGATCGCGGCGTTCGAGGCGGCCGGGATGGGCGTCGCCAAGCGCCCGATCGACTTCGTGGAGCTGATCCGCGCTCGTTTGAAGTGAGCCTCGAGTACCGTGAAGCTGTCGGACTTTCTCGCCGTCGATCGCGCCGTCGTGCCGTTGGGCGTCGAGACGCTGGGCGACGCGGCCACCGCGCTGCTCGAGCGGCTCGATGCCGAGCGGGTGGTGGTCGACGTCGAGAAGCTCC
>JBAIWX010000249.1:0-18837 GCA_037916975.1 Gemmatimonadales bacterium
GCCACCGCGGCCGCCGGCGCGATGCGGCTCGCATCGCCCCAGCGGTCCCGGAGCGCCACCGGCTCGAGGCCGGCGTCCCGGGCCGCCGCCGCGGCGAGCGACTCGCCGAGCCCGGTGACCACCGCGCGCCGGGTCGCCGGCCAGCGCCCGGCGACCCGGCGGATCGCCCCGGCCACCTGCGCGCGCTGCGCCGTCGCGATCGCCTCCGCGAGGCGGGTGACCCCGGCCTCGTCGAGCATCGTGCCGTCGGCGCAGATGGTCCGCGCGAGGCGCTCGCCGGCGAACGCCCGCGCGGCGGGCCGCCCGTCGGGGGCGCGCACGGTGTAGTCCGCCGGCGCGAGCGCGCCGAGCCAGAGGTGCGCGTCGCCCGCGATGGCGAAGCCGTCGGCGGCGACGCCGGCAAGGCCGCCGCGCCACGGCAGCTCGCGGACGATCGCCTCGACCGGCGTCCGGAGGAGGCCCGTGTACACGAGTTCGCCGCTCGCGAGGCGGTCGGGGTCGGTCCGGCCGAGGGCGTGGACCGCCCCGCCCGCGATGGGGATCACGTCGGTGGTCGTGGTGCCCATGTCCACGAGGATGGCGTCCGGCTCGAGCCGCGCCACCGCGAGGGCGGTCGCCATCCAGTTCGCGGCGGCGACGAGGAGCGGCGCGGCCCGGGCCGCCGCGGGATCGTGGAAGCCGCCGTCGGTGCCGAGGACGCGGATCACCGCGCCGGGGAAGGCCGACTCGACCGCGTGCGTGACGGTGGCGATCCCCTCGCCCTTGGTGCGGAACGCCTGCGAGAGCTCGGCGGTGATCGTCACGGCGTGGCGGTCGGCTGGCGCCGAGCCGACGCGGGCCGCCAGCTCCGCGAGCACGGCCGCGAGGTGTTCCGGCGCGTGCTGGATCTCGTACGGCAGCGACGCGCTCGCGACGATGCGCCCGCCCGCGACGCGCGCGGCCTTGGTGTTCACCCCGCCGATGTCCCACCCGGTCACGCCGCGCATGCGGTCCCGACTCCCGGTGCGATGAGATGGTCGAGCTGATCCCCGTCCTCGACCTGGCCGGCGGCCGCGCCGTGCACGCGCGGGGCGGCGACCGCGCCGCCTACGCGCCGGTCCGCTCCGCCCTCTCGGCCGGCCCGCCCGGCGACGCCCTCGCGCTGGCGCGGGCCTACTGCGCCCTGCCCGGCGTGCGCCGCTGTTACGTCGCCGACCTCGACGCCATCGGCGGGGGGACGGTGCAGCGCGACCTGCTGGCGGCCCTCGCGGCGCCGGACGGCTTCGGGCCCGGGCTCGTGGTGGACGCCGGGGTGGCGGACCTCGCCGCCGCGCGACCGCTCGCCGGCGTGGCGCGCGAGGTGGTGGTGGGGCTCGAGACGCTCCGGGACTTCCGCGACCTCTCGGCGCTCGCCGAGGCCGGGCTCCACCCGGTCTTCAGCCTCGACCTCCGCGCCGGCGTGCCGCTCGCCCGCCCCGACCTCCGCGGGGCCCCCGGACGCGCGCCGGCCGCGCTCGCGCGGACCGCCCGCGAGCACGGTGCGGCGGCGATCATCGTGCTGGACCTGGCGCGGGTGGGAGGCGGGGCCGGGACGGACGCGGTGCTGCTCCGCCAGGTGCGGGCGGCGGTGCCGGGACTCCCGCTCCTCGCGGGCGGCGGCGTGGGCCACGCGACGGACCTCGACGTGCTCGCGGCCCTCGGGGTGGACGGCGCCCTCGTCGCGACGGCGCTCCACGACGGCCGCCTCGACCCGGCGGCCCTGGCGGCCCGGCGGGGTCAGTCCCCCGGCAGCGCCAGCCGGTAGGTTGCCGACTGCCCGAAGTTCTCCTCGACCTCGATCTCGAGCAGCGTCAGGTTGGCGTGGCCCTCGGCCACGAGCGCCGTGCGCGTCTGCTCGGCCAGGTACTGCGCGAGCATCTCCGCCGTCGTGTTCTCGATGGGGAGCAGCGCGCAGTCGCCGCGCGGGAAGACGTAGGTGGGCTTCCCGAAGTAGTCCACCTGCAGCATCCCGCTCTGGTCGTGGAAGGCGAGCTTCGGGTTCTTCGTCGGCAGCAGCACCTTGTGGTCGATCTCGTCCACCAGGCGCCGGACGATCTTCTTGAGGATGCTGAAGTCCACCACGAAGAGGCACTCGTCGTCCACCGCGCCCTCGACCATCACGCCGACGCGGTAGTTGTGCCCGTGGAGGGACTCGCACTGGTGGCCCTTGAACGTGATGAAGTGCGCGGAGGCAAAGACCAGGTAGTCCTTGCACACCTGCACGCGGAAGCTGCTCTGCACGGCGATGCTCCTGGGCGGGGCCTGCGGCGGCCGGGGTCCGCGCTCACCGGCGCGGGCGGACGCTCCATTCGCGCTCAATTATAACGACGAAGAGCGCCGCCGCGGTCAGGTCCGCCGTGGTCCCGGGGTTGCGGCGGTTGGCCGGGTCGCGGAGCGCGGCGTCGAGCGAGGCGAGGCCCCGGCGCCCGGCCTCGGTGCGCGTCCCGCCCACTGCCAGCACCGCGGCGGCGTCCCGCCGCACCGCCTCCGCGGCGGCCGGGCCCAGCTTCCGCGCCACGAGGGTGTCCGGCGCCTCCGCGAGGAGCGCGAGGTACCCCTCCACCACCGCGTCCGACCAGCCCAGCCCCCCCTCCAGGGCGCGGGCGATCGCCGGGGCACCCGTCCCGAAGGTCCGGGCGTAGCCGGTCACGTACTCGGCGGCCACGCCGTCGCGGCCGGCGGCCAGCCGCATCGCCTCCCGCAGCGTCACGGTCGGGCGGGTCGCCACGTCCTCGGTGGGCGCCGAGCCGAGGCCGCCGGGGGCGGCGACGCGGATCGCCTCGTAGGCGAGCTCGGCGTCCTCCACCGTCAGTGCCGCGAGCTCGACCTGCGCGGCCTCGCGGAGCGGCAGCCCGGCATGGCGGGCCGCGGCGCGGGCGAGGGGCGCCAGCAGGAGGATGATGCCGAGGTTGGTGTTGGCGCGGGTCCACGCCCGGGTGGCCTGGACGGCGGCGAGCACGGTGGCCCCGACGGGCTGCCCGCCGGCCGCGAGGAAGGCGGGGCCGATCGCGGCGGCGCTGGCGAGGAAGTCGGCGTAGGTGGTGTCGTGGAAGTCGCGCCCGGGCGAGACGTTGCCGGGCTTGGGAGCGCTCGCCTCGAGGAGGCAGGCGAGCTGGACCGCCGAGGCGACGCGTTCCGCCGGGGTGGGCGGTGCGCTCACCGGCCCACCAGCGACACCGCGTGCGCCACCACGGCGCCCGCCACGTCGAGCCCGGTGGCCCGCTGGAGCCCTTCCCAGCCGGGGATCCCGTTCACCTCGAGGGCGTAGGTGGTGCCATCGGTGGCGGGGAGGAGGTCCACGCCGGCGTACTCCGCCTCGATGGCGCGCGCGGCGCCGAGGGCGAGCGACGCCTCGTGCGCGGAGAGCGTCACCGCCTCCGCGCGCCCGCCGCGCGAGACGTTGGTGCGCCACCCGTCCGCGTGCCGCGCGATCGCGCCGAGGATCCGGTCGCCCACCACGAAGGCGCGCAGGTCGCGGCCCCCGTGCTCGACGAACCGCTGCAGGTAGAAGACGCCGCGGATCCGCTCGACGGTCCGGAAGACGCGCCACGCGACGTCCTCGTCGGTCACCCGCGTCATGCCGAGGCCCATCGAGCCGAACAGCGGCTTCACCACCACGTCCCCGCCCAGCGCGTGGAACCCCGCCATCGCCTCGTCCAGCGTGTCGCAGGCGATCGTGTCGGGCACCGGGAGCCCGGCCCGCTCGAGGAGCGCCGTCGTCCAGAACTTGTCCACCGAACGCTCGATGGCCCGCGCGGTGTTCACCACGCGCACGCCGCGCTCCGCGAGCCGGTGCAGCGCGTCCACGCGGAAGATGACCTGCTCGAGGGAACCGGAGGGGATGATGCGGGCGAGGACGAGGTCGGCGGCGTCGAGGTCCACCGTCCCGCTCCGGAGGCCGGACCGGCGCCCGAAGGCGCCGGCCAGGTCCTCGTAGCGGGCGACGACGTGCTCGTGGCCCAGCGCCCGGGCGGCGCGGGCGAGCTCGTCGGTGTGCCACCCTTCGCGGGCGGCGAGGGTGACGATGCGCAACTACTGCTGCGTGCCGATCAGCCCCGTGAGCCCGCCCGTCGCGAAGTTGGGCAGGTCGTCGCCCACCTTCTTGAACGCCGGCGTGGCGATGCCCTTCTTGAGCGCGTCCATGCTCGGGAAGCAGAGCTCCGCCTGCCGGTACTTGGCCGGCGCGCTGCCGTCGAGGTTCATCGCGAACTTCGTCAGGTCTGCGCGGACGAACCCGATCTCCTGCTGCCCCGCGCTCACGATCGGCAGGTGCGTCGCCGAGTAGTAACCCTCGAAGGCGGTGGAGTCCTTCGGCTGCTCGTAGATGACCGTGACGAGCGCGGGGCAGGCGGTCTCGCCCTTGTCGCCCGTCTCCACCGCCACCATCCCGAGGAGCCCGCCCGTCGCGAAGTTCTTGAGGTCGTCGCCGATCTTCTTGAAGCCGTCGGTCGCCATCCCCGCCTTCGCGGCGTCGAGCGACGGGAAGTAGAGCTCCGCCTGCCGGTAGAAGGTGGGCTTCTTGCCGTCGAGCGTGGACTCGAACTTCGTCAGCTCCGCCTTGGTGAACCCGACCTCCTTCTGGTGCGCGGCGACGAGCGGCAGGTGGGTCTCGGCGTAGTACTTCTCGAACGCCGCCGGGTCCTTCGGCTGGTTGTAGATCACCGTCACGATCGCCTGCGGCCCGGCCGGCTTCGGGGCGGGCGCCTGGGCGGCGGTCGTGTCGGCGGGCTTCGCGGCCTCCTTGGCCGGGCCGCAGGCGGTGGCGGTGGCGAGGAGGGCGAGCCAGGGGAGTCGGGTCGGGCGCATCGGGGTCCTGTCCGGTGAAGGGGTACGCCGCCGTTCAGGCGGGATAGCACGAGGCGCGGAGCACCTCGGGGTTGAGCACGCCGGCGTGGAACGTCCGCCCCGTCTCGAGGCTGGTGAGCCGCACCTCGGCCGGGCTGAAGAGCAGCGGGTCGATCTTGTAGAAGTCCTTCCCCGCCCGCTCGAAGATCTCGTAGAACGGCCGCCCGTAATCGGGCGAGGAACTCGCCGGCACCTTCGGCGCCAGCGCCGCGAGCTCGTCGTCGGAGGCGCGCACGTGGAAGTGCACGCTGCCCCCGTAGAGGATGCAGTCGTTCGTGCGGCCGATGGCCCGCACGTCGTTCTTCGCGACGGGCGGGAGCGGCGCGGTGCCGACGCCGCTCACCACCTTCGCCAGGTCGAAGTGGAGCTGCTCGATCTTGTGCATCGCCGTCTCCACCACCCGGGCCGAGATCTGCACGCCCCCGGCGAGGCTCGCCGTGGGGGCGATGACGAAGGTGAGCTGCGCGGGCGTGAGCTTCGCCTTCCGCGCCACCCACTCGGCCACGCCCTCGGTGGGCAGCTGCCGACCCTCGAGCACGAGCACGCCGTGCTCCGCCGTCTCGGCGTACCCCAGCTTCTCGAAGAGTTCCCGCTCGACCCGGGCGTGGGCCCGGAGCGGGCCGGACCCCATCCCGAAGAACCCCTCCGGCGTGATGGCCCACCCGGCGTACTGCGAGGCCATGCAACTCACCATCGGGTGGTCGGTCCAGACCGTCACGCCGGGCCAGGTGTCGCCGCCGATCGTGAGGGGCGTGAGCGCGACGTTGCCCAGCCCCCCCATGCAGACCTCCGCGAGCGCGAGGCCGGCGTCGTAGCCGCCGGCGGCGTGCACGCCGCAGTCGATCACGCGGGCCCCGTTCGGGAGCAGGTGGACCTCCGCCCGCAGGAGGTCGGCGTGCTCGACCAGGCCCTCGACGATGTCGAGCGCCAGGTCGTTCATCTGGAGTGCCTTCACGGCGCCACCCATGCGAGGATCTCTCCCTTGCCGGACTCGGCGAAGTCGCCGCTGTAGCGGCGGTAGGTGCCCGCCACCTGCTCGGGGCGCACCGGCAGCCCGGCCCGGTCGCGGAGGCGGAGGAGCACGAGGCGCAGCACGGCGAAGGGCGCCGTGCAGGCGTGGCGGTAGGTCGGCGGCGGGGTCACGGGGCCGAGTGCCACGATGGAGCCCCGCTTCGAGAGGAGCCCCGGGTCCGTGCCGCAGGCGCCGAGCACGACGAGCGTGCCGGCGAGCATCGCGAAGCCGGGGGCCGCGCCCGTGCTGCCGCCCACGGCGAGGAGGCCCCGGCGCATCTGCGCGCCGGCCTCGTCACCGACGTCCCCGAACACCACGAGCTCGCCGCCCGTCATCCCCTTCTTGCGGCCCGGCAGCGCCGCGCCGGCGCGGTGCCCCGCCCGGCCGCGCACGACCAGCGTCCCGCCCGCCATGCCGGTGCCCGCGGCATCGCCGACCGAGCCGATCACCTCGAGGCGGCCGCCGGTCATGCCCGCGCCCGCCTCGTGCCCGAGCGGCCCGTCCACGACGAGCGTCCCCTCGGCGAGTTCGCGGCCCACGCGGTCGGCGAGCCGGAGGTCCCCCTCGAGCCGCGCCGTGCCGTCCGCGCTGCCGGTGACGTCGAACAGCTCGCCGGCCACGAGGGACTCGCCGCCGACCGTCACGCTGCGCGCGGCGAGCTCGGCGGCGCCGAGCCCGGCCCACGCGCCGGCGAAGAGGGCGGCGAGGTCCGCGCGCGCGGGGAGCGCCGCGCGGAGGGCGAGGCGCACGCCGCTCATGCCTCCCCCATGATCGTCCGGAGGTGGAAGTGGTGCGGGCCGAGCTTGCCGCCGTAGTTGCCGGCGCTGATCTGCACGACTCCCTCGCGGCAGGCGGCGCCGATGCCGGCGCGCATGCTCGCCGCGATGCTCGGAGCGTCCACCCCGTTCACCACGATCTCGAGGACGCTGTTCACCTCGTCGGGGAGCGCGCTCCGCGTGACGGCACGGAGCGTGGGACAGTAGGCGTCGTTGGTGGAGGCGATCATCGTCTTCGAGATGCGGCTCCCCACCTTGCTCCCGCTCCGCACCACGCCGCCGGGGAAGGGGAGGATGATCCCGGGCATGCCCTGCATCGCGTCCACCGCCGCCTCCGCGGCGGCCAGCGCCGCGTCCGGGTCGCGCGCGAGGATCAGGAAGTTGCCGCCCCCCACGCCCTTCTGCATCCCGAACGTCTCCTGCACGAGGAACTCGCCCTCCATGACGGGCACGCGCCAGAAGCGCTCGCCCCCGACGACCTTGCTCGCCTGGAAGCCGTCGCCGAACATCCGGAGCGCGGAGCCGACCTTGAGGCGGTCGGGCGCCGCCGGGAGCCCGTCGAAGCACGCGGTCGTGGGGCAGGTGAGCACCGTCTGGCCGATGCGTTCGATGAGCCGCTTGGGCAGGTCGTCGCGCGCCATCACCATGAAGAGGATCGCGACGCCCGGGCGCCCGTCCGGCGTCTCGTGCTCGCCGAGTTCGCGCTCGATCCCCGCCTCGCACTTGCAGCCGATCACCGAGGTGGCGAAGCCGGTCATCTTGAGCGCTGCCTCCCGCGCCCAGCGCGGGCTCCGCGCGGTGATCACGACGCGCGCCACGCGCATGGTGAAGGCCTCGGCGAAGGTCTCCTCGATCAGCACGCCGCGGATGCGCATGGTCAGGCCACCTCCCTCGGCCTGCCCGGGAGGTCGCGCACCGGGTAGTGCTCGAAGCGCACCGTGCCGTGGCGCTCGAAGTGGCGGCGCAGCCCCGGCAGCACCGCGTCGTCGTAGCCCGGGCGCAGGTAGAGCCGGTCGCCCGCCGGGGCGCGGCGCAGGTGCCCCTCCTCCGCGACGAGCGCACCGCCCTTGAAGACGTAGCGCGGCGTCGCGAACATCGCCGCGAGGTCGGGCTGGCGGCTGTAGACCGTCACGTCGGCGTCGGCGCCCGGCCCGAGGTGGCCCTTGTGCCGGAGGCCGAGGAGGCGTGCCGGGCCGGCCCGCGTGATGATGCAGATCTCGCCCAGCGTGTACTCGCGGGTCAGCCCGTCGAGGAGCGCCGTCCCCGCGAGGAGCTTCTGGTTCACCGTCTTGAGCCGCTCGTCGCGCGCGTTCCGGTCCATCAGCAGCTGGATCAGGTCCGGGTACGCGAGGAAGGACGCGCCGTTCGGGTGGTCGGTCGAGAGCACGACCCGCCACGGGTCGTCGGAGAGCAGGAAGAGCTCGAGGCCGATCGCCCACTGGAGCGCCGCCACCGCGGCCTTGTCCTTGTAGTAGAGCGGCACGATGCCGCACCCCGTCTCGAGCTCGACGTCGACGTTGACCCACTTCCGCCCGCTCGACTTCCACAGCAGGTAGCCCACGGGGCCGTCGGCGGTGATCGCCGTCGCGGGGCCGAACATCACCTGGCCCACGTCCACGCTCACCTCGCGGTGGCCGTTGACGTACTCGATCAGCTCGCGCGCGGCCGAGCGCCACCCGCCGCCCGCGCCGTAGCAGTGGAACTGGAGGTGGGTGAAGTGCGCCCGCCGCCCCGCGAGCGCCCGCATGCTCGCGAGCGTCGTCTCCGCGTTGCCCGGGAGGCCCAGGTTGTTGCAGTGGATGTGCACCGGGTGCGGGAGGCCGAGGCCGTTGGCCGCGTCGGTCAGGGTCTCGAGGATCTTCCGCGCCGTCACCTGCGTGGTGCCGAGCGGGGTGTCGAGGTCCCCGAGGTTCCGCTGCGGCGTCTTCCACGCCTCCACGCCGCCCGGGTTCACGATCTTGACGGCGTAGCCGCCGGTCGCGCCGAGGAGCCACGCCACGTAGTCCCGCGCGCGCGCGGTGTCGCCGGCGTCGATCATCCGGAGGAGGTAGTCGTCGTTCCCCATCAGGATGAAGCACCCGGCGTCGATGCACGGGGTGTCGTCCATCTCGTGGTGCGTGTGCCGCGCCATGAGCGGCGCCACCGCCGCGTCGAACACCGTCGTGTAGCCGAGCCCCGCGTAGCGGTAGCCGGTGGTGAAGGTGCTCGGCACGGTGCCGCCGGTGCCGGAGCGGCCCGCCGAGCCGTCGGCGAGGAGCGGTGCCGCCGCCGGGTCCGCGGCGTGCTCCTCCGGCAGGAGGCGCCGCGTGTGGTTGCAGCTCGAGCTCGCGATGTGGCTGTGGATGTCCACGCCGCCGGGCATCACGACCATGCCGCGGACGTCGAGCTCGGGCGCGTCGTCCGCCAGCTCGGCCACGATGCGGCCGTCCTCGATACAGACGTCGCGCACGGCGCCGTCCACGCCGTTGGCCGGGTCGTAGACCTCGCCGCCGCGCAGGCGGAGGCGGTGGGGTGCGGTCATGTCAGGCCTCCGCGAGACGGTGCGCGACCCGCCGCGCGAGCGCCTCGAGCGTTGCCGCGGCGCCGCGCGGCCCCGCGAGCACCGGGGTGAGGGGAAGCGGCACGTCGTCGAGGCGGTAGGCGTTCCCCGCCTCGTGGATGCCGGCGACGCCCGTGTCGAGCGCCACCTGCGGGCCGAAGGGTGCGGTGCTCGCGCGGGGCCCGACCACCACGGTGGGGAGGCGATGGAGCGCCGCCACCGCCGCGTCCGGCAGCGCGCGCCAGTCGCCGGCCACGAGCGCCGCGGCCACGCGCGGCGTGCCCAGCCGCTCGAGGCCGCGGTCGTCCGGGAGGTAGGCGGGATGGCCCCCGCCGAAGTCCACCGCGAACGGGTAGCCGGTCTGCCAGCCGAGCAGCGACTCCGCACCCGTCCGGTTCCCGCCCGCCCGGAGCACGACCAGCGTCGCGCGCGTCGCGTGCTGCAGCGCCTGCGCGAGCGCGATCAGCGCCTCGGCGCGCTGCGGCCGGCGCGCCGCGTCGCCGCCTTCCCCGTCCACCAGGATGCCGACGTACCGGGCCGCGAGCAGCCGCGCGCCCAGCTCGCGGAACGGTACCAGCGCCGCCGGCAGCTCCGCCGGCGCCTGGCCGAGCACCGCGCTCCGGAGCACGGCGAGGGCGGCCAGCTCCTCGTCGGCCCCGAGCGCGAGCGACAGGTCCGCGCCCGCGGGGCCGGCGTCGGCGCCCACCCGCACCCCCACGAGCGTCCGCGCCGCGCGGCCGCCCACGTGCGTCCCCTCGGGCTCCAGCGCGTAGCGCGAGAGGAGCCGCGGATAGCGCGCCGACGGGTCCGTGCCCCAGCAGAGGAGCAGGTCGGCCCGGTTCCGCAGCTCGCCGAGCGTCGAGGCGGCGCGCCCGCGCCGCTGGCCGGCGAGGATGCCCGCCGCCGCCGCGGGCGAGGTGGCCGTGTCCACCACCGCGTGGAGCCGGTCGGCCAGCTCCACCACGGCGCGATGCGCACCGGTGACGAGGTCGGGCCCGAGCCAGGCGAGCAGCCGGCCCCGCGCCCCCGCGAGGAGTTCGGTGGCGGCCTCGAGCGCGGCGTCGTCCGTCGCGGGCCGTCCCGCCACCCGCACCTCGGCCGGCACCGTCCCGTCGCCGAACCACGCGCGCGCGAGCGTGCATTCCGGCGCGACGCCGGTGATGCGCCCGCCGGCCACCGACACCGCGAGGTCGTCGCAGAGCAGGCCGCAGCCCAGGCAGGTGACGCCGCTCGTGGCGGCCGCGTCGGTCATCGCGTCGTCCTCAGGGTCGGGGCTCGCGGCGGCAGGCCGCCACGAGCCGGGTCGCGCGCGCTTCGAGCCGCTCCAGGCAGGTCGCGGCGGTCGGGGCCGTGCCGAAGGCGCTGCACAGCGGCGCGCCGGCGGGGACGCGGCTCCCGCTCGCCGGGATGTCGGCGACGTCGCGCTCGGCGAGCCAGCCGTCGGTGTCGGGCACGACGAGCGCCGCCGGCGCGAACACCACCGCCTTGCCGTGCACCGCGCCTCCCGGGCCGGGGACCGCCGGCAGCCGGCCCTCGCATCCCGCCACGTGCGCCGGAAAGAGGGTCGTGCCCGAGGCGCGCTCGACGAGTTCCACCGCCCCCGTCCAGCGCGGGTTGACCTCGATGGGCGCCGCCGTGCCGTCCTGGGCCACGAAGTCGATGCCGTTCACGCCGACGAGCCCGAACGCCCGCACGAGGACGCGCGCGGCCCGCTCGGCGCTCCCGGCCACGGCCGCCTGGTCCGGCAGCACCTCCGGCCCGAGCAGGTTGCCGCACCAGCGGAACCCGTCCGCGCCGAAGGCGGGTTGCCCCACGAGCTGGCGCGTCACGCCCAGCGGCACGAGGTCGCGACCGTCGGCGACGAAGAGGAACGACGCGGGGACGCCGGCGACCCGCTCCTGCAGGAACTCGCCCTCGGCGAGCGGCGACCCGTCCCAGGGGACGACGCCCCGCCCGCCGCCGCCGCGCCGCGGCTTCCGGAGCGCGGCGACCGCGCGCGCTGCCCCGGCCACGTCCAGCGCGCGCGCGACGGGGAGCCCCGCTCGCTCGAGCGCCGCGGCCACGCGCTCCCAGCAGCGCACCGCGTCCAGCACCGCGGGCGGGTTCCCGAGGAGCCGCCGGCCCGTCGCGAGCGTCGCGACCGCCGCCGGGGCGTTCTCGAACGGCGCCGCGTACGCCGCCGCGTCCGAGGCCGGGGCCGCCGCCGCGGCAGCCGCCGGCGAGAACGGCGCGACGGTCCGGTGCGCCCGCGGCGCGGGTCCCGGCTCGACGAGGTCGCGATCGCCGAAGCCGTCCAGCGTGCTCACCGTCCAGCCGGCCGCGAGGGCCGAGCGCGCCAGGCTCCGCGCGGAGAGCGCTGCGACCACGACGTGGCGCACGTGACGCTAGTGCAGGCCCAACCGCCGGCGCGCCTCCGCGGGCGTGACCACGTACAGGTGGTCGAGCACGGTGCCCGAGGCGTGCCGGAGCCGGAGCGTCTCGACCAGCTCGCGCTCGGCGCCGCCGGCGAGCCCGTCGGCGAGGAGCGCCGCGCCCTGGGCGCCCTGCTTCGCCTCGTCGGCGAAGCCCTCGAGCGGCAGCACCGGGCCCACGGCGCGGAGCATCCCGGCGAGGCGCTCGCGCACCGCCGGGTCGCTCGCGACGCGGCCGGAGACGAGCACCTCGCTCGCCAGCGGGGCCGACACGGTGAGCTGGAGCACCGCCTTCACCGCGCCCTCGAGGAACGCCTCGAAGCCGTCCGCCGGGAGGTCCCGCTCCGCCTCGGTGACGGTGGTGACGCCGCCGTGGAAGACCATCGCCTTCGTCCAGCGCTCCGCCAGGAACGCCACCTCCGCGTCGAGCGCCCCGGACGCCTGCCACCCGATCGGCCCCGACGACCCGCCGATCCCGTCCACGACGCGCCCGCCCTGCACCGCGATCGCCGAGGTGAAGGCGCCGCCCAGCTCGAGGAGGATGAAGGCCGTCTCGCGGGGGTGGCAGCGGACGCGCGCCGCCTGCTCGTGGATCGCGAGCGCCACCGCGCAGAGCTTGTCGGCCGTGCCCATGTCCACGCGGTTCACCTTCCGGTGCGGGGGCACGGTGTCGAGGTGGATCACGCCGGGGAGGAGCACGACGGGGAGGCCGGCGGAGGCGAGGCCCTTCACCAGCGCCCGCAGGCCGCCGATCCCGCCGGCCTCGCCCGGGGGGGCGAGGAAGGCGAGCCGCAGGTCGTCGTCGCGCAGGTCGGCCGCGCGCACGAGCGGCAGCCCGTAGCCGGAGGGCCCCGCCACGAGGTCGGGGCGCCCGCCCTCGAGCAGCGACGCGGCGAAGGCGGCCGGGTCGCGCACCGCCTCCGCCGTCGGCCAGCTCCGGTCCAGCACGACGCGGCCGTCCTCGAGCCCGCACACGTCGATGCTGACCGTGCCGGGGTCGATCCCCACGACCCTCGGCACCGCGCCTCAGCCCTGCGTCGCGGCGACCAGCCCGCGCGCGACGTCGGCGATCGCCTCCGCGTCGAGCTGGAGGTCGTTCCGCGTGAAGAGCTTCGCGACGCAGGCCTTGTGGAGCTTCGTCTTGAAGTTCCCGACCCCGAAGGCGCCGTAGCAGGCGACCCCCTCGTGCACCGTGCCCGCGTCGTTGACGTCGATGCCCTCGATGCCCAGCGGCGGCACCGCGTTGAGGTCCACCGCCACCTTGAGGCTCGCGCGGCCCGCCCACGACGCCCGGGGCACCATCTGCACGCCCGCGGGCCCCGAGTTGAGCAGGATCTCCACGCCGTCGAGGAGCCCGGCGAGCTGCGAGGGGTCCGTCAGCGCCACCGACTCCACCTGCACGTTGAAGCGCGCGCTGATGAACTGCCGCGCCTTCTCGCCCTGCTCGGGCTTGCGCGAGGTGATCGTCACGTGCGCGCCGTCGCGGGCGAGGAGCCCCGCGGCGCGCTGCCCGACGGGGCCCGTTCCCGCGAGGATGACGACCTTCCGCCCGCGCAGGTCACCGACGGCCTGCTCGATCTTCACCACCGCCGCCACCGCCGTCGTGTTCGAGCCGTTCGAGTCCAGCATCACCGACACCGTGAACGGCTTGAACATCGAGTCGATGGCGATGGCGTAGAGGCCCTCGCCCGCCGTCATGTTGTTCCCGCCGATCCAGACCGCCGTGTTCTTCAGGTCCTTCACGCCGCGGGTGAAGATGCAGCCGTGGATGAGGTCGCGGACGTCGCCCTCGACCACGTTGCCGTAGCTCATGATGTTGTCCGCGCCCGCGTCGTAGGCGACCACCTGGTCGAAGGCGCTGGGATGCCGCGAGCTGTCGAGCTGGAGGAGGAGCTTCTTCATCGGAGGGCCGGGAGGATCTCTGGCAGGGGTCGGCCGGCCCGCGCGGGGCCGGAACGTGACGAGGGGCGGGGCCTGGCCCCGCCCCTCGCCGAGAGTCGCCGCGGAGGCCGCGGATCAGGCGTCGGAGATGCCCGAGAACGGGTGCCGCGCCGCCTTGTACTTGGCCAGCACGTCGTCCACGGTCGGCTGGCCCTTGAGGGCCCGCGCGATCGACTCCTTGGTCGCCTGGTAGTTGAACTTGTAGATCTTCTCGTCGCTCGCCGCCTGCCAGTGGATGAACACGCCGACCAGGATGCAGAGGTCGTCGGCCTTGGCCTTCGGGATCGTGCCGTCGGCGACCGAGTCCATCACCGCGCGCGCCACCGCCGCCTGGGCTGGGCCGAACATCTGGACCGCCTGGCGGGCGCCCTTGATCGTGACCTTGTTGAAGAGGAGCGTGTCGGGCTTGCAGGGGAGGTTCGGCGTGACCACGGCGAGGAGCGTCGTGAAGCCGTCGGTGTTGCGCGACAGCGCCTGCGTGAACGCCTGGCCGGCCGCGCCCTGCTTCGAGCCGATGATCAGGTCGATGTGGGCGATCTCGTTGCCGTCACCGACCAGCGACTCGCCGATGAAGAAATCCGCTGCCATGGTGCGTGCCTCCGTGGATGGAACCGATGCTTCCGTGGACGTAAGACCCAGGAACCGCAGTAGGGCGTTGAGCATACCTGCGAATCCGCGGATGAATGTGGCGTGTCGGGGAGCAGCCTGCGGCCGGGGCAGGGGGCCGGGCGGTCCCGCCGGTACGGCGGGTAGCTCGTCGCGGTGTTCGGGCGTGCGACCCCACCGGGACTGCGGGGCGGCACCTAGTATGAGACCCGCCCCCGGCACTGTCAAGCGGGCAGGACTCTCCTTCAGGCCCATCACCGTACGCGCTTCATGACACCTGCGGGCCTGGGGCGCCGCCCGGCGCGCCATGCGGCCCCCAGCCCGCCGCTCGGAGCCTGAGCCCCGCAAGTGATCGGCATCACGCATCTGCACGGACACTGCCACTCGGGCTTGTCCAGCCTCGAGGACAGCCGGCTCCGGTCGTCAGGATGCATCCCCTTCCGGAACAATCGGTTGCGACATGGCACGCCGCTCGCTTTCTGGCTCGGCGGAGTTGAAGTCGTCCTCATGCATCGTCGCATCGCGACACCGGAGGTTCCCATGCGTGCCATCGCCCTGTCGGGTCTCCTCGCCGGCCTCGCCGTCGCCCAGCCGGCCGCCGCCCAGCGGGTCGCCGCCGACGTCTTCGTGAATCAGGGCCCGCTGGCCGCTCGCATCTCCGTGGGTGACCGCTACTGGTCGAGCTACGTCGATCGTCCCGTGGTGATCTATCGCCAGCCGGCCCGGCGGGTCGTCGTGGTGGATGATCGTCCCCCGGTGGTCTACGTCGAGCGCGTGCACCGCGGCCGCGGGTGGTGGAAGCGGCACGGCGGCGGGTACCGCCCCGTGCGGATGTGGTACGACGGCGGGGCCTTCTACGACCGGTACTACGACGGCCGGCCCGGCCTGCGCGCGGTGCTCGTCTTCGAGCAGGGCGGCCGGTTCTGGTACGACGACGATTGTGCCGATAACTGGAACGACTGGCGGGGCTGGGACCGGGACCGCTACTACGACCGGAACTGGGACCGGGATCGCTACTACGACCGGGACCGGGATCGGGACCGCCGGTGGGACCGCGACGACGACCGCCGCTGGCGTCGGGACCGCGATCGGGACCGGGACGACTGAGCCGGTCGGGTCCACACGAAGTCCGGGGCGAACGACTTCCCGCGCCTCCCCGGCGCACGGGCCTCCCGGCCCGGGTCGCCGCCCCCTCTCGAATGCCTCCGCCTCCCCGGCGGGGGCATTCGGTCGTTCAGGGGGTCTCGCCCCCCGCCGCGCGGCGGGGCAGCCGCTCGAACGGCTGTCGCGTGGCGACGTAGCCGGCGTGGCGCAGCACCGCCTCCACGAACCACTCCCAGCCCGCGAGCTCGCGATAGGAGCGCGGGGTGATCCCCGCAAGCCGGGCGAGCGCCGCCTCCTCCTCCCACTCGTCGAGCCCCAGCCGCCGGCCCACTCCCCCGTCGTGCCCAGCGCTCGCCGCCAGGAGGTGCACGAGCCGCCAGTCCGCCGCATCGAGCGGCCCGAGCTCGGCCAGGCGCTCGGCTACCGCGTGCCACCCCCGGCCCAGGCTCGTGGCCTGCCGCGCGGTGGTGTCCATCGCCGCGGCGAGCGGGGTGACGACGCCGGGCCGCGCGAGGCGCGCCGCGACGTAGCCGGCGACGTCGTCCGCGTCGGGCGGCCGGCGGCCGCGGACCGCGTCGCGCACGAGCCGCGGCATCGGGTGCGGGGACTCCTCGCGCATCGTGAAGAATGCCGTCGTGGCCGGCAGCCGGGCCGCGGCCTCCAGCTCGTCGGCTTCCACGCCCCGCCGCCGTGCCACCAGCGCGACCGGACACCAGGGGAACCGTTCGTAGCCGCGCACCAGCAGCCGGATCGCCGCCGCGTTGCCGGCGAGGGGCGCCACGAGGATGCTGCCCAGCACCGGTGCGTGCGGTCCGAGGGGACGCAACTCGAGGTAGGGGGGCTCGAGGAGCCAGGGGGCGCTGGCATCCGCGCCCGCGTAGGGAGCCATGGGCACCGGGACGAAGACGGGCGAGAACGGGAACGACTGAGCATAGGCGCGGCGGGGGAGGGCGTCAAATCACGATCGTGTCACGGCGAGCTTTGCGCCGCACGGCCCGACCCGTTTCCTTCCGCCATGCATCCCGCCCGCGACCACCACCTCCCGCCCGACCTCGACGCCTTCCGCCGCGCCTCGCACCCGCGCGGCCGGGTGATCGTCATCGCCCCGACGCGCGCGGCCTGCGAGACGATCGAGCTGGCGCTCGGCATCCGCCTCGAGACCCTGCTCGAGCGCGAGCACGGCGCGGAGCTCAGGGCGTGGGCGGCGAGCGGGAACGGCTTCGGCATCGTCGCCGGGACGGGCGTCGGCAAGACCCTCGGCATCCGCACCATCGCGGAGACGATCCTGGGCGAGCCGCTCCGGGTGGGCGTGGTGAACCGGGAGCGCGAGGCGACGCCCGAGACGCCCACCTGGAACGTCGTCATCGTCACCACGGGGATCGCGCGGCGCTGGTTCCAGGACGACCTCATCAGCGCGCGCGACACCCTCGTCGTGGACGAGATCCACCAGACCTCCGCCGAGCTCGAGCTCTGCCTCGCGCTCGGGAAGCGGGCGCGCTGCCGCTTCATCTGGCTGAGCGCCACGGTGGACCCGACGTTCTACGCCCGCTACCTCGACTCGCGCGAGGTCCTCGTGACGCGGGCCTTCGACCCGGCGCTCCGCGCGAAGGTGGAGGTGAAGGCGCAGGTCCCCGAGGAGTTCCTCGACGACCGGTACCTGCGCCACCTGATGCGCGAGCGCCGCGGCGTCGCCGTGTTCGTGCCCACGCGCGCGGAGGTGGAGAAGCTCGCGCGCGAGGTCGGCGAGCGCTGGCCGCGCCTCCACGCCGCCTTCTACCACGGCGGTGAGCCGATCCGGGTGATCCGGCCCTTCCTCGAGGGCGAGGTCGAGAAGCCGTTCCTCCTCGCGATGACGGCTGCCGGCCAGTCCGCCCTCAACGTCCGCGGGCTCGACACCGTCGTGATCTACGACGCGCGCTACGCCAACAGGGTCGAGCGCGGCCGCAACGTGCTCCACCGGCTCTACCTCGGCGCGAACGAGATCCTCCAGATGGCGGGCCGCGTGCACGGCCGCGTCGCCGGGGGCGAGGTCACCATCCTGAGCGACCGCCAGCTCGTCTTCGACCAGCTGCGCCCGACGCCGCCCGAGTTCCAGCTCGCCGGCGACGCCGAGCGGGTGGCCGTGACCTGCGCCGCGCTGGGCGTGGATGCCGGCGACCTGGAGCTCCCGGTCCCGCTCGACCGCACCGCCTATCGCCGCGCCGTGAAGCTCCTCACCGAGCGGGGGCTCATCGACGAGGCGGGGCGCCTCACGGCCTACGGGCGCGAGGTGGAGGCGATGCCGGTCGAGCGTCCCTGGGGGGAGCTCCTCGTCCACGCGAGCGCCGCGCTCACCCCGGTCGTCGCCGTGTGCAGCAACATCGACTCCCTGCACCGCATGACGCGGGAGGAGCGCGACCTGCACGGCGCGCTCGTGAGCGGGAGCGACCACCTCACCGCGTACAACCTCTTTGCCGAGGCGGTGAACCAGTGCGGGCGCCTGGGCGAGGTGTACGGGCTCCCGCGGCACGTCTTCGAGGAGGAGGCGCTGGCCGAGTGGGCCGAGCGGCGCGGCGTGCTGGTGAAGGCGATCGAGGACGTCGCGCTCGGCACCGCGTCGGTGTACCGCGCGCTCGAGCTGCCCCTCCCCGCCACGCTGCCGTACGCGCACAAGGAGCTGCGCCGCGAGTGGCAGGACCTCCTCGTGCGCATCATGCCGTTCGACCTCGTGCTCGACGAGCGCACCGCCGACGGCGCGGAGGCGCGCGTGGCGCGGTCGAGCGTCGCGGGGACGTGGGGCGCGGTGGCGGGGAACCTCCGCTGGTTCGCTGACCGGTTCGGCACCCCGCGGGCGTCCATCGAGGGGACGACGCTCCCGTACGACGCGCTGCGCGAGCACGCCCGCTGGGGCCCGCCGCGCCTGGCCGTCACGGGACCGCGCAAGAAGCAGATGCTCACGAGCTTCCGGAAGCTGAGCTACTTCGGCTTCGAGCTGGAGACGGTCGCCGAGGAGCTGCCGGGGCCGCTGCCGCGCGACCTGCACGAACCGGCGCGCGAGGCGCTCGCCGACGCGCTCCTGGCCGGCGAGACGCCGCACCCCGACCAGGGGCGGGTCCGTCGCGCCCTGCACGACCTCGACGAGCTCTGGCGCCGCTCGGGCGGGGCGCTCGCCGCGCTGGCGCCCGCGGCGCTCCGTGCCCGGCTCCGCGCCCAGCTCGCCGACGTGACGGATTGGGGCTCCTTCCTCGGGACGCGGCTCCACCTCGAGCCCGCCGAGCTCGTGAGTGCCGAGGAGCGGGCCCCGCTCGACGCGCTGCCGGCGTCCGTGCACTTGCGGGGCGACGCGGCCCCGCTCGGGTACGAGGTCGAGGACGGCGTGGGCGTCGTGCGGGTCCACCTGCGCGAGGGCCAGGCGCGCCGCGTGCGCCCCGAGGAGCTGCCGGACCTGGGGCGGCCGCTCCGGTTCGCGATCGTCCGGAACCGGCAGCCGCCCGCACTGGGCGAGACCATCGCCGAGGCGATGCGGGCGCTCCACCGCCGGCCGGAGGAGGAGGACCGGGGCCACCGCGGCGGCCGGCCCGGCGGGCGCGGGCACCGGGGCGGCGG
>JBAIWX010000250.1:0-2718 GCA_037916975.1 Gemmatimonadales bacterium
CGCCGTCGGCAACTTCGTGGACGTGGTGGGAAACCCCATCCCGGGGCGGACGTCCACCGGCGTGCGCGGCGTGCTGAGCGGCACCCTCATCGCCGACCGCCTGCTGAGCCGGGACACCACCTACGAGTTGAGCGGCGTGGTGAGCGTCCCCAACGGCGTCACGCTCACCATCCAGGCGGGGACGCGGATCGAGGGAAGCACCGCCACCGGCGGTCGGCTCGCCGTGCTGGGCGGCGGGCGGATCATCGCGCTCGGCACGCGCATCCAGCCGATCGTCTTCACCTGCACGGCGGCGGTCAAGTACCCGGGATGCTGGGGCGGGGTGAACATCAACGGCTTCGCCGGGCTCAACAACGACGGCGGGACCACCGGCAACCTCGTGGAACCGTGCCCGAAGAAGGTCGCCCCCGGCAACCTCGGCTTCTACGGCGGCTGCCTCGACGCCGACTCGAGCGGTGCGCTCCGTTACGTGCGGATCGAGTACGCGGGCGGGCAGGCGGCGAACGGGGTGCTGACGGCGGGGCTCGCGCTCCTCGGCGTCGGCTCGGCGACGAAGCTCGACACGATCCAGGTGCTCCGGAGCGGCAGCGACGGGGTGTTCATCTCGGGTGGACGCGCCTCGCCGCGCGCCCTCCTCGTGAACGGCAGCTTCGGCGCGGGGCTGCGGTGGAACGACGGGTGGCAGGGCCAGGCGCAGAACATCGTGGTCCAGCAGCCGACGGGCGGGGGCCCCGCGGTCTGGGGTCGGAACGCCGACCTGATCCCCGGGGCGCGCCGGCTCACCTATCCGGTCATCTACAACCTCACCGCCATCGGGGCGCCCGCCGGCATGGGTACCGTGCCGGCCGTGCTGCTCGAGAGCGGGACCGGTGGCTTCATCAGCAACGCCGTGATCCAGCGCGCGGGTGGCCCGGGGCTCGAGATCAACGGCGCCGAGAGCTGTGCCCTCACGGCGGACAGCCTCGTCGTCCAGCGCACCCTGTTCGCCGACGGCAACCCCGACTTCTCGAACGATGCCGACTGCGTGGACGAGGCGGCGTACGCCCTCGCCCCGGCCCGGGCGAACCTGCAGGTCGCCCCCGGCCTCGCCGCGCCGTTCCTCACGCTCACGCCCGACTTCCGTCCGCGGCCCGGCAGCGCGGCCGCACTCGCGATCCCGCCGCCGGGGAGTGGGTTCTTCGATCCCGCCGAGAACTGGTATGGTGGCACCCCCGTGGAGTCGAACGTGGTGCCCTGGTTCACCGGCTGGACGACGGGCTACTGAGGCGGCCCCGATGGCACACCGCATCCCGCTCGACTTCCTCGCCCTCCGCCTCGACGCGCCGCCGGGGCCACCCGCCTTCGAGGTGGAGGGCGGAGCGCACACCGTCGTGGTGCGGGGGCGGCTGAGTGCGGGGAGCACCGGCTGGCAACTCTCGGCGAACGCGAGCCGCCACCGGCGGCGCATCACGCTGCACGTGCTCGCCCAGCGCCGGGCCGGCCTCCCGGGCGGCGTCGAGGATCACGCGTACGTCGCGACGCTGCGCGACGTCCCCCCCGGACGCTATCGGGTGCGGCTGCAGCACGTCTTCAGCGCGCCGGAACTCGGCGGCCTCCGCGAAGGGCTCTCGCCGGCGGAACTGACGGTGCAGGTGGACGGACCCGAGGCCGGTGCGGAGCCCGCCAGTGGCGGCCCCGAGGCGTGACGCTACCTTAGGACAGGCTTCGACCGCACCCCGGGCTCCACGCCGGGGTGCTCCGGCGCCGCCGCCTCGGCCCGCCGGATGTGTCGCGAATCCGGACACCTCACCCCCGAGCCCTCCATGGACGCCACGTTCGTCTCCCGCGAGCAGGAGCGCATGCTCCGCGAGCTCACGGACTTCCTCCGCATCCCGAGCATCAGCACCTATCCCGACCGCGCCGGCGACTGCCGCCGGGCGGCGGAATGGCTGCGGGACCACCTCCGCGCGCTCGGCTGCCCCGTGGCCACGCTCATCGAGGGGAACGGCCATCCGGTGGTCTGGGCCGAGAGCCCGCGGGTCGAGGGGAAGCCGACGCTCCTCATCTACGGCCACTACGACGTGCAGCCCGCCGAGCCGCTCGAGGAGTGGCACTCGCCGGCCTTCGAGCCCACGGTGCGGGAGGGCAAGCTCTACGGCCGCGGCACCGCCGACGACAAGGGCCAGGTCTACTGCCTCCTCAAGGCCTACGAGGCGGTGCGCGACGCGAACGGGAACCCGCCCGTCAACGTGCGCTTCCTGATCGAGGGCGAGGAGGAGTGCGGCGGGCAGGTGATCTACGACCTGCTGCGTGCGGAGCCGGAGCGGGCGAAGGCCGACGCCGTGCTCGTCTGCGACATGTCCTACTACGCGCCGGGCGTGCCGGCGGTGTACACCGCGCTCCGTGGGATGTGCTACGCCGAGATCCGACTCCGCACGCTGCAGCGGGACCTCCACTCCGGCACCTACGGCGGCGTGGCACCCAACGCCATCGAGACGCTCGTCCGCCTCCTGTCGGACCTCAAGGACGAGAGCGGCGAGATCCGGATCCCGAAGCTCTACAAGGCGGTGAAGAAGCCGTCCAAGGCGGAGCTCAAGGGGTGGAAGAAGCTCCCCTTCGACAAGAAGCAGTACCTGCACGAGGAGGTGACCGCGAAGGCGCTCACCGGCCTCAAGGAGTACAGCGTCTTCGAGCGGACGTGGGCGCTGCCGACGTTCGAGATCCACGGCATCAAGGGCG
>JBAIWX010000251.1:0-1925 GCA_037916975.1 Gemmatimonadales bacterium
GGCGGCCGGCGGCGCCGCGCCCGCCCCGGGGCGGAGGCGGCTGTGGCGCGCCCCGTAGGCGAAGTAGAGGACGAGGCCCAGCGCGAGCCAGATCCCGAAGCGCTCCCACGCGTGGAGCGGCAGGCCCTTCATCACGTAGACGCACGCCGCGGCCCCGGCGAGCGAGACCCCCCAGACGAACGGCACGCGGAACGGCCGAGGCCGCCCCGGCTCGCGCACGCGAAGCACGAGGACGCCGATGCAGACGATCGCGAACGCGGCCAGCGTGCCGATGTTCGTGAGATCGTAGATCTCGTTCTCGTCGGCGACGAGCGCGGCGAGCCCGACCACGAGGCCGGTGACGATCGTGCTCGTCACGGGCGTGCGGAAGCGCGGGTGGATGCGCGCGGCCCACGGCGGGAGGAGGCCGTCCCGCGCCATGGCCATGAAGATGCGCGGCTGGCCGTACTGGAAGACGAGCAGCACCGCGGTGAGCGCCACGACGGCACCCGCCGCCACCACCCACGAGAGCCGGGTGAGCCCCGCCACCTGCAGCGCCTTGGCGAGCGGGTCGGCGGCGCGGAGTTCCTGGTACGGCACGAGGCCCGTCGCCACCGCCCCCACCACCATGTAGATCACGGTGCACACCGCGAGCCCGCCCAGGATCCCGATCGGCATGTTGCGCTGGGGATTCCGCGTCTCCTCGGCCGCCGTCGAGATCGCGTCGAACCCGATGTAGGCGAAGAAGACGATGGCCGCCCCCTGGTGGATGCCCCGCCAGCCGTTCGGCGCGAAGGGGTGGTAGTTCGCCGGGTCGATGTGCTGCGCGCCCACCACGATGAAGAGCCCGAGGACGAGCAGCTTCACCACCACGATCACGTTGTTCGCCCGCGCGCTCTCGCGCACGCCGACCACGAGGAGCGAGGTGACGAGCGCCACGATGCAGAAGGCCGGCACGTTGAGCAGCACCGGGATCCCGGCGATGCGGGGCGCCGTCTCGAGGAGGCCGTGGACCTCCGGATTGGAGGAGAGGAGCGCGGTGCGGTAGCCGTGGGTGAGCCAGCCGGGCACGTGGATGCCGAAGCCCGAGAGGAGCGAGGTGAGGTAGCCGCTCCACGCGATCGCGACGGCGACGTTCCCGACGGCGTACTCGAGGATCAGGTCCCAGCCGATGATCCAGGCGATGAACTCACCCAGGGTCGCGTAGCTGTACGCGTAGGCACTCCCCGCCTGCGGGATCATCGCCGCGAGCTCGGCGTAGCAGAGCGCCGCGAGGCCGCAGACCAGCCCGAGGAGGAGGAACGAGACGACGAGCGCCGGGCCCGCGCCGTAGCGCACGACCTCGCCGCTGGGCAGCACCTCGCCCGCGGCCGCCGTGCCGATCGAGGAGAAGATGCCGGCGCCGATGACGGCGCCGATGGCGAGGAAGACGAGGTCGCCGGCGCCGAGGGCGCGGCGGAGGGCGTGCGGGTCGTCGGCATCGGCGACGAGGTCGCCGATGGGCTTCCGGCGGAAGAGCTGCACGACGCGGTCTCCGTCGAGGGTGGGCCGCGCGGCGGGGTGCCGCGGCGGTCCGCTACTTGTTGCCCAGGGTCCAGGTCACCGACACGGTGTCGGCGACGGCGCGCCCGGCGCGGTCGCGCGCGGGTCGGAAGCGGTACGCCAGGAGCCGCCGGCGGAAGTCGTCGGCGAACGCGCCGCCCGGGATGTCGGGGTCGGTCACGAAGCGGTCCACGCGCCCGTCATCCCGCACCCAGAAGGTGACGCGGATCGGGCGGCCCCGGAGCGCCCGCGGCACGTCGGACGGCGGCAGCGGCCAGCTCTGGAGCATCGGCGGCGCGGCGTCGCCGCCCGCGCCACCGCCCCCCGTCCCGGGCCCGGTGCCCGCGCCGGTGCCGGGCCCGATGCCGCCCCCAGTTCCGCCACCCGCGCCGCCGCCCGTTCCC
>JBAIWX010000252.1:0-3951 GCA_037916975.1 Gemmatimonadales bacterium
GCGCCCGGCGCGCCGATCCGGCCGACCCGGACGTGCGCTTCACGGAGGCGCAGGTGCTCTCCTGGGCGAGCCGGTACGACGAGGCGATCGCGAAGTTCGACAGCCTCATCGCGCTCGCCCCGTACCGCACCGATGCGCCGCTCGCACGCGCGCGCACGCTCGCCTGGGCGGGCCGGTACGCCGCCGCCGATTCGGCCTACGGCGCGATGCTCGACCACCGCCCGGACGACGTGGCGGCACTCACCGGCCGAGGGCAGGTCCACGCGTGGCAGGGCGACTACGCCGGGGCCATCGCCGCGTACCGCGAGGCGCTCGCGCGCGACTCCTCGTATCCCGACGCCCTCGTCGGCCTCGGCAACGTCTACCAGTGGCAGGGGCGGCCGGCGCAGGCGCGCACGCTGGCCCGACAGGCCCTCGGCCGCGAGCCGGCGAACCGCGAGGCGACACGCCTTCTCGCGGACGCGCGTGCCGCCACGCGCCCGCGCCTCGAGGTGACGCTGGGCTGGAGCCGGGACAGCGACCGGAACGAGAACTGGTGGGAAACCCTCGGGACCTCGGCGCTGGTGGCGCCCGGGCTCCGCGCCTTCGCGACCGGCGGGCTCGGGCAGGCGAGCGACCCGGTGCGGAGCGCCGACCGCGCGCTCGGCGAGGTGGGGGCGAGCTACGCCGTCGGAAAGGTGCAGCTCACCGCCGCGGCGGGGGCCAGGAGGCTTTCACCGTCGGGCGGCGCGACCCGCTCGCCCGCCACCTGGCGGGGCAGCCTCGCCTGGCGCCCGGCACGGACGGTCGGGGTCGGCCTGGGGTACGCCCGCTACCCGTTCGACGAGACAGCGCTCCTCGTCGGGAGCCGGCTCGACCTCGACGCCCTCGAGGCGAGCGCCGACGTGAGCGTGGCGCCGCGCACCTCGCTGAGCCTGGGCGGCGGGGTCACCTGGTTCAGCGACGGAAACCGGCGGACTTCGGGAATCGCGGCCCTCATGCAGGCGGTCACGCCGCGGCTCTCGGTGGGCGCGCTCACCCGGACGCTCGGCTACCGCGACCGGGGCACCGGCTACTTCTCCCCCGACCGCTTCACCCTCGCCGAGGCACGCGCGAGCTACGCGTTCGCGAGCGGGCCGTGGAGCGTCCGCGCAGCGGGCGGGCTGGGCGCGCAGTGGATCAGCCCCAACCCGGTGCAGGCGGCGTGGCGGGTGGAGGGACGCGTGGGGCGGCGCTGGGCGGTGATCGACAAGGTGGAGCTGTTCGGCTCCATCAGCCGCAACGCGGCCAACTCGGCGGCGGGGGCGTTCGTCTTCCGCACCGCCGGGGTGAGTGCCACGATCGGGCTCTAGCGCGGCATTGCCGGCACGTAGGTCTCGAAGAACCCCTCGCCCGCGTCGCGCACCACTTCCCCGCCGATCCGTCCTTCGAGCGCGAACCTCCCGCGCATCTGCAGGAACCAGCGGGCGTAGCCACCCGCCCCGCTCCGCGTCGCCTGCACGGCGAGCACTTCGACGTGCACCCGTGCCGTATCGGCCTCCCGCGCGGCGAGGAAGGTGAAGCGCTCCGGCGCCCGCGCCTCGCTGCCGGGCACGGCCCGGCTCCCCTCGTATCGCACCGTCCCGAAGCGCAGCACCTGCCGCGTGCCGAGCGAGTCGGCGAGGGCGAGGAAGAACGGCGTCCCGTTCGGCGCCGCGCGGTCGCGCGCCGTCAGCACGCCGCCGTAGAGCAGGCTCAGCACGGTGCCCCGCGCCGCGCCCCACTCCCACGTCACGTCGCGCCAGACGCCCCAATTGTGGTCGTGGTACGCCGGCACGTTCGCGAGCGCGACGCACTTCCCCGCGCGGCAGATGCGCCCGCTCGCGTCCGCCGCGAGGCCGGGCACGACGTAGCCGGAGAGGACGTCGTCACCGCGCAGCTCCGCGGGCGGGAAGTAGCGGTTGGGGAGCGGCCGGACCTCGAGGTCGAGGGTGACCGTGCCCGTCGCGCCCGTGGCGGTGCCGCGGAGCCGGTAGCGGCCGTCCCGCTGCTCGACGGAGTTCCCGCCGAGCGCGAGGTCGGCGCGCGCCGTGTCGAAGCGCACCGCCGTCGCCGGGAACCGAGCCTCGAAGCGCTCGTGCCCGCCGTCGGGGCGGCGATGGGTCACGAGGAGCTGCCCGCCCCAGCGCCCGCCGCGGATGTCGCCGCCCACGAGGTAGGTCACGTACCACCACTCCCCCGGCGACAGCACCACGTTGAAGTAGTGCCACTCGCCCCACGTCGAGTCGCGGCCCGGCGGAAGGTGGAACCGGTCGAGTTCGTCGTAGAGCTGCTGCGCGGTGGGCGCCACCCAGGCGGAATCGGCGGGGCCGTCGGCCCAGCGGCCGGCGACGACGCGCGCCGCCGCCCCGACCGCCGCCGCGCGGCCGGGGAGTTCGCCCCCCGCGCGCACGGGGACCACGCGGCCACGCGCTTCGAGGTAGAGGAGCTTGTTCTCGATCACCGGCGAGACGACCCGGACGATGTCGGCCTGCCGTGGCCCGCCCAGGAGCTGCCGCACCACGAAGCGCGCGCGGTCGATCCCGAAGAACATCCCGCTCACGCCGCCGGTGCGGAGCGCCTCGACGTCCACGCCGGCGGGGAGCACCGTGACCTCGCCGCCCCCCACCAGCGCCACGTCGCGCGACTGCGCGAGCATCGCCTCGCCCACCGAGAGGAGGACGATCATCACCGCCACGCCGATGGCGAACCCGGTGAGGAGGACGAGCGCCCGCAGCCGGCGGACGAGGAGGTGGCGGACGGCGAGGGTCCAGATCACGGCATCACGCCCCGACGATCCGCCCGTCGAGCATGCGGATGGTGCGCCCCGCCTCCGCGGCGAGGCGGTCGTCGTGCGTCACGACGACGAGCGTCGTCCCCTCGCGGTTGAGCCGGCGGAAGAGGTCGAGGATCTCGCGGCCGGTGCCGGCGTCGAGCTCGCCGGTGGGCTCGTCGGCGAGGATGAGCGCAGGCCGGTTGGCGAGCGCGCGCGCGATCGCGACGCGCTGCATCTCGCCCCCCGACAGCTGCGTGGCGCGGTGACCGGCGCGGCGGCCCAGCCCCACGTACTCGAGGAGCTCGAGCGCGCGCCGCTTCCGTTCGGCCGCCGGCACCCCCGCCTCCGCCATCGGGAGCTCGACGTTCTCCCGCGCGGTCAGCACCGGCAGCAGGTGGAAGCGCTGGAAGACGAACCCGAGCCGGGTGAGCCGGAGCCGGGTGAGCGCCGAATCGGAGAGCGACTCGAGGCGGGTGCCATCCAGCGTCACGCTCCCCGAGGTCGGGGTGTCGATGCCGCCCATGAGCTGCAGCAGTGTCGACTTCCCGCACCCCGACGGGCCCACGACGGCGACGTACTCCCCCGGTTGGATGGCGAACGACACGCCGCGGAGGGCGTGCACCTCCTGCTCCGCCAGCCGGTAGGTCCTGGTGAGGTCGGTGCCGACGAGGACGCTCACACGCTCTCCGAGCGGAGGGTGGCGGCAATGGGCGCGCGGGCAGCGAGCCAGGCGGGCCAGAGCCCCGCGAGGCAGCCGGTGGCGAGCGCCACGCCGATGCCGGTGGCGACGGGACCCGGGCGCGCCACGAAGAACGAGAACGCGGCGGGGAGCCCTGGGAAGCTCGTGAGGATGCGGTCGAGCTCGCGCGCGGTGACGAGGCCGAGCGCGGTGCCGGCCGCGGTGCCCAGGACCGCCAGGGCGGCGCCCTCCACCAGCACGTCACGCACCACGCTCGCCCGGCTCACGCCGAGGGCGCGGAGCGTGGCGATCTCGCCCAGGCGCTCGTTCACCGTGATGGTGAGGAGGGTGCCGATGAGGAGCACCGTCACGACGAGGCTCACCGTGCCGAGGATGAGCGCGAGCTGGCGGAAGTAGACCATCCGCTCGCGGAAGGTGCGCACCAGGTCGTCCACGCCGTTCACCGAGACGGCGGGGAGGCGCGTCCGGAGTGCGGCGA
>JBAIWX010000253.1:0-6974 GCA_037916975.1 Gemmatimonadales bacterium
GCGCTCTACCACCTGCTGCAGGGGGTCGCGCTGGTGCTGGTCTACCGGGGACTGGCGCGCGTGCCGGAGGCGGCGGCGGCGGGCTGAGGGGAGGAACGACGAGGCGGCGCCGGCACGGGGCCGGGCGCCGCCTGATGCGCACGGGAACCTTCCGGGCGGCTACGCCGGGACCTCGATCCCCGCCGCCCGCAGCACCTCGCGGATCGTGGTCTCGCCGCGGTCCCGCGCGTACCACTTCCGCGTCTCGAGCAGCCGCTGGTCCTTCGGCATCACGTCCTTGTTCGCCATCACCCACGCCTGCAGCTCCGCGGGACGCGGGCCCCAGTGGCCCAGCTCGCGGAAGTCGCCGTCGAGCGCGACCACGACCGGGATCGCCCGGGCGCCGTTGGTGAGGTAGCGGTCCATCACCTCGGGGTTCGCGTCCCGCCCCAGCACCCGCAGCTCCACCCCGGGCACCGCCTCCGCGAAGCGCGCGAGGAACGGCAGCGTGTTCGAGGTGTCCATGCACCAGTCCTCGCTCAGCGCAAGGAGCCGGAGCACGGTGCCCGCCGGCACCGCCGCGCGGGCCCACTCCGGCGCCGCCGCGTTGCGGTAGATCCCCTCCCAGAGCGCCTTGTGCTGCGTCATCGGCGCCACGAACTCCCGGAAGGTCGCGGCGCGCGCCCAGAGGGCGCGGAAGTCGAGGTCGGCCATCAGAGCTCCTCGATCCGCACCCCGCGCCGCGCGAGCTCCGTCACGTAGTCGCGGAACGGCATCCCCTCGTCGGGCGTGGTGACCCCCTTCTCGGTCACGCGGCCGTCGGCCTGCATCTGGCCGGTGATGGAGAGCGAGTAGGCGGTGGTGCGCATCATCGCCGAGATGCCCTGTGCCTCGTCGTAGCGGTCCACGAGGCGGAAGGTCACCTCCGCGCGCGTCCCGCCCTTCGTGCCGCTGACCTTCACCAGCAGCGCGACCAGGTCCCGCCCCTCGGGCTTCTTGAGCTTCGGGGTCACCGCCGCGATGAAGACGTCGCGCGGCACCACCGGCTGCCCCTTCACCATGATCGGCGTGTTGCCGAGGAGGCCGAGCTCGCGGATGGGCCGCATGACGGCCACGTGCCCGGGGTAGCGGAGCGTCTTGTACTCCATCACGTCCACCTGCCCCTCGTACTTGAAGGGCATGGTGCTGATGCCGCCCGCAGTGTGGAACGCCTCGAGGGTGCCGACGGGCGCGGGGAACTCGACGTCCTCGAGCTCGCTCAGCGCGTCCACCGTGGTGGGCTTCCCGCCGCGCAGGACCCACGAGGGGGTGGTGTAGTAGTCGAGCGCGCCCTCGAGCGAGTACACGATCTGGTAGTTGAGCGGGGGCTCGGGATGCTGCGGGAGGCCGCCGACGTAGATCTTCACCTTGTCCGCGCGGTCGAGCCGGCGGATCCCCTCGGCGGCGAGGATGTTCACCATCCCCGGCGCGAGGCCGCAGTCGGGCATGATCGAGAGCCCGCGCTCCTTCGCCTTCGCGTCGAGCTTCTTCTGCTCGAGGACGATCTCGGTGTTGCCGCCCAGGTCGGCGAAGTGGCAGCCGCTCTCGAGCGCGAGCGCCGCCATGGGGCCGTTGAAGTAGTAGGGGAAGGCGCTCAGCACGGCGTCGTGGCCGGCCATGAGCGCCCGCACCGCGGCGTGGTCCTTGGCGTCGAGCCGGACGGGCCGGAGCCGCGCGTCCTGCAGCCGGGCGAGGAAGGGCGGCAGGCGGTCGGGCGCCAGGTCGGCGAGGGTGACCTGCGTGACGCCCGGGCTCCGGAGGAGATCGTACGCGCAGGCCGACCCCTGCAGCCCCGCGCCGAGAACCAGCATCTTCATGCGGACATGACCTCGATGTCGTGCGGCCGCGGACGGCCCCCGCGGCAAGGCGGCAGAATGGTAGCCGTGCCCCCCCGGTGGCTCAACCGCCGGGGCGCCGGTCCGGCGAAGTCTTCACGCAGCATGGGGTTACATTACCTCGCATGACCGGTCCCACCACCCCGAAGGCCCGCCGCGATGGCGAGGCGACGCGCCAGCGGCTGCTGCGCGCGGCGCTCGACCTCTACACGACCATCGGCTTCCGGGCCACCACCACGCCGGCGATCGCCTCGCGCGCGGGCGTCGCGGAAGGCACGATCTACCGGCACTTCACGAGCAAGGAGCACCTGCTCAACGAGGTGTACCGCGGGGCGCAGCGCTGGGCGAGCGCGCTCGTGAAGGAGCTCGACGAGCAGGAGAAGGGCCAGAAGGCGCCGGAGCGGCTCGCGCGGCTCGCGCGGCGCTTCTTCGAGGCCGCCGAGCGGGACCCGGCGGCGCTCCGGATGCTCCTGCTCGTGCGCGAGGACCGGAACCTGGACGACAAGAGCCGCGACGCGGCGCGGGAGTTCCGCGATGCGCTCGCACAGATCGTGGCGGGCGGGAAGTCGGACGGGCTGGTGCGGCCGGGGCCGGCGGAGCTGTGGGCCTCGGTGTGGCTGTCGCTGGTGGCGTTCGCGGCGGAGAAGGTGGCGAGCCGGGAGTGGCCGCCCGACCACGCGCACCTCGCGCTCGTGGCCGACGCGGCGTGGGACGCGATCGCGGCGCGCCCCGCGGAGGCGGCGCCCCCCGCCTGACGCGCCGCGCCCCGCGGCTCAGTTTCCCGCGGTGTCGGCCCGGAAGCCCGGGAACCAGGTGAAGCCCCTCGGCCGCACGAGCGACGGCCGGAGCGCCACGCGGCGCGCCTGCCCCGGGCCCACGGGCCGCACGACCAGCTCGCTTCCCTGCACGTACCCCACCGAGTCGGCCCCCCAGTGCACTGCGTCGTGCGCATCCTTCGCGAGGAGCTGCACGCTGTCGGCCGGCGTCACGGCGCAGAGGTCGGCGGCGTGGCCGGCGCAGGGGACGATGCGCGCGAAGGCGGGCTCGCCCACGCGCAGCGCGAGCGCCAGGTCGGCGGCGGCGCTGTCGGCGCCCGCGAGCGGCGCCCAGTCCGTCGGCGCGGGCGGCGCGGCCACGCGCCAGAGGCCGCGCGTCGTGCGCACGGCGAGGGTGCGGTTCCCCTCGAGCCACGCCACGGCGAGCGGCGTCCCCGCCCCCTTCGGCGCCGGAAGCTCGCGCTCGGCGCTGTTCACCAGGTTCACGAGCCACACCGCGCGGTGGAGCGTGTCCGCCTCGTCGCGCGCACGGAGGAAGGCGACGAGCCCCCCCTCCGGCGAGAGTGCGGGCGCGAACTCCGCCGGCAGCGAGAAGGTCACCTGCACCGGCTCGGCGCCGTCGGGGTCCATCGCCCAGAGGTCGCCGCGCCCGTCGGGCGCGTCGGCGACGAAGACGAGGTAGCGGTCGCGCCCCGGCTCGAAGCGGTGCCGCAGCGGGGAGAACTCCCCGCAGGCGGCGAGCAGCGCCAGGCCGAGGAGGGCCGCGAACGCGCCCGCGCGGCGGCGCGCCGTCACTTCCCCGCCTCGCGCAGCGTCCAGTCGAGCAGCCACCGGTGGTCGGGGTCCACGACGAAGCTCGACACGACGTCCTCGCGGAGGTCGAGCACCGCCTTCGTCACCTCGCCCCGCACGTCCACCGCCACGTCGGTGTTCCCGTACCGCACGACGAGCCCCGGCAGCTGGTAGAGACCCCACGCGGGGTCCTGCACCTGCCGGATCTCGAGCTCGTAGCGCTTCGGCTTCACGCGCGTCGCGGTGACCGCAAGCACCGGGTAGCCGGGCTGGGTGAGCGCCTGGGTGAAGTACCAGCCGAGCGGCCGGCCCGCGGCCTCCTCCATCGTCGCCTGGAAGTCGGCGGAGAGGGCGGTGCGGTCGCGGTAGCGCGCGTAGAACTGGCGGAGCCCCCGCACGAACGCCGAGTCGCCGACGAGGCCGCGGAGGGAGTGCAGCACCCACGCGCCCTTCGGATAGTTGTTGGTGTTGAGGAGCCCCATCAGGTCGGTGGCCGCGGTGTCGAGGATCGGCCGGCTCGTGACCGGCGCGCTCCCGCCCGGGCCCGGCTCCCGCGCGGCGCGCTTCACCGCCTCGGCCGCGGCCGCCATCGTCGAGTCGAACGCGCGCGGGCCGTGCGCCTCGCCGATCCACATGGCGGCGAGGTACGTGGCGAACCCCTCCGAGAGCCAGAGGTGGTGCCAGTCGAGCTCGGTGACGGCGTCGCCGAACCACTGGTGGGCCGTCTCGTGGGCGATCGTGGACTCGTCGAGCGTCCGCTTCCGGAACAGCTCCGTCGCGTAGAAGATCGCCGTCGCGTTCTCCATCCCGCCGAAGATCGTGCTCGACTGCACGTGCGCGAGCGACGGGTACGGGAACGGGCCAAGCAGCCGGGACAGCCAGTCCACGATCCGCGGCGCCACCTCGAAGCGCCCGGCGGCGAAGGCCGAGTCGGCGGGGTCGCTCCAGACCGACTGCGGCACGCACGAGACGGCACAGGCATCCGGGAGCCGCGTCACCGCGAGCGCGCCGGCGCCGAGGACGAGGTTCGAGGGCGGGATCGGCCGGTCGAGCCGGTAGCGCCAGACGGTGTGGCCGCGCGGCAGGGTGTCCACGCCGAGGAGCGTGCCGTTCGCGATGACGCGATAGCCGGCCGGCGCCTCGACGCGCCAGGTCACGGTCGCCTTGTCGGAGGGGTGGTCCTGCACCGGCAGCCAGAGGTGCGCCCGGTCGGGCCAGTTGTCGGCGAAGAAGGTGCGCGTGCCGCCGGGGCCCTCGCGCACCACGAGCCCGTCGCGCGGCTCGCCGTGCCAGCGGACCCGCGTGTGCAGCGTGTCGCCCGCCTGCTTCCCGGTCGGGACGTAGATGATGTTGCCGTCGCGGCCGTACTCGGTGCGGTAGAGCCGGGTGTTCTCCCGGCCGTCCTTGAGCACGCGGACGACGCGCATCGCCGAATCGAGCGGGATCACCAGCGGGTCGGCGGAGCCGAGGACCCAGGTGGTCTCGATCTCGCCGAGGATGTGCCGCCCCGAGTCGCCGAGGATGATGGTGATGTCGTGGTGCAGGGCATCGTGCGGGCGCTGCCCGGTGTCGGGGCGCGCGGCGAGCGGGGCCTGCAGGGCCAGGAAGAGGGCGAGGAGCATCGGGACCGCCGGCGGGAGGGTGCGGGCCGTCAGGCGACGGCGAAGTCCACGGCGAGCCGGGCCGCGCGGATCGGGGCGAGGTGGCGCTCGACCATCTCGACGTGCACGGGGTGCTCCGTGTAGCGCTGGACCGCCGCCATGTCGTCCACGAGCACGAGCAGGCACCAGGGCCATTCCGCCGCGCTCGGCGCGAGGTTCGGCCCGAAGGCGATCCCGCGGATCTCGGGGATGCGTCCCTGCATGGCGAGGATCACGTCCCGCAGCCCGGCAATGCGCTCCGGGGTGGCGTCGGGGGTCAGCTGGAAGAGCACGACGTGGTGGATCATCCGGGACTCAGGGGTCGGACGGTGGGGCTGCCGGGAGGACCACCTCAAATGTACTGCCGCGGTCCACCTCGCTCTGCACCGTGATGCTACCCCCGAGTCCCTGGACGATCCCGTACGCCGCCGCGAGGCCCAGGCCGCGGCCGGGGAACCGGGTGGAGAAGAAGGGCTCGAACACCCGCGCCTGGACCTCGGGCGGCATGCCGTGGCCCGTGTCGCTCACCACGAGCACCACGGCGCCGGGCGCGCCGGGGGCCGGCTTGCGCGCGGTGCGCACGGTGAGCCGGCCCGCCGGGCCCATCGCCTCGACGGCGTTGGCGACGAGGTTCGCGAGCACCTGCGCCAGCTGGCCCTCGTCGGCGACGAGCGGCGGCAGCCCCTCGGCCAGCTCGAGCACGACCTCGACCCCCGCGGGGATCCGGTGCTGCTGCAGGCCCACGCCCTCGCGCACCACCTTGTTCAGGTCCACCTGCGCGGGGAGGACGGTCGCGACGCCGGCGTGGGCGAGGAGCTGGCGCGAGAGCTCGCCCGCCCGCTGCGCCGCGCGGGTGATCTCGTCGGCGAGCTCGGCGAGCTCGGCACCGGACGGCCGCCCGTCGCGCAGGAGCGCCGCGTTCCCGAGCACGCTCGTCATCAGGTTGTTGAGCTGGTGCGCGATGCCCGCGGCGAGGGTGGCGGCCACTTCCATGCGGACGCGGCGGCGGACGTCCTCTTCCGACTTGCGCCGCTCGGTCACGTCGCGCACGGTGCAGTAGATCGCCTCGACGTGCCCGTCGGCGGCACGGCGCGCGTAGGTCACCGCTTCCACCCAGACCCAGTGGCCGTCGCGGTGCCGCATCCGGTAGCTGACGCGCGGCGGGATCAGGGCGTCCACCGCCTGACGGTAGGCGCGCTCCATGGCGGGGCGGTCGTCCGGGTGGGCGAGGTCGAACGGCACCTGCCCGACGAGCTCCCCGGGGTCGAAACCCAGGAGCGTCAGCGACGCCGGCGAGACGTAGGTGTAGCGGAAGTCCGGCGCGTGCACCGCGAGCATGTCGTGGCTCGACTCGGCGATGAGCCGGAACCGCAGCTCGCTCTCGCGCAGCGCCTGCTCCGCGCGGACGCGCTCGGTCACGTCGCGCGTGACGCCGAGGAGGGTCTCCACCTCACCGGCGGCGCCGCGTTCCGGGACCAGCCAGCTCTGGTAGAAGCGCTCCCCGTCGGGCGACGGGAAGCTGAACTCCTGCACCTGGGGCACCCCGGTCGCGAACGTCCGCTCGCGCGCCTCGCGCCAGTACTCCGCCTGCGCCGCGGGCATCCCGAGTTCCTCGTTCGTGCGCCCGAGGAAGGCCTCGCGCGGGAGCCCGGTCGCGCGCTCCACGGCGCGGTTCACGTACAGGTGGCGCCCGGCGCGGTCGATGCGCGCGATGATGTCCGGGGAGTTCTCCGCGAGGGCGCTGAACTGCTCCGCGCGCCGGCGGAGCTCCTCGCGCACCTGCACGAGCGCGGTCACGTCGTCGTACGTGCCCAGGTAGCCGACGACCCGGCCGTCCCGGTCGAGCACCGGCCCCGACGACATGCTGACGGTGACGCGGGTCCCGTCCTTCCGGAGCCGCTCGGTGAGGACGC
>JBAIWX010000254.1:0-5969 GCA_037916975.1 Gemmatimonadales bacterium
CGCGCACCCACGCGTCGGCGAACGCGCCGATGAGCCACGGCCAGACGGTGCCCTGGTGGTACGCGCCGTCGCGCTCGACCGGGCCGCCCTCGTAGCGCGGGACGTATCCCGGCTCGCGCGGGCCGAGGCTCCGGAGGCCAAGCGGCGTGAGGAGCTCGCGCTCCACGACGTCCACGACGGCGCGGGCGCGGGCACCCCGGAGGAGCGGCCACGGCAGGCCGCCGACGGCGAACACCTGGTTCGGACGGATCGTGCCGTCGTCCCGCCCGGCGACGTGGTCGGCGTCCACGACATCGAAGAGGCATCCCGTCGCCTCGTTCCAGAACCGGCGCTCGAAGCTCGCGGTTGCCCGCTCCGCGAGCCCGCGCCAGCGCGCGCCGCCGGCGCGCAGGGCGTTGATCCACAGCGCCTGCACCTCGACCGGCTTCCCGATGCGGGGCGTCACGACCCAGTCCCCGACCCTGGCGTCCATCCAGGTGAGCTGCACGCCGGGCACGCCGCAGGCGAGCAGGCCGTCCTCGTCGGCGCGGATGCCGTAGCGCGTGCCGCCGGCGTACCCCCGCAGGATCGCGTCCACCGCGGCACGCAGGGCGCGCCGCCTTGCGGCGGGCACGGGCCGCCCGTCCGCCCGCATCGCGGCCAGCCACTCGTGCACGGCGATCACGTACCACAGCGAGGCGTCCACCGCGTTGAACTCGGGCGCGTCGCCCTCGTCCACGAAGCGGTTCGGGAGCATGCCCTCCGACACGGCGCCGGCCCATTCGAGCAGGATCGCGCCGGCGTCGTCCAGCCGGCCCGTCGCGAGGCAGAGCCCGCGCAGCGCGATGAAGGTGTCGCGGCCCCAGTCGGTGAACCACGGGTAGCCGGCGACGATCGTCCGGCCGGCACCGCGCCGCACGAGGTACTGGTCGGCGGCGCGCTCGAGCGGACCGCCCAGCGCCGAGCGCCGCGCGAGCTCGGCGGCGCGCAGCTCCCCCCCGAGCGCCGCGGCACTCCCGCCGAGGGCCGCTGACGCGGCGGCGATCCCCTCCGCGCCGAGCAGCCACCAGGCGTCGCCCGCCGACAGGTCCCAGGTGAGCAGGCCGGGCGCGGCGAGGTCCTCGACCGCGTCGAAGCCGCGCGCCGCCTCTTCCGCGAGGAGCGCCCGCCGGTACCAGTGCGGCTCGGCGGCGTACTCCGCGTTGGCGAGCGAGACGACCGCCGGCAGGGCGTCGTAGGGCCGCCAGGTGACGCGGTCGCCGCGGACCTCCGCATCGAAGCGGAAGGCGGGGTTCTCGTGGTGCAGCGAGTGCTGGTCGCGACCCGACAGGAACGGCCGCGCCACCAGCCGGACGCCCGGCGCGGGCGTGAGGAGCCGCCAGCGCATCGCCACGACGGGGCGCTCGTGCACCGCGAGGAGCTCCTGCTCGACCTCGAGACCGTCGGCGGTGCGCCAGGTCCAGACGGGCCAGGGGTCGAGCCGGAACCCGGCGAGGAAGGCCCGCCCGTCGGGCGCGACCACGCCGGGGGCGTAGCGCTGCGCCGAGAGCGGCGTCCGCGCGCCGGCCCGCTCCAGCGTGACCTCCGCCGAGGCGACCAGCACGAGCCGTCCGGTGGGCGGCGTCCGCGCGGCGCACAGCAGGGCGTGGTAGCGGCGGGTGCGAACGCCCCCGACCGTGCCCGATGCGAAGCCGCCGAGCCCGTCCGCCTCCAGCCACTCCGCCTCCCGCAGCGCCTCGGGCAGCATGGTCACCGCCCCCGCGCGTCCGCGAGGTCCTCGAGGCAGCGGATCACCAGCGCGGTCCATCCCGTCTGGTGGCTCGCCCCGACGCCGCGGCCGGTCTCGCCGTGGAAGTACTCGTGGAAGAGCACGAGGTCCCGCCAGTGCGGGTCGTGCGCGTAGCGCGGCTCGTCGCCGTGGCAGGGCCGAGCGCCCGCCGCGTCCGGCAGGAAGATGCCCCCCAGGCGCGCGCCGATCGCGCGGGCGGCCTCCTGCAGGGTGACGCGCCGCCCGGAGCCCGTCGGGAACTCCACCGTGAAGTCGTCCCCGTAGAAGCGGTGGTAGCGCTCCAGCGCCTCGACGAGGAGGTAGTTGAGCGGGAACCAGATCGGCCCGCGCCAGTTCGAGTTCCCGCCGAAGAGTCCGGTGTTGCTCTCGCCCGGGACGTAGTCCACGCGGTGCTCGCGTCCGTCGGCGTGCAGGACGAACGGCCGGTCGCGGTGCACGCGCGAGACCGAGCGGATGCCGTGGGGGGCGAGGAACTCCCCCTCGTCGAGGAGGTACCGCAGGACCCGCTCGAGCTGCGTGCGCGTCGGCAGGGCGAGCAGCCGGTCGGCCTGCGGCCCGTCGTGGCACGGGACGCAGAGGGAGATCGCCCGGCCGAGCTCGGGCCGGTTCGCCACGAACCACTCGAGCCGGCGCCGGAAGTCGGGCAGGCGCTCGAGGGTCTCCGCGTCGAGGATCTCGCAGGCGATGAGGGGCACGAGCCCCACGAGCGAGCGCACCCGGAGCGGCGTGCGCATGCCGCCCACGTGGAGCTGGTCGTAGTAGAAGCCGTCCTCCTCGTCCCAGAGCCCCATCCCGCCGAGGGTGTTCATCGCGTCCGCGATGGCGACGAAGTGCTCGAAGAACTTGGTCGCGACGTCCTCGTACGCCGGGTCCTCCTTCGCGAGCTCGAGCGCCATCGAGAGCATCGTGGCGCAGTAGAACGCCATCCAGGCGGTCCCGTCGGCCTGCTCGAGGTGCCCGCCCGTCGGGAGCGGCTGCGAGCGGTCGAAGACGCCGATGTTGTCGAGCCCGAGGAACCCGCCGGCGAAGAGGTGCTTCCCCTCGACGTCCTTCCGGTTCACCCACCAGGTGAAGTTGATCAGGAGCTTCTGGAAGCAGCGCGCGAGGAACCGCCGGTCGCGCGCCCCCCGCGGGCCGGTCAGCTTGTACACGCGCCAGCAGGCCCAGGCGTGCACCGGCGGGTTCACGTCACCGAAGGCGAACTCGTACGCCGGGAGCTGGCCGTTCGGGTGCATGTACCACTCGCGCAGGAAGAGCACGAGCTGCTCCTTGGCGAACTCGGGGTCGAGCTTCGCGAAGGGGAGCATGTGGAAGGCGAGGTCCCACGCCGCGTACCAGGGATACTCCCACTTGTCGGGCATCGAGACGATGTCGCGATTGTTGAGGTGCCCCCAGTCGGCGTTCCGGCCCTGCCGCCGCGACGCGGGCGGGGCCGGCTGCGCCGGGTCGCCCGCGAGCCACTCGGGCACGTCGTAGTAGTAGAACTGGCGGCTCCAGAGGAGCCCCGCACGCGCCTGCCGGAGCACCGCGCGCTCCGCGTCGGTCGCGGCGGCGGGCGTGAGCGCGTCGTGCCAGCGGTCGGCCTCGGTGCGCCGGCGGGCGAGGAGGGTGTCGAACGCCCGGCCGAACCCCGCCTCACCAGCCGCCTCGGACGACAGGCGGAGCCGGATCACCACCGGCCGCCCGGGCGCGACCACGAGGCGATACCAGGCCGCGGCCTTGGTGCCGACCTGCGCCGGGTTCACCGCCTCCGCGCGGCCGTGGACGACGCGCTCGTGGAAGGCGTCCTTCACGTAGGGCGCGGGATTCGCCGCGCCGTAGAGCCGGGCGACGTTCGTGTCGTTCCCGGTGAAGAGGAGCTCCGGCACCGCCCCGCCCTGTCCCACGTCGCACCGCAGCCGCCAGCGGCCCAGCTCGACGTGCTCGGCGAGGATTTCCGCATCGCCGATCCGCGAGAGCCGGGGCATCGCCGGGAAGTTCTCGCCCGCGCGGCCCCAGGCCCACGTGTTCCGGAACCAAAGCGTGGGGAGCAGGTGGAGTTCCGCGGGCTCGGGGCCTCGGTTGGCGACCTCGATCCGGACGAGGATGTCGTCGGGCGTGGCCTTCGCGTACTCCACCGTGACGTCGAAGTAGCGATCCTCGGCGAGGGCCCCCGTGTCGAGCAGCTCGTACTCGGGCTCGTCCCGGCCGCGGCGCGCGTTCTCGCGGACGAGCTCGTCGTAGGGATATGCCGCCTGCGGATACTTGTAGAGCCCCCGGAGCCAGCTCGACGTCGGCGTGGCGTCGAGGTACCAGTAGAGCTCCTTCACGTCCTCGCCGTGGTTCCCCTCCGGGCCGGTGAGGCCGAAGAGACGTTCCTTGAGGATCGGGTCGCGGCCGTTCCAGAGCGCGAGCGCGAAGCAGAGGTGCTGCTGGTCGTCGGAGATGCCGAGGAGGCCGTCCTCGCCCCAGCGGTAGGCGCGGCTCCGCGCATGGTCGTGCGGGAAGCTCGCCCAGCAGTTCCCGTCGTCCGAGTAGTCCTCGCGGACGGTACCCCACTGCCGTTCGCTCAGGTACGGGCCCCAGCTTCGCCACGGGATGCCCCGCGCCGCCTCGGCCAGCCGGTCCGCTTCCGCCTCGCGTCGTGCCACGTCGCCCCCAGGGAGAGAAGTCGCCAATGGCGGGAGAACGCGGCGGCCGGAAGGGCGGTTCCCCGGGGCAGGCCGGGCGCGGGCGACCGCGCCTGCGCCGGTCAGTCCCCCTGCGAGGCGACGGCGAGGGCAGCCCCGATGCGTGCGTGGAACCAGGAGGGGACGTCCACCTCGCGCGCATGACGGCGCACGAGGCGGTCGAGGGCGGCGGCCGCCGCCTCGCAGCGACGGCGCAGGCCGCAGCCGGCGGCGCGCCCTTCCTCCAGCCCGAGCCAGGCACCGCACTCGCCGCATCGCACCGCTCGCCGCACCATGCCGTCCCTCGCCCGGGTGGTCCGATCTTGAATGCCCCGGCATGCCCCGGGGTTCCCGGATGCAGCCCGGCGGCGCCCTCTCGCGGCGCGGCCCGGCACCGGTACATTAGGACACCCGTCCCCCCCGGAGCTTCGATGGTCCGCATCCTCCACCGCGTCACCGGCGCCGTGCTCGCCGAGGTGGCCGACGGCTCGCTCCGCCGGGCGCGGCTCCCGCACGCCGTGCTCCTCTACGCGAGCCTGCTCGGTGCCGACCTCGCCGAGGCCGAGCTCACGGGTGCCGACCTCTGCTCGAGCGACCTCACCAACGCGGACCTGCGCGGCGCCAACCTGCGGGCCGCGGACCTCTCGGGCGCCTGCCTCGCCGGCGCCCGGCTCGACGGGGCCTGCCTCGCCGACGCGAAGATGCTCGGTGTCAACCTCGCCGGGGCGTCGCTCCGCGGGGCCGACCTGGGGCGGGTGGCCTTCCGCTTCGCGTACGCGGCCGGCGTCCCGCCCGTGTTCGACGACGCGACCATGGACCGCTGCCACCTCGTGCACGCGAAGCTGCCGGGCGCAAGCCTGCGCGGCGTCGAACTCCGCGAGTCGGTCATCCTCGGCACCGACCTCTCCGGCACCGACCTGACCGGCGCCTCGCTCGTCGCGGCGCACGTGGTGGATGCGGACCTGCGAGGCAGCCGCCTCGCGGACGCCGACCTCACCCTCGCGACGCTGCACCGGGTGCAGCTCGCGGGGGCAGAGCTCTCGCGCGCCCTCCTCGGCCGCACCGTGCTGGCCGACCTCGCCGACCTCGCGGAGGCCGGGGGGCTCGAGGCGGTGGCCCACCTCGGCGACTCGCGCCCCGACGTGGCGACGCTCCTCGCGGGGGCGGCACGGCTCCCCGACCAGTTCCTCGACGGGATCGGTGTGGGCGACGTCGCCCGGCGGTTCGCCGGCGACCGGCAGGCGGCGGGCAGCGCGGCGTGATCTGGTACGTGGCGCTGGGCGGGGCGGCGGGAAGCGTGCTGCGCTTCCTGCTCGGCACGTGGATCCAGGACCGCGCCGGCAGCGCCTTCCCGCTGGGGACGCTGGTGGTGAACGTCTCGGGATCGCTGCTCCTCGGCTTCCTGCTCGAGTACGCGCTCGCCACGCCGGCGGTCCCGCGCGAGGTGCGGGCGCTCCTCACCACCGGGTTCTGCGGCGGCTACACGACGTTCTCGACCTTCAGCTACGAGACCGCGCGGCTCATGCAGGAGGGTGACCACCGGCGAGCGGCGC
>JBAIWX010000255.1:0-6609 GCA_037916975.1 Gemmatimonadales bacterium
CCGGCCCCCGGGGCCGGTCAGCGCGCCGCGCGCAGCGCGTTCACGATCACCGCGACGTCGATCAGCTCCTGCAGGACCGCCCCCACGGTGGGCGGGATGTGGCCCAGCGCCGCGATCACCATGCAGAGCCCGCTGAGGCCGAGGCCCACCCAGATGCTCTGCCGCGCGATGCCGAGCGTCGTGCGGCTGATCGCCACCGCCTCGGCGAGGCGGCCGGGGTCGTCCGCGAGCAGCACCACGTCCGCCGCCTCGGCCGTGACGCCCCCGCCCCCCGACGCGAGCGCCACGCCCACCGTCGCTGCCGAGAGGGCGGGGGCGTCGTTGGTGCCGTCGCCGAGCATCACGACCGAGTGGCCCGCCTCGACCAGCGCGCGCACGTGCGTGACCTTGTCCTGCGGCAGGAGGTCGCCCTCGGCGGCGTCGAAGCCCAGCGCGCGCCCCACCGCCTCGGCGTTCGCGCCGGCGTCGCCGGTGAGGAGGAGCGTGCGCCGGACGCCCGCGGCGCGGAGCCGCGCGAGGAGCGCGGGGACCTCGGGTCGCACCTGGTCGGCGAACTCGAGGATCGCCGCGAGGGTGCCGTCGATCGCCACCCCCGCGCGCGCGGTGCCGTTCGTCTCGCCGAGGTCGGCGAGCCAGCGCCGCGTCTCGGCGCCGACCGCCGGCAGGTGGTCCTCGAGGTAGGCGACCGACCCGATCAGCACGTCGCGGCCCTCCACCCGCCCGCGGATGCCCCGGCCCGCCACCTCCACCACCGTGTCGGCCTCGGGCAGCGCCACGTGCACCGCGTTCGCGGCGTCCACGACCGTCCGCGCGAGCACGTGGCTCGAGCGGAGCTCGACCGCGGCGGCCAGCCGCAGCACCTCGGCCACGCCGAAGGGCGGGCGTGCATGGACGGTCCGCACGCCCGGGCGGCCGATCGTCAGGGTGCCGGTCTTGTCGAACACCGCGACCTCGACCCGCCCCAGTTGCTCGAGGGCGCCGCCGTGGCGGAAGACGATCTGGCGGCGCGCGGCGCGGTTGATGCCGCCGATCACCGCGACGGGCACCGCGAGGATCAGGGGGCACGGGGTCGCGACCACGAGCACGGCGAGGACGCGGCGCGCGTCGCGCGCGCCGAGCCAGGCGGCGAGGCAGACGAGCAGGGTGAGGGGGGTGAACCAGACCGCGTAGCGGTCGGCGAGGCGCTGGAGCGGTGCCTTGCCCGCCTGCGCCGTGCGGACGAGCTCCACGATCTTCGCGTACTGGCTCTCGCGCGCCGGCGCCGTCGCGCGGACCGTGAGCGGCCCCTCCTGGTTCGCCATGCCGCTCAGGAGCAGCGTGCCCGGCTCGGCGAGGCGCGGCATCGGCTCGCCGGTGATCGCCTTCGTGTCCACGTGCGAGCGGCCTTCCTCGACCACCGCGTCGCACGGGACCAGCTCGCCGGGCCGCACGAGGAGCCGGTCGCCGGCCACGACGAGCTCGGCCGCGACGTCTTCCACCGCCGGGCCCTGCCACCGGTGGGCGAGGCGCGGCGCCGCCGCCTCGAGGTCGCGCACCGCGCGCGACGCGCGCCGCTCCGCGTAGGCCTCGAGCGCCTCGCCCCCGGTCTGCATCAGCACCACGACGAGGCCCGCGAGCGGCTCGCCGAGCACCGCGGCCCCCGCGATGGCGAGCGACGCCACGATGTCGGCCGCGAAGTTGCCCCGGGCCATCCCCGCGACGGTGCGCCACACGACGGGCGCCCCGCCCACCACGAGCGCGACGGTCCATACCAACGCACTGCGCGCCGCCGGCAGGCCGGCGGCGCGCAGCGCGAGCCCGATCCCGATTCCCGCCAGGGCGACCGCGGGCAGTGCCGCGGCCCGCCAGCGGGCCCTCACGCGACCTGCGTCTCGCGCCCCGCGGCCTTCTCCTGGCGGAGCGAGAAGCCCACGCCGCGGATGGTCTGGATCAGCTGCGTCCCGACCGCGGTCTTGAGCTTCCGCCGGAGGTTCCCGACGTGCACGTCCACGACGTTGCTCTCGGGGTCGAAGTGCATGTCCCAGACCTTCTCGAGGAGCTGCGTCCGGCGCACCACCTCCTCCGGATGGAGGAGGAAGTACTCGAGGAGCTGGAACTCCTTGGGCGTGAGGTCGAGCGCCTTCTCGTTCGCGAGCGCCACGTGCCGGAGCCGGTCGAGCGTGAGCGGCCCGTAGCGCAGCGTGTCGAGCCGCTCGGCCCCGCCGCGCCGCACGAGCGCGCGGATCCGCGCGAGCAGTTCATCGAAGCGGAACGGCTTCGCGAGGTAGTCGTCGGCACCGCTGTCGAGGCCGCGGACGATGTCCTCGACGGCGTCCCGCGAGGTGAGCATCAGGATCGGCGTGTTGCGCCCCTCGCGCCGCAGCTCCTGCGCCACCTGGAAGCCGTTCTTCTTCGGCAGCACCACGTCCAGCAGGATGATGTCGTACTGGTACACGTGGGCCAGCGTCGTCGCTTCCTCGCCGTCCGCCGCGATGTCGACGACGTAGCCCTCCTCCTTGAGGCCCTGCTCGATGAAGCCCGCGACTTTGCGGTCGTCTTCCACCACGAGGACTTTCATGACCATCCATCCATGAGGGGTACGGGTGGAATGTGTGAATTCCTACATGAATGGGGCACGAACGCTTCGTGAAGGCAAGTTCAGGATTCCGTAGTTTTCGGGAGTCTCAGGATGAAACGTCCGCCGCCCGCGATGGTGTTCGCCTCCGCCCACAGCTGTCCCCCCAGCAGCCAGGCCAGCCGCCGTGAGAGCGGCAGGCCGAGCCCGGTGCCCCGCGCCTCCTGACCTGCCTTGGTCACGTACACGTCGAAGATCTGCTCCACCTCCTCCGGCGCCACCCCGGGGCCCCGGTCGTCCACCGTGAAGATCACCCATTCCCCGTCATGGCCGACGTGCACCTCGACGCCCGAGTGCTCCGGCGCGTGGCGGACGGCGTTGTTGAGCACGTTGCCGAGGATCTGCTCGACGCGCATCGCGTCGGTCTGGCAGGTGGGCAGCTGCCGCGCCGCGTGCAGGTGGAGCTCGATGTGCTTCTTCGCCGCGGCCGGGGTGATGTGGCTGATGGCGCGCCGCGCCACGGCCGCGGGGTCCACCGCCTGGATCGTCGGCTTGAGGCGGTGCTCGTCGAGCCGGCTCAGGTCGAGCAGGTCGTTGATGAGCGTCACCGCCTGGCCCGCGGAATCGAGCACCTCGTACGCCGCGCGCGGGACCGTGGCGGGGTCCTTCTTGCGCGTCAGCATCTCGGCCCAGCCGTACACGCCCGCGATCGCGTTGCGCAGCTCGTGGTTGATCATCGCGAAGAAGCGCTCGCGCGCCCGCTGCAGCTGCTGCACCTCGTCGAGCAGCCGCCGGCTCTCCTCGTGGAGCTTCGCGTTCTCCACCGCCGCCGCGGCCTGCGCGGCGAGGAGGAGCGCGATGTGCTCGTCCTCGTCGCCGAACTCGGGCGCGCCGAGCTTCTCGGTCAGGTAGAGGTTCCCGAACACCCCGTGGCGGCCGACGATCGGCACCCCGAGGAACGAGTGCATCGGGGGGTGGTTCGGCGGGAAGCCGAACGACTCGGGGTGCCGGGTGAGGTCGGGGAGCCGGATGGTGGTGGCCTCCCGGATCACGAGGCCCAGGATGCCGCGGCCCATGGGCGGGTGCCCGATGAGCTGCCGGTGGTCCGGCGTGATGCCGGTGGTCGTGAAGCTCTCGAGCGTCCGGCCGTCCGGCGCGACGACGCCGAGGGCGGCATAGCGCGCTCCGATGATCTCGACGGCGATGTCCGTGACCTTCTGCAGGACCCGCTCGAGCGACATCTCGGTGGTGAGCAGCAGGCTGGCCGAGAGGAGGCGCTCGAGGCGTTCCTCGGCGGACGGGGAACCGCGGCGCGTGGCGTCCATGCCCGCAACGTTACAGGAGTCCGGGTCGTGGGGCGAGGGGGCCCCGAAGGAAGATTATGCGGCCCTTCACCCCGCCTTCAGGCACGCGGCGCGATCCTGCAGCCGCATCCCCGAACACCCGAGGAGCGGCCCGTGCGGACGATCGTCGTCGCGACCACGCTGCGAGACGAGCGCCGGAGCGTCCTCCGGGCCGGCATCATGCTGGCCCGGCGCGCGGGGGCCCGCCTCGCCGTCTTCGTGACGCTGGAAGGCACGCCCCCGGGGCCCGTGCCCGCGGCGGCGCCCGAGCTCGAGGCGCTGCGGGCGTGGCTCGCCACGGAAGCGGCGGGGCTCCGACCGGTGCCGGAGGTGCACGGTGCCCGCGGGCTGCCGGCGATCGAGGCGACGCGGTTCGCGGAGGTCGGCGGCGCCGACCTGCTGGTGGTCGAGCGCACGAGCTGCTGCCGCGAGGCGTCGGTCGGGAGCGCCGATGCCGTGATGCGGCGGAGCCGAGTGCCGTGCCTGCTCCTCGACGCGGGCTGGACGCGCTTCGCCCCGGTCCTCGCTGCGCTCGATGGCACCGAGCGCGGGCTCCGGGTGTTCGGGCAGGCGCGCGCCTTCGCCGACCTCGTAGGCGCGCCCCTCTCGGTCGTGACCGTGGATCCCTCGGCCACCCCGGGGCCGGTGCCGCTGCCCGCCGGGCGCGCGCTCCAGCTCGGGGAGCGACTTCTCGAGCTCGTGGCCCAGGAGGCGCCGGGCGGGGTCGCCCTCCTCGAACCGCGGCTCGCGGTGCGTGGCGGCCCGGTGGTCGAGGGAGTGCTCGCCGAGGTCACCCGCGCCGAGGCCGGCGTGCTCGTGCTGGGCGTGCGGCTGGGCGGGCCGGCGGACCGCATTCCCGAAACGAGCGTGGCGCGGCGCCTGGCACAGGGCGCGCCGTGCGCCGTGCTCACGGTGCCGCTCTGACCGGGCGGTGGAAGGAGGAGGCCATGCGCGCCAACGTCGGGACGCTGGACCGGGTGCTGCGGGGCATCGCCGGGGTCGCGCTGCTCTCGTTCTACGGCGCGGCGCCGGCGCCATGGCGCTGGCTGCTCCTCGTGCTCGCGCTGCCGCTCCTCGCGACCGCGCTGTCCGGGTTCTGCCCGCTGTACGTCCCGCTGGGACTCTCGACCTGTCACCGCCGCGCGGAGCACCGGCCATGAGGACCGCGCTGCTGACGGCGTATCCGCCGCAGGTGCCGGGGACGCTGCTCGCGCTCCTGCGCGAGCTGCACGGCGAGTGGCTCGTGGAAGTGCGGCACGAGGTGGGGGCGGCACTCGCCGAGGAGGCCGGGCCCTGGGCGCGGTTCGGCGCGGTGCGGTACCTCGACACCGTCTTCCAGCTCCGGCTCGGCCGCGAGCTGGAGGCGGTGCGGACGATGGCGGCGCTGCTCCCGCCGGACCGCGGGGCGGGGCTCCTCGCCGAGGGGCAGCTGCTCGAGCTCCTGCGGGGCGAGCTCGGCGACCTGTCGCGCGAGGCGCAGGGTGCGCAGCTCCTCCCGCTCCTCCTGCGGACCTTCCTGCAGGCGCTGGAGCGCTGGTGTGCCGACGTCGAGGCGGTGCTGGGCTGGATGCGGCGCGACACGCTGAGCCCGCAGGCCCTGGAGCGCTTCCTCGCGGTCCGCGACGACCTGCTGGCTCCTGCGCTGGGCTGAGGCCGGACCATGGCCGACGTATTCCTCGATCCCTGGGTGGAGGCGCTGGACGAGCTGCCGCTCCTCGCGACGGGGCCGGCGCGGCTCCGTGCGATGGTGTGCTGTGCGGCGCTCGCCCCGTCGAGCCACAACGCGCAACCGTGGCGCTTCCGCTTCGCCGGCGACGACACCGTCGAGCTGCTGGCCGACCGAGGCCGTGCGCTGCCCGTGGCGGACCCGGAGGACCGCGAGCTGATCCTGGGCTGCGGCGCCGCGCTCTTCCACCTGCGCCTCGCCGCGCGCATGCTCGGCTGGACCGACCTCGTCACGGTCCTGCCACGGGATGGAGGCCCCGACCTCCTCGCGCGGGTCCGCCTCGGCGCGGAGCGCCCGCCCAGCGAGGCCGACCGCCGCCTCTACCGGGTCGTGCGGCGCCGCCACACCAATCGCGGGCCCTTCGACCGCCGGCCCGTGCCGGACAGCGTGCTCGTCGGCCTGGCCGAGGCGGCGGCTGCCGAGGGTGGGTGGCTCACCGTGGTGCGCGAGCCGGCGCGACGCCTCGCGCTCGCGGCCCTCGTGGCGCGCGGCGACCGGGCGCAGATGGCGGACCCTGCCTTCCGCCGTGAGCTCGCGCGATGGCTTCGCCCCAACCGGTCGGGCGCCGTGGACGGCATCCCCGGCTTCGCGCTGGGGGAGGGCGACCTCGCGGCGATGGTCGGGCCGCTCGTCGTGCGCACCTTCGACGTCGGCGAGGGCCAGGCCGCGCGTGACCGCGACGTCGCGCTGGGCTCGCCCGTGCTGGCGGTCCTCGGTGCCCACGCCGACGAGCCGCCGGGGTGGCTGGCCGCCGGCCAGGCGCTCGCCCGCGTGCTCCTCCTCGCCCGCGCCGACGGCGTGCAGGCGTCGTTCCTCAACCAGCCCGTCGAAGTGCCGGTGCTGCGTGATCGCCTCCGTACCCTCCTCGGGCGGCCGGGAGCTCCCCAGCTCGTCCTCCGCCTCGGCTTCGCGCCGGACGCTCGTCCGACGCCGAGGCGACCGCCCGACGACCTCATCCTGAGCTGATCTCCCCGATCGCCGCCGCC
>JBAIWX010000256.1:0-8051 GCA_037916975.1 Gemmatimonadales bacterium
CTGATGCCGCCCGGGCTCGACCGGGTCTTCTTCAGCAACTCGGGAGCGGAGGCGAACGAGAACGCGCTCCACCTCGCCCGCAAGCGCACGGGGCGGCAGGCGGTGCTCGCGGTGGCAGGCGGGTGGCACGGGCGGACGGTGGCCACCTGCGCCGTGACCGACGGCGCGAAGTACGACGTCGGCGCGCGGCGGGCGGGGATGCCGCTCGCGGCGAAGGTGCCGTTCGACGACGTGACGGCGCTCGAGCGGATGCTCGACGACACGATCGCGGCGCTCATCGTGGAGCCGGTCCAGGGCATGGCCGGGGCGCGCGACTGTGCGCCGGCCTTCCTCGCGCGGGCGCGCGAGCTGTGCACGGCGCGCGGCGTGGCGCTCATCTTCGACGAGATCCAGTCGGGGGTGGGGCGGACGGGGGCGTTCACGGCGGCCGAGCTCTACGGCGTGACCCCCGACGCGCTCACCCTCGCCAAGGGCCTCGGCTCCGGGCTGCCGATCGCCGCGACGGTGGTGGGAAGCTTCCTCGCCGAGGGCGTCGTGACGGGCGACCTCGGGAGCACCTTCGGCGGCGGGCCGGTGCCGTGCGCGGCGGCACTCGCGACGCTCGACGTGCTCGAGGCGGAGGGGTTCGTCGCGAACGCGGCGCGCGTGGGGGCGCACCTGCGGGCCGGCGCCGCGGCGATGGGCCTCGCGACGCAGGGACACGGCCTCCTCCTCGGCATCCGCCTGGGGCGGCCGGCGAAGGCGGTGCAGGAGGCGCTCCTCGCCCGCCGGATACTCACGGGGACGGCGAACGACGCGGAGGTCCTGCGGCTCATCCCGCCCCTCTGCTTCACGCTCGAGGAGGCGGACCTGCTCCTCGCGGCGCTCCGCGAGGCGCTCGCGTGACGCTGGCCGTGGGCGGCGCCGGGCCGCTCGCCGTGGACGACGGCGGGGCGGGCGAGCCGGCGCTCCTCTTCGTGCACAGCCTCGGGGGGCGCGCGAGCTTCTTCGACGGGGCGCTCGCGCACCTGCGGCCGCGCCACCGCGCGGTGGCCTACGACCAGTGCGGGCACGGCGCGTCGGCCGCGCCGTCGGGCGGCGAGCCGCCGCTCTCGGCGTGGGTCGCGGACCTCCTCGCGGTCGCGGATGCCCTGCGCCTCGCGCGGTTCGTGCTCGTGGGGCACAGCTTCGGCGCCACGGTCGCGCTCGCCGCCGCGGCCCGCGCACCGGCGCGGGTGCGGGGCCTCGTGCTGGTGGATGCCGGCGGCAGCTTCGCGGCGGCACCGGCGGGGGCACTCGCGGAGTTCCTCGCGGGGCTCCGCGGCGAGGCGGCGCAGGAGGTGGCGCGCGAGACCTTCGAGGCGAACCTCGACCGGGCGCAGCCGGCGACGCGTGCCGCGGTGCTGGCGAGCCTGGCCGCGACGCCCCCGGCGGTGGTGGCCGCGGGCTACGCGACGCTCCTCGGCGCCGACCCCGCCACGCTCCTCGCGGCGTACCCGGGACCCCTCCTCCTCGTGGTGGACGGGGCCAACGACTCGCCCTTCAGCCTCCACGCGCAGCAGCCCGCGCTGCCGAGGCGCGTGGTGGAGGGGACGAGCCACTGGATCCCGCTGGACCGCCCCGCGGCGTTCCACGCGATCCTCGACGACTTCCTGGCGGCCCTCCCGGCCGCCTGACCGACGGGAGACCCTGGTGGCCAAGACCGACTTCCTCTCGATGGAGGACTGGGGGCAGGAGCGCTGCCTCGCGCTGCTCGACCTCGCCGCGCGCGTGAAGCGGGGCGAGATCACCGGCGGGCTCGCCCGCAAGGTGATGGCGATGGTCTTCATGGACCCGAGCATGCGCACCCGGTCGAGCTTCGAGACGGCGATGTTCCTGCACGGCGGCCACGCCGTCGTGCTCGAGCCGGGGAAGGGCAGCTGGTCGCTGGAGACGGAGCCCGGCGCGGTGATGGACGGGACCACGGTCGAGCACCTCAAGGACGCGGCGCAGGTCCTCGGCCGGTACGCCGACGTGCTGGGGGTGCGCACGTTCCCCCGCGGCACCGACTGGGGCGTCGTGCGGCAGGACCTCGTGATCCGGCGCTTCGCCGAGTACTGCGAGAAGCCGGTGATCAACCTCGAGTCGAACCGGCGCCACCCCTGCCAGGGGCTCGCGGACATGCTCACGCTTCGCGAGAAGCTCGGTGACCCGCGCGGCAAGCGCTTCGTGCTCCTGTGGGCGTGGCACCCGAAGGCGCTCCCGACGGCGGTGCCGGCCAGCGCCGCCATCGCCGCGGCGATGCTCGGCATGGAGGTCGTGATCGCGCGACCGGAGGGCTACGAGCTCGACCCGGAGGACACGGCCCTCGTGCGCCACCTCGCCCGGCAGAACGGCGCCATGATCCACATCCACGAGGACCCCGACGACGCCCTGGTGGGCGCGGACGCGGTGTACGTGAAGTCGTGGGGGTCGGTGAAGCTCTTCGGGCGGCCCGAGGAGGAGGCGGCGCTCCGCTCGGGCCTCCGCGACTGGCGGATGACGGCGCGCCGGCTCAAGGGGACGCGCGGCGGGGCCGCGCAGGTGATGCACTGCCTCCCGGTGCGGCGCAACGTGGAGGCGGACGACGCGGTGCTCGACGGGCCGACGTCGGCCATCGTGGACCAGGCGGAGAACCGGCTGCACGTGCAGCGGGCGCTCCTGCTCGAGCTGCTCGGGGGCCGCTGAGGCCCCGCCCGGCCGGCGACCGCGCCGGCCGGCCGGACCCGCAGGACGGACGGAGGATGCAGGTGACGATCGACTCGACCCGGGGGATCGCGGGGCTCAAGGGGGCGCTGCGCTACGTGCGCGCCTACCGCGACCGCGTCTTCGTCGTGAAGCTGGGCGGCGACGTGATGAGCGACGCCGCGGTGCTCGACCAGGTGGCCGCCCAGCTCGGCCTCCTCGCCTCCCTCGGCATCCGCCTCGTGGTGGTCCACGGCGGCGGCGCCCAGGCGACGGCGCTGAGCCGCCGCCTCGGCATCGAGCCGGTCATGGTGGCGGGCCGCCGCGTGACCGACGAGGCCGCGCTCCAGGTGGCGAAGATGGTCTACGGCGGGCAGCTCAACACCGACCTCCTCGCCGCGCTCCGGGAGCACCGGATCCACGCGGTGGGCGTCTCGGGCGTGGACGGCGAGATCCTCACCGCGCGCCGGCGCCCGCCGGTCCGGGTGAAGGACGACGCCGGGGTCGAGCGCGAGGTGGACTACGGCCACGTGGGCGACATCACCGGCGTGGACCCGCGGCTCCTCAACGTCCTCATGGACGCGCGCTTCGTCCCGGTGATGGCGAGCCTCGCCGGCGACGACGAGGGCCACGTCTACAACGTGAACGCCGACACCGTGGCGGAGTCGCTCGCCGTCGCGCTCAAGGCGCTCAAGCTCATCTTCCTCACCGGGGCGCCGGGCGTGCTGCGCGACCGGAACGACCCGTCCTCGCTCGTCACCTTCGCCGACCCCGACGACCTGCAGGCGCTCATGGCGAGCGGTGCCCTCGCGGGCGGGATGCGGCCCAAGGTGGAGGCCTGCATCCGCGCGGCGACGAGCGGCGTCGAGCGCACCCACATCATCGACGGGCGCGTGCCCGACTCCCTGCTGCTCGAGGTGTTCACGGGCGCGGGGTGCGGCACGATGATCGTCGGGCGGAAGGAGAAGGACACCTACGTCGGCGTCGACCTGGCCTCCGGAGATTGAGCTCCTCGCGGAGCTCGTCGCGACCCCCTCGGTGAGCGGCACCGAGGAGGCCGTGGCGCGCCTCGTCGAGGCGACGGTGGGCGCGTGGGGCCTCGCGGCCGTGCGCGACGCCACCGGCGTCAAGGTGACCGTCCCCGGCCGCGCGCCCGGGCCCACGCTCGCGTTCGTGAGCCACCTCGACGTCGTCCCGCCGGGCGAGGGATGGACCCGCGACCCGTGGACGCCCGTCATCGAGGACGGCCGGCTCTACGGCCGCGGCTCCGGCGACGCGAAGGCCTCCTGCGCCGCGATGCTCTGGGCGGCGCGCGACCTCGCCGACCAGGGCGGTCCCGCGCGGGGCCGGCTGGTCGTCATCCTCGGCTTCGGCGAGGAGACCAAGCACACCTCCATGCCCGACGCGCTCGCCACCGTGGGCCCGGTGGACGCGGCGATCGTGGGCGAGCCGACGAACCTCGAGTTCTCCGTGGCGCAGCGCGGCCTCATGATGGCCGACCTCGTGGCGCGGGGCGACCAGCGCCACGCCGGCTACGCCGCCGCCGGCGGGAGCTTCACCAACGCCGCCGTACGCCTCGCGCGCGACCTCGTGAAGCTGGACACCCTCTGCCAGGAGCGGGACCACCCCGTCCTCGGCCGGGTGACGATCACGCCGACCATCCTCGAGGCGGGGGTGAGCCGCAACGTCACGCCGCCGAGCGCGCGCGCGGTGCTCGACATCCGGAGCACGCCGGCGTACACCCACGACGAGATCGCCGCCGTCCTCCGCGCGAACCTCGAGTCGGAGGTCGTGGTCACCTCGACGCGGCTCATCCCGTGCGAGACCCCCCCGGGGTCGCGGCTCCTCCCCCTCATGCAGGCTGCCCGGCCCGCGGGGGCGCCGTACGGGAGCCCGACCTGCTCCGACTGGGTCTTCCTCAACGACCGCGACACCATCAAGTGCGGCCCGGGCACGAGCCGCCGGTCGCACACCGCCGACGAGTGCGTGGACCTCCACGAGGTGACGGAGGCGCGCCGCTTCTACGCGAAGGTGGCACGGGAGTACCTGGCGTGAGCCGCGGCCGGCGGGCGGGGGGGCGGGGTGGCGCCGGCGCGCCGCCCGCGACGCTCTGGCAGCCGGGTGCCGCGGTGGACGCGCAGATGCTCGCGTACACCGTCGCCGACGATCGCGAGCTCGACGCGCGCCTCGTGCGCTGGGACGTGCTCGGGAGCCTGGGCCACGTGGCGGGGCTCCGCCGCGCGCGCCTCCTCTCGGCCGGCGAGGCGGCACGCCTCACCGCCGCGCTCCGGGCCGCGCTCCGGGCCGCCGCGCAGGGTGAACTCGCGATCGGCCCCGAGCACGAGGACGTGCACTCGGCGGTGGAGCTCTGGCTCACCCGCCGCCACGGCGCGGTGGGCGAGCGGATCCACACCGGGCGCTCGCGCAACGACCAGGTCGCGACCGACCTCCGCCTCTACCTCAAGGACCGGGTCCTCGCCCTGCAGGCGCGCGCGCTGGACGTCGCGGAGGCGCTCCTGCGCTTCGCGCGCCGCCACGGCACCGCGCTCTGGCCCGGCTTCACCCACCAGCGCCGGGCGATGCCCTCGTCCGCGGGGCTCTGGGCCGCCGCCTACGCCGAGGGCCTGCTCGCGAGCGCCGAGTCGCTCGAGGGGCTCTGGCCGCGGCTCGACCGCTGCCCGCTCGGCAGCGCGGCCGGCTACGGCGTCCCGCTCCCGCTCGACCGCGCCGCCACGGCGCGGGCGCTGGGCTTCGCGGAGCCCGACCTCGTCGTGACCTCGGTGCAGAACGCGCGCGGCAAGCTCGAGGCGGCGGTGCTCTGGTGGTGCAGCGAGCTCGCGCACGAGCTCGCCAAGCTCTCGGCCGACGTGATCCTCTTCAGCGCCGAGGAGTTCGGCTGGCTCGTGCTGCCGCCCGAGCTCGCGACGGGCTCGAGCATCATGCCGCAGAAGCGGAATCCCGACCTCTTCGAGCTCACCCGCGCGCGCGCGGCGCAGGTGGAGGGCGCGCTCGCGGAGGTGTACGCGCTCAAGCGCGCGCTCCCCGGCGGCTACCACCGCGACTTCCAGTTCCTCAAGGCCCCGCTCTTCCGCGGCCTCGACCGCACCGACGAGATGCTGGGCATGCTGGCGAGCGCCCTCCCGCGCCTGGGCGTGGACCGGGCGCGCGGCCTCGCGGCGCTCACCGGCGACATCCTCGCGACCGACGAGGTGATGCGCCGCGTGCGGGCCGGCGAGCCGTTCCGCCGGGCGTATCGCGACGTGGCGACCGCGGTGAAGGCCGGGGCGGTGGTGCCGGCCCTCGGCGCGCGCGAGCTGCTGGCGGCGCGGCGGAGCCTGGGTGCGGCGGGGAACCTCGGGCTCGAGCAACTGGGCGCACGCCTGCGCGCGGCCCGGCGCGGCAATGCCGCGCGGCGCCGGCGGTTCGACCGCGCGCTGGCGCGGCTCGCGGGAAGGGCGCGGTGACCGCCGACCGCCGGAAGCGCCAGCTCCGCATCCTCGAGCTGGTGAGCACGCGGGCGATCCACACCCAGGAGGAGCTCGCCGACGCGCTCGCCGCGGAAGGGTGGCAGGTGACGCAGAGCTCGGTGAGCCGGGACATCGCCTCGCTGCGCCTCGCCAAGGTGGACGGGGTCTACCGCCGGGCGCCGGTCGCGCAGCGCGGCCGGGACCCGGACGAGCAGCGGATCGCCGAGGGGGTGCTGTCGGTCGAGGCGGCGGGGGATGCGCTGCTGGTGCTGCGCACCCCGCCGGGGGAGGCGAATCGCGTGGGCGTCGCGATCGACCGGCTCGCGTGGCCGGAGGTGGTGGGCACCATCGCCGGTGACGACACGATCTTCGTGGCCGTCGCGGGGGCGCAGGCGCAGCGGCAGGCGCTGCGGCGCCTCAAGGGGCTGGCGCTGATCCCCGCCTGAGCCGTCCGGTTGGGAGAACGCGGAAGCGGCCGGCCCCAGGTGGGGACCGGCCGCTTCGCCGTCCTGCGGGCAGCGCCGCGGTCAGTTCACCGGGGCGTAGCCGTTCGGGCCCGGCGGCGGGGGGAGCGGGTCGCCCGCGCGATACACGTTGCAGGTGGTGAGCTCCGTCCCGTTCTTCACGTTGAAGAGCGGCGAGGTCGGCTGGTTGCCCGGCGGCACGAACGGCGTGTTGGGGTCGCCGTACTGCGGCGGCGCCTGCGTGCCGGTGGACTGGCTGATCAGCGTGTAGCCGCCCGCCTTGTTCACCACCGCCGTGGGGAACTGCGCGATGCCGTTGTCGTTCGTGTACGCCCAGTTGTTGCAGACGTCGGCCGCGATCCCGTTGTTGCCGATCACCGTCAGGTAGACGAAGACGATGTTCTGCTTGAACGGCGTCCCTGCGGCGCTCTTCGCCTGCACGAGCGGCGTCGGCGTGATGGGCAGGCCGACGGTGTTCCCCGACTTGCTGGGGACCGTCAGGTTCGTGAGGTTGACCACGCCCGGGTAGACGACGCCGAAGGGGCTCAGCGACCCCTTGGTGCCCGCCGAGCCGATGCTCCCGAGCGACGCGGCGTAGAGTGCGGGCGGCGCGAAGAAGTCGGCCACGCGCGCGAAGAGGGAGCGAGCCGCCTTCCGGGCCCCGACCTGGAGCGCCGCGACCGGGCAGCGCGGCGTCACGTAGCCGAGGATCTCGACGTTCGACGAGCTCGCCCCGAAGTGCTGCATGAAGTTGGACGGGCTCTTGCACTCGCCGATGATGACGCGCGGGTTGAACGTCGCGATCGGGGTGGTGTTCCAGTCGAAGACGTTCGCGCTGATGAGCTGGTCGTTCGTGAAGCCCGTGGGCGAGGTCGGGAAGCCGTAGACCAGGAACTCCTTCACGCTGTCGGCGAGGCCGGTGACGGCGAGCGTGGTGATGGCCGTCCACGGGTACGGCTGGCTCGTGGCCGGGTTGATGGGCGTCTGGAGCACCCAGGCGTTGTCGTCGGAAATCACGTCCGCCGCGTCGGTGGCGGTGCGCCCGCGCACCCCGTAGGCGCCGCCCGGGCTCAGTGCCGTCACGAACGTCGTCGCGGTGGCGGTGTTCGTGCCGACGGTCATGCAGAGCAGCAGCTGGTAGGTCAGGTTGGACCCCGCCGCTGGCGTCCCGACCGCGCGCCCGACGGTCGCGATCGTGTCCATGACCTGGTAGCCGATGGCCGTGGCGCTGGAGGCGTCGCCGGCGCCGTAGAACGACTTCATCGACTTGACGAGCGTGGAGACGCTCGTGTTGGTGGCGGAGACCGTCTTCGACGGGAACTCGTCGTTCACCGCGGACTGGATCGCGTTGAAGTTGCACGCGACCGGCTTCGCCAGGGCCACGTTGAGCGGCTCCGTCGGCATGGTGGACTTGGGACTCTCCGCGCAGGCGGCGAGG
>JBAIWX010000257.1:0-28478 GCA_037916975.1 Gemmatimonadales bacterium
GGGCGGGCCCGGGCCGGGCCGGGTGGAGGGGCGGCCGCCCGCGGCGCTGCCCGGCAGCGCGGCCGAGCGGAGCATCCTCGCGCTCTGTATCGCCGCGCCCGAATGGCTCGAGCGCGCGCGGCGCGAGATCCCCGCCGCCTGGTTCGGGGAGCCCCGGCTCCGCGAACTCTACGAGCTCCTGCTCGGGGGGACGCCGCCGTCGGCGCTCGCGGAGCGGGCGAGCGAGGGGGCGGCGCGGCTCGCCGAGCGCCTGCTCGCGCAGGCGAGTGCCGGCGGCGTCGACGCGGACCAGACCTATGCCGATGCGGCGCAGGAGCTTGAGGCGCAGCCGCTGATCAGCGAGTATGAAGCATTGCGCGCCCAGGCCCGCGATCCCGCCCGGTGGGAGGAGGCCGAGGCCCGCCTCAAGCGCCTGCGCGAGGAGCTCAGCTCCCGCTACGAGCGCCCCTGGCGCAAGTACATGTTGACGCGCCGCGGCGACCGCCGCGCGCCCGGTTCCACCCCGAGGAGACCCGATGCACCCTGACCTGGAGAAGCTGCTCGACCTGCAGGCGAAGGACCTCGCGCTCGTCGAGGCCGACGCCGCGCTCCTCGAGATCGGCGCCGCGGAGGCCGCGCTCGACGAGGGGCTGCGCAAGGCGGAGCGCGAGCTCGAGCAGGCGCGCCGCGCCGCGGCCGACGCCCGGGCGCGACGTGACGAGATGCAGCGGCGCATCGACGGCTACCGCACGCAGCAGTCCCGCCGGCAGCAGCGGCTCGACCAGGTGCGCAACGCGCGCGAGGCCACGGCCGTGATGGCCGAGCTCGACCTCGCCAAGTCGGTGCTGCAGCGCGAGGAGACCGACTGGATCCGCCAGGCCGACGAGGTCGCGCGGCTCGAGGCGCGTGTCGCGGAGGCGGAGCGGCAGTTCGCCGAGGTCGAGGGCCGCCTCGCCGGCGACCGTGCGGCCCTCGCCACGCGCCGCCTCGAGGCGGAGGCCGTGCGCGCCGAGGCCGCCGGCCGCCGGGAGGAGAGCGCGGGCCGCCTCGACCCCGCGCTGCGCAAGCGGTACGACCGGCTCCTCACGTCGCGCACCCGCCGGACCCTCGCCCCCCTCAAGGGCTTCTCCTGCAGCGCCTGCTTCAGCGCGGTGCCCGTGAGCCGCCGGGCGCAGATCCGCGGCGGGCTCCTGCTCGAGGGGTGCGAGGTCTGCGGCGTCATCCTCTACCAGCCCGAGAGCGCAGGCTGAGCGGATGGCCTCCGCGCCGGCGGTGATGGCGCCCGCCCTGCCGCCTCCCCGCTGGGTGGTCCAGCCGGCGCCGGACCCGGCCGAGGTGGCGGCGCTCGCATCGGCCACCACGCTGCCGCGCGCGCTGGCGGCGCTCCTCATCCAGCGCGGCCACGGCAGCGTCGCCGCCGCGCGCCGCTTCCTCCGCCCGGGGCTCGACGAACTCGCCGATCCCGCGCGCCTCGCCGGGATGGCCGACGCCGTCGCGCTCGTGGCCGGGGCGGTGCGCGCCGGCCGCCCGATCCTCGTCCACGGGGACTACGACGTGGACGGCCAGTGCGCCACCGCGCTGCTCGTCCGCGCGCTGCGCGCCGCGGGTGCCGCCGCGATCCCCTTCATCCCCCACCGCCTGCGCGACGGCTACGACTTCGGGCCCGCCGGCCTCGCCGCCGCGCGGGCCGCGGGCGCGGGGCTCGTCCTCACCTGCGACTGCGGCGTCAACGCCCACGAGACGGTGCGCGCGGCGGAGGCCGCGGGGATCCGCGTCGTCGTCACCGACCACCACCTCCCGGGCGCGGGCCTGCCGCCTGCCTCCGCGGTGGTGGACCCCCAGCGCCCGGACGACACCTCCGGCCTCGGTGCCCTCTGCGGGTCCGGCATCGCGCTCATGCTGGTCCGCGCCCTCGTGGCGGAGCTCGGCCTGCCGGCGAACCTCCCGCTCCACCTCCTCGACTACGCGGCGCTCGCCACCGTGGCCGACGTCGTCCCGCTCACCGGCGACAACCGCGTCCTCGTCCGCTTCGGGCTCCGGCTGCTCGCCGAGTCGCGCTGGCCGGGGCTCCGCGCGCTCGTGGCGCAGGCCGGGCTCGCGGGCAAGGAGGTCCGCGCCGGGCATCTGGGCTTCATCCTGGGCCCGCGGCTCAACGCCGCCGGCCGCATCGGCGACCCGATGGACGGGCTCCGCCTCCTCCTCGCCGACGACGACGGCGAGGCGGCGCGCCTCGCCGCCCACCTCGAGGTGCTCAACGGCGAGCGCCAGCTGCTCGACCAGCGCACCCTCGAGGAGGCGCTGCGCCAGGCCGAGGTGCATGGCGGGCTCTCCGCGGCGGGCCTCGTCCTCGCCGCGGACGGCTGGCACCCGGGCGTCGTCGGGATCGTCGCGTCGCGCGTGGTGGAGCGCTACGGGCGCCCCACCTTCCTCGTCGCGTTCGACGGCGAGACCGGGAAGGGGAGCGGGCGGAGCGTGTCGCGCGTGGACCTGCACGCGGCGCTCCACGACTGCGGCGACCTCCTCGAGCGCTTCGGCGGCCACCACATGGCGGCGGGGCTCACGATGCGGCGCGCGAACCTCGACGCGTTCCGCGAGCGCTTCAACGACGCCGTGGCGCGCCGCGTGCCCCCGGAGGAGCTGGGCCCCGAGCAGCGCGTGGACCTCGAGATCGCCCTCGGCGACGCGACCGCCGACCTCGAGCGGCTCTGCCGCCACCTCGAACCGTGCGGCATGGGCAACCCGGGTCCGGTCTTCGGCGTCCGCGGGGTGCGCTTCACCCGGCGCCAGCGGGTGGGGAGCGGCCACCTCAAGGGCGTGCTCGAGGGACGGGGGGAGCGGCTCCCGGTGATCGGCTTCCACTGGGCGGACCGGGTGCCGTGGCTCGGCGAGGAGCCGGTGGACGTCGCCTTCCGGCTCGAGGCCGACACCTTTCGCGGCGAGCGCGTGCTGCAGGGGCGGCTCGTCGCGCTGGCGCCGGCGGGGAGCCCGCCCTGAGGATCGTCGCGGGGCGGTTCGGCGGGCGGCGCCTCGCCGCGCCGGACGATCCCCGCGTGCGCCCCACCGCCGACCGGGTGCGGGAGGCGTGGATGAGCATCCTCGCCGAGGCGCTGCCGGGGGCGCGCGTGCTGGACCTGTTCGCGGGGAGCGGGGCGCTGGGGCTCGAGGCCCTCTCGCGCGGGGCCGCCTCGGCGGAGTTCGTGGAGCTGAACGGCCCGTCGCTCGCGGCGCTCCGGACGAACATCGAGGCGCTGGGCGTCGCGGCCCAGGCGACGGTCCGCCGGGCCGACGCGATGCGCTACGTGGCGCGGCTCGCGCCACACGCCTTCGACGTCGCCTTCGCCGACCCGCCGTACACGCGGCCGCTGGCCGCCGAGCTGGTGGCGCGCTTCCGCGCGACGCCGTTCGCCCGGGTGCTCGCCGTGGAGCACCCGGCTTCGGTCGATCCCGGCGGCGACGACACGCGCCGCTGGGGCGACACCGCCGTCACCTTCTGCTACGCGCCATGACCCGCATCGCGATCTATCCCGGCTCGTTCGACCCGCCCACGCGCGGGCACGAGGACCTGGTCCACCGGAGCCTCTCGCTCTGCGACCAGCTGGTCGTCGCCGTCGCGCGCAACTCCGCCAAGCAGCCGCTCTTCACGACCGAGGAGCGCCTCGCGCTGCTCGCCGAGATCGTGGGCCCCGACCCGCGGGTCAGCTTCGAGACGTTCGACGGGCTGCTCGCCGAGTTCGCGCGGGCCCGCGGGGCGACGATGGTGGTGCGCGGCCTCCGCGCGGTGAGCGACTTCGAGTACGAGTTCCAGATGGCGCTGATGAACCGCCAGCTGCACCCGGGGCTCGAGACGGTCTTCCTGGTGCCCTCCGTGGACTACACCTACCTGAGCTCGAGCCTCGTCCGGGAAGTGGCCCGGTACGGGGGGGCCCTGAACGGGCTCGTCCACCCCGCCGTCGCCGCCGCCCTCCGGCGCCGGTTCGGGGGGGAGGGGCGGTGAGCTTCCCGGCCGCCCGGCCGGGGCCTATTATCCGGCAGATGCCGCAGGCCCGGCCGGCCGGCCGGGCAGGAGACGACCAATGGGCGTGAGCCAGACGAAGGACGCGAGCGGGGCGGTGGTGGTCCGCGTGGAGGGCCAGCTCGTCGTGGGGAACCGCGGGGAGCTCAAGGACCTCATGCAGCGCCTCGTGGACGGGGGGGAGCGGCGGTTCGTGCTGGACTTCGCCGACACCGGGTACATCGATTCCTCGGGGCTCGGGGCGCTCGTCTCCATCGCCAAGAAGGTGCGGGAGGAGGGCGGGGACCTCCGCCTCGCGGGGCTCAACGAGGACCTGCGCTCCCTGTTCGAGCTCACCAAGCTCGACACCCTCTTCGCCATCACCGACACCGCGCAGCAGGCGCTCGCCGGCTTCTAGGCCCGCGTGACGACCCTCCCGCTCCGCCTCTGCGTCCGGCGCACGCCGCCGCCCCCCGAGCCCGCGCGCGGGCCGGTGCGGGTGAGCCTGCGGCTCCCGAGCGACGTGGCGTGCATCGAGGAGGCGGTGAACCTCGTCGTGCGGCACTGCCTCGCGGGGGCGAGCACCTCGCCCCGGATGCGCTTCCGGCTGCAGGTGGCGCTCTCCGAGGCGCTCGCGAACGCGGTCATCCGCGGCAACTGCGAGGATTGCAGCAAGCAGGTTGCGGTGCAGGCGGAGATCGGCCCCGACACGATCTGCATCCACGTCACGGACGAGGGCGAGGGGTTCGACCCGCGCCACCTCCCCGACGCGACCTGCCCCGAGGCCCTCGAGGCGCCCAACGGGCGCGGCCTGTTCCTGATCCGCCATCTCGTGGACGACGTCCACTTCAATTCGCGGGGCAACTCGATCTGCATGACGCTGCGCCGCCGGTAAGGCGGCTCGACGACGTGCTGGCCGGCCTGGGCGCCCTCGCGGGGGTGCGGCTCCGCCTGTGGCGGACCGACGGTCCCGCGCCCGCCCTCGCCGCCGGCCCGGCCACGTCCGGCACTCCCTCCTTCCCGCCGGGCGGCGGCGCCGTCGCGCTCCCGGAGGGCCCGGGCCTGCTCGCGCCGGTCCCGGGGAGCGACGGGTGGTGGCTCGAGGCGGCGGGCCCCGACGGCGCCCGCCTCCCGCCCGCCCTGGCCGGCGTGCTTCCCACGGTCGCGGTGCTGCTCGAGGTGGAGGGGCAGCGGATCCGGGTCTCCGAGGAACTCGCCAGCCGCTACGAGGAGATCGACCTCCTCTACGCGATCACCGAGATCCTCGGCCAGACGGTGCGCCTCGAGGAGGCCGCCCTCACCATCGTGAACGAGGTGGCGGCGGTGGTCGGGGCGCGCCGCGCCTCGATCATGGTGTACGACGACGCGACCGGGACGCTGCGCACCGTCGCCTCGCGCGGCTTCAGCCGCGGCGAGGACGACCGCGTGGACGTGCGGGACGACGCCTCCGTCGCGGCGCGCGTCTTCCGCGAGCGCCGCATCCTCGCCTACGACCCCGCCGACCCCCTCCTCGACACCGACGCCGCCGACGCGAAGGGCTATCGCGGCCAGGCCTTCCTGAGCGTGCCGATCTGCTACGGCGCGCCGGGCTCGCCGCTGCGCTGCGTCGGGGTGATCAACCTCACCGACCGGGTGGGCGGGGACCGCTTCACCCTCGGCGACCGGAAGCTGCTCGCCGCCATCGCGAGCCAGATCGGTGCCGCGATCGAGAACGCGCGCCTCGTCGCCCGCGACCGCCAGCAGCAGCGGCTGCTGCGCGAGCTCGAGCTCGCCCACGACCTCCAGCTCCGGCTCCTCCCCTCGCCGGCCGTGCTCCAGGGCGACGCGCAGGTCGCGGCGCGCTGCGCCCCTGCCGAGTCGGTCGGCGGGGACTTCTACACCTTCAGCCGGCTCGGCGAGGGGCGCGTCGGCGTGATGCTCGGCGACGTGTCGTCGCACGGCTTCTCCGCCGCGCTCGTGATGGCGCTCGTCCTCTCGGCCGCCGGCATCCACGTCGCCGCCGCGCAGCACCCCGACGAGGTGCTCCGCGCGCTGCTCGAGAGCGTCGGCGAGGAACTCCGCACGACGGAGATGTACTTCTCGGTCTTCTACGGGGTGGTGGACCCGCGGGCGGGCACGCTCACCTACGCGAGCGCGGGCCACCCGCACGCCTTCCGGCTCCCGCGCGACGGCGCCCCCGAGCGCCTCGGCGCGACCGCGCCGCCGCTCGGGCTGGTGCTCGCCGGGCACGCCCGGCGCGAGGTCGTCCGCTGGACGCCCGGCGACACGCTCTGCCTCTGGACCGACGGGCTCGTGGACGCGCGGAACGCCGACGGCGAGGCCTACGGCGAGGCGCGGCTCCTCGGCCGGCTGGCGCGGCACGCCACGGAGCCGCCGGACGACCTCCTCGCCGCAGTGCTCGCCGACGCCGACGCGTGGACCGACCGCCCCGCCGACGACCGCACCCTCCTCGTCCTCCGGACCTGAGCGGTGCCGCGCCCCAAGCGCCGCCTCGGCCAGCACTTCCTCTCCGATCCCCGCCTCCTCGCCCGCATCGCCGACGCCCTCGGCGCGGGGCCGGCGGACACGGTGCTCGAGATCGGCCCCGGCCCCGGCGGGCTCACCGCCGCGCTCGTGGCGCGGGCCGGCCGCGTGGTGGCGATCGAGAAGGACCCCGACCTCGTCCCGGCCCTCCGCGAACGCTTTCCCGGCGCCACGATCGCCGAGGGCGACGCCCTCGACCTGGACTGGCACGCGCTCGCCGGGCCCGGCGCGCTCGTCGCCGGCAACATCCCGTACAACGTCACGTCGCCGCTCATCGACAAGGCGCTGCTCCCGCCCCGGCCGCCGCGCATCGTGTTCCTGGTGCAGAAGGAGGTCGCCGACCGCGTGGCCGCCGCCCCGGGCTCGGCCGCCTACGGCGCGCTCAGCGTCGGGGTGCAGGCCGTCGCCCGGGCGGAGCGGCTCTTCACGGTCCCGGCGGGGGCGTTCTTCCCGCCGCCCCGGGTGGACTCGGCGGTGCTCCGGCTCGTCCCGCTCGAGCGGCCACTCGTCGCCGACGCGGGGCTGCCGGCGTTCCGCCGCCTCGTCGTCGGGCTCTTCGGCTTCCGCCGGAAGCAGCTGCAGAAGGGGCTCCGCGAACTCACCGGGCTCGACGCGCCCGCGGTCGAGGCGCTCCTCGCCCGGCTGGGCCTCGATCCCTCGGCGCGCCCCGAGGTGCTGCCCCCCGCCGCGTTCGCGGCCCTGGCCGCCGCGCTCGTTGACGCCGGCTGGGGGGCATCCTTAGGTTTGTGAATCGTTTCACAAGCCCCCGGATTCCATGCGCAAAGTTGCCGACTCGACGGTCCGCCGCCTCTCGCTCTACCTGCGCTTCCTCGACGAGTTCGAGGGGCAGGGGATCGAGACGGTCAGCTCGGAGGAGCTCGCCCAGCGGGGCGGCACGACATCCGCGCAGGTCCGGAAGGACCTCTCGTTCTTCGGCTCGTTCGGGAAGCGGGGCCTCGGCTACTACGTGCCGGAGCTCGCGCAGCGGCTGCGGCAGATCCTGGGGCTCGGGCGGCGCTACCGCGTGGCGATGATCGGCGCGGGCAAGATCGGCTCGGCGCTCGTGCAGTACCGCGGCTTCCGCGAGCGGGGCTTCGACATCGCCTACATCTTCGACAAGGACCCGCAGAAGGTCGGGCGGCACTGGAACGGGCTCACGGTGCAGCCGATCGAGCGGCTCGAAGGGGAGCTGGCGGGGCAGCCGGTGGACATGGCGGTGCTGGTGACGCCGGCCGAGGCCGCGCAGGACGTGACCGACCGGCTCGTGCGGCTCGGCGTGAAGGCGATCCTCAACTTCGCGCCGGTCCAGCTCAACGTGCCCGACGACGTGATCGTGAAGACCGTGAACCTCGCGCTCGAGCTCGAGACGCTGAGCTACGCGCTGACCAACCGCTGAGCGGCGCGCCGGCGCCCCGCGCCGGCCGGCCGGACCCGCCATGCCCGTGCACGTCACCACCGAGATCGGCGCCCTCGAGGCGGTGCTGGTGCACACGCCCGGCGCGGAGCTCGAGGCGGTGACGCCCGGCAACCGCGCCGACTACCTCTACGACGACATCATCAACCTGGACATCGCCCAGCGCGAGCACCGCCAGTTCACGAGCGTGCTCCGGCGCTTCGCGCGCGTGCACCAGGTGCGCGAACTCGTGGACGAGGTGCTGGCGCAGCCCGAGGCGCGGGAGTTCCTCGTCACGAAGGCGATGGACGTCGTGCCCTCGGACGCCCTCGCGCGCCAGCTGGGCGAGCTCCCCTCGGCGGCGATCGTGCGGATGCTCGTCGAGGGCACGGAGGAGGAGCGCGGCCCCCTGGCGCGCGCGCTCAACGAGCAGGGCTTCGCGCTCCCGCCGCTCCCCAACCTCTTCTTCCCCCGCGACATCGGGATGGTGGTGGGGGACCACGCCGTCGTCGGCTCGATGCGCTACGACGTGCGCTGGACCGAGGAGCTCCTCGTGGCGGCGCTCTTCCGCTTCCACCCCGCGCTCCAGAACGCCGGCATCCTCTACGACGGCTCGGAGGAGCGCCGGAGCACCTACACCCTCGAGGGCGGGGACGTGCACGTGCTCCGGCCCGACCTCCTCCTCGTGGGCTTCAGCGAGCGCACCTCCCCCGCGGCGCTCGACCTCCTCTGCGAGCAGGCCTTCGCGCGGACCGCCGTCACCGACGTCCTCGTCGTGGTGATGCCGCGCACGCCGACGGCGATCCACCTCGACATGCTCTTCACGCAGCTCGACCGCGGGCTCTGCGCCATCTACCCGCCCTTCTTCATCGGGCCGGAGCGCCTCGCGGTGCTGCACCGGCGGAAGGGCGCGGACGGGGTGCGGGAGATGCCGGACCTCTTCACGGCGCTCCGCAGCGTCGGCCTCCCGATGGAGCCGGTCTTCTGCGGCGGCACGCACCGGACGAGCCAGGACCGGGAACAGTGGAGCTCGGCCTGCAACTTCGTCGCGGTGCGGCCGGGGACGATCGTCGGTTACGTGCGCAACGAGGCGACGCTCGGCGAGCTCGCGCGCGCGGGCTTCCGCATCGTGCCGGCGGTCAACTTCCTCGCCTTCGACGACTGGGACGAGGCGCGGCACCGGACGGTCATCACGATCGACGGGACCGAGCTCGCCCGCGGGGGCGGGGGCCCGCGCTGCATGACGCTGCCGCTCCGGCGCCGGGACCTCGCGTGACCGGGGTCGCGGCGCACCAGGCGCTCACGCTCGCCGACCGGGTGCTCGTCCGGCTCCGCGACGGGGGGGCGGCCACCGCGCCCGCGCTCTGCCGCGAGGTGCTCGGGCTCGAGGGCGCGCCCGCCGCGGTGGCCGAGCGGGTGGCGGTGGCGCTGCTGGGCGCGGACCCGCGCGTGCGCCAGCTCCCCGACGGGCGCTGGGCGCTCGTCGCGGAGGCGGCGGGCTCGCCGCTCCTCGAGAGCTGCGCCTTCGCTGTCGTGGACGTCGAGACGACGGGGATGCGCGCCGGGGGCGGGGACCGCGTGACCGAGGTCGCGATCGTGCTCGTGCACGGCGAGCGGCGCGAGCTCGTCTTCGACTCCCTCGTGAACCCCGGGCGGCCGATCCCCGCCGCCGTCTCCCACGTCACCGGCATCACCGACGCGATGGTGCGCGACGCGCCGCCCTTCGAGGCGGTCGCCGACGACGTCCTCGCGGCGCTCGCCGGCCGCGTCTTCGTGGCGCACAACGCGCGCTTCGACTGGGCCTTCCTGGACGCCGAGCTCCGCCGGGCGCGGGGCCTCGCGCTGGGCGGGACGCGGCTCTGCACGGTGCGCCTCGCGCGGCGGCTCGTCCGCGGCGTGGAGCGCTGCGGCCTCGACCACCTGAGCCATTTCCTCGGCCTCGACAATGCCGCGCGCCACCGCGCCGCGGGTGACGCCGACGTCACGGCACGGCTCCTCGAGCGCCTCCTCGTGCTGGCGCGTGGCGAGGGGGCCCGCACCCTCGGCGACCTCGAGCAGTGCCAGCAGCGCCGCCGCCGCGGCGAGGCCGGGGCGGCCTGACCCCGGGGGGCGCGCGTCGGCGTCGCGCCGCGCGGCCGTCCCGTTAGCTTCCCGCCCATGACCCTGGTCCACACCTTCGCCGTCGGCCGGCTCCGCTGCCACGCCCTCGAGGGCGGCGGGCAGAAGCTCGACGGCGGCGCCATGTTCGGCGTCGTGCCGAAGCCGCTCTGGGAGAAGCAGGTCGCCCCCGACGAGCGGAACCGCATCCCGCTTGCGATGCGCTGCCTCCTCGTCGAGCACCCCGACGGGCTCGTGCTCGTGGACACGGCGGCGGGCGACAAGGACGACGCCAAGTTCCGCGGCATCTACGGGCTGGAGAACGCCGGCGACCCCGGCCCCACGCGGCTCGAGGACGCGATCCGCGCCGCCGGGCACGATCCGGACGACGTGCGCTGGGTCATCAACACCCACCTCCACTTCGACCACGCCGGCGGCAACACCGTCGCCGACCGCGCCGCCGGCGGCGCGCCGGGCCAGGGCGCCGGGGGGCCGGTGCGGCTCGCCTTCCCCGGCGCCACGTACGTGGTGCAGCGGGGCGAACTCGAGTTCGCCCGGCACACCAACGAGCGGACGCGGGCGAGCTACCTCCCCTTCAACTTCGAGCCGGTCGCGGCCGCGGGGCGCTGGCGGCTCCTCGAGGGGGACGGCGAGGTGCTCCCCGGCCTCGCGGTCCGCGTGACTCCCGGGCACGTGCCGTGGCACCAGGTCGTGCTTGTCCGGGACGGGGGGGAGACGGCCTGCTTCCTCGGCGACCTCGTCCCCACGGCGGCCCACCTGCCGCTCCCGTACATCATGGGCTACGACCTGGAGCCGCTCCGCACGCTCGAGAGCAAGCGGGCGCTGCTCCGGGAGGCGCTGGCGGACGGGTGGCGGCTCCTCTTCGAGCACGACGCGACGACGGCGTGGGGGTGGCTGGTGGCGGAGGGCAAGGGCGTGGGCCTGCGGGACGCCCGGCGTGTCGGCTGAGGGCCGTGTCCGGCCCATCTTGTTGCGCCGCGTTGACTTCCGGGCCGGTCGCGGCTAGCTTCTCCCGACCTTGAAGCGGGGCCGATGGCCCCCACCCCGAGCGGTGCGCCCCGATGGGCGCCCAGCGCGACCGGGTCCTGAGCCAGCGTGCCGGGTGGGCGGCGGATCGCCGCGCGCCCGGCGCCTCGATGATCGGGACACCCGTCGCTCGTCGCGGGTGTCCCTTTTTTCTCGTCGCCGGAGGAAGGCAGACTGTCCACCAACGAACGTGAGCGGCGGGTCCGCATCAACCGCATGATCCGCATCAGCCCGGTGCGGGTCATCGACAACACCGGAGCGCAGCTGGGCGTCCTGCCCGTCGAGGAGGCGCTGGCCATCGCGCAGGAGCGCGGCCTCGACCTCGTCGAAGTGGCGCCGACGGCGCGGCCCCCCGTGGTCAAGATCATGGACTACGGGAAGTTCAAGTTCGAGGAGGCGAAGGCGGCGCGCGCCGCGAAGAAGAAGCAGCACGTCATCCAGCTGAAGGAAGTGAAGTTCCGGCCGGGGATCGACGACCACGACTTCGACTTCAAGACGCGGCACGCGCGCGAGTTCCTGCAGGACGGGAACAAGGTGAAGGTGACGATGATGTACCGGGGCCGGCAGATCGCGCACCTCGACCTGGGGAAGGCGGTGCTCGACCGGGTGGCGGCCGCGGTGGCCGACATCGGCAAGGTGGAGATGGAGGCCAAGCTCGAAGGCCGCAACATGACGATGGTGCTCGCGCCGAAGTGAGCGCCGCGCACGGGAAGGGAACGGAACGATGCCCAAGATGAAGAACCGGCGGGCGGCGCAGAAGCGCTTCACCGTCACGGGGTCGGGGAAGCTGAAGCGCTACCACGCGAACCACAGCCACATCCTGACCAAGAAGTCCCGCAAGCGGAAGAACCGGCTCAAGAAGGGCGACCTGGTGAGCTCGGCGGACTTCCCGCGCATCCAGCGCCTGCTGCAGGCCTGAGGAGGAACCGATGCCTCGAGTGAAGAGCGGCGTGGCGCACCACGCGCGGAAGAAGAAGTACATGCAGGCGGCCAAGGGCGCGTACGGCGGCCGCAGCAAGCTGTACAAGGCGGCGAAGGAGACGGTCGAGCGCGGCATGCGCTACGCCTACCGCGACCGCCGCAAGAAGAAGAGCGAGTTCCGGGCGCTCTGGATCACGCGCATCAACGCGGCGGCCCGGCTCAACGGCCTGAGCTACAGCCGCCTGATGGCGGGGCTCAGGACCGCCGGCATCGAGATCAACCGCAAGGTCCTCGCGGACCTCGCCGTGCACGACCTCGACGCCTTCGCGAAGCTCGCCGACATGGCGAAGGGCGCCCAGGCGTAAGCCCGGCCCCAGGGACGCACCGGCACCGGCCCCAGGGCCGGTGCCCGACCGGCGCGGGGTCGTTCGCCTGAGGGCGGGCGACCCCACGCGTGCCTTCGTGACCGGATCCCGACCGATGTCCACCACCACCGGCTACCCGGCCCTCGACGCCCTGCTCCCGCGCGTCGATGCCCTCGCGTCGCTCGACCAGGACGCCCTCGACCGCGAGGAGATCGCCCTCCTCGGCCGCAAGGCCGGCGAGGTCACGGCGCTCCTGCGGCAGCTCCCGTCGCTCCCGCCCGAGGAGCGCCGGCCCTTCGGTGCCGCGGTGAACGCGCTCAAGGTGCGGGCCGAGGAGGCCGTCGCCGCGCGGCGCGCGGCGCTCGTGGCGGCGGCGCGCGCCCGGGCGCGCGCGGCGGTGGACCTCTCCATGCCCGCGCGCCGGCGCTGGCACGGCGCGCGGCATCCCGTCACCCAGGTCATCGACGAGATCACGGAGATCTTCCGCGGCCTCGGCTTCACCGTGGCGCTCGGGCCCGAGGTCGAGACGGAGTGGTACAACTTCCTCGCCCTCAACTTCCCGGCCGACCACCCGGCGATGGACCTGCACGACACCCTCTACCTCGACGTGCCCCCCGCGGACGAGGGCGAGGCGGGCCGGCGGCTGCTCCTGCGCACGCACACGTCGCCGGTGCAGGTCCGCGTCATGCAGGCGGGGCCGCCGCCGATCCGGGTCGTCATCCCGGGGATGGTCTACCGCAGCGACCCCTTCGACGCTTCGCACGCGCCCGCCTTCCAGCAGATGGAGGGGCTCGCGATCGACGAGGGGATCTCCTTCGTGGACCTGAAGGCGACCCTCACGCACTTCGCCCACCGGTTCTTCTCGCCGGACACGGCGGTGCGCTTCCGGCCGTCCTACTTCCCGTTCACCGAGCCGTCGGCGGAAATGGACGTCGCCTGCCAGCTCTGCCGCGGGACCGGCTGCGCCGCCTGCAAGGGCACCGGCTGGATGGAGATCCTCGGGTGCGGCATGGTGCACCCGAACGTGCTCGCCGCGGCCGGGCTCGACCCGGAGCGGTACACCGGGTGGGCGTTCGGCATGGGCCCGGGCCGCATCGCCATGCTCCGCTTCGGCGTGCCCGACATCCGCCTCCTGTACGAGGGCGACATGCGCTTCCTCGCGCAGTTCGCCGAACCCGGCGCCTGAGGCGCCCGAGCAAGCGATGAACGTTTCGCGCCGCTGGCTGGAGGGCTTCCTCCGCCGCCCGCTGGATGCCCAGGACGTGAGCCGCCGCCTCGCCGCGGCGGGCGCCGCCGTGGACGCCGTCGAGCCGCTCTGCACCGGGCTCGGCGACATCGTCGTGGCCCGCGTGGAGGAGGTGCGCCCGCACCCGAACGCCGACCGCCTCCGCGTCTGCGCGGTGAACGACGGCACCGGCGTCCCCAAGCAGGTCGTCTGCGGCGCGCCGAACGTCGTGGCCGGCGGCACCTTCCCGTTCGCCCGGGTCGGCGCCACCGTCCCCGTCGGCAAGGACGGGAAGCCCTTCCGCCTCGAGAAGGCGAAGCTCCGCGGCGAGGTGTCGGAAGGGATGCTCTGCTCCGCACGCGAGCTCGGTGTCGGGCAGGACCACGACGGCCTCTGGGCCCTTGCCACCGACGCCGCGCCGGGCACGCCGCTCCTCGAGGCGATCCCCCTCGCCGACGACCGGATCGTGGTGGACGTGACGCCGAACCGCCCCGACCTCCTCGGCCACAAGGGGGTCGCGCGCGAGCTCGCGGCGTCGTACGGCGTGCCGTACCGGCTCCCCGCGGTGCCGGGCGGCGGCGCCGACCTCCCCGCCTTCGACCGGCCCGCCGGCGCCTCGGCCATGGTGGCGGGCGTGCGCGTCGCGATCGAGGACCCGGCCGGCTGCGCGCGCTTCCACGCCGCCGTCATCCGCGGCGTGCGGGTCGGCCCCTCGCCCGACTGGCTCAAGCGCCCGCTCGAGGCGGTCGGCGTGCGGAGCATCAGCAACGTGGTGGACGCGACCAACTGGGTGATGCTCGAGCTGGGCCAGCCGATGCACGCCTACGACCTGGCGCGCCTCCGGGGGGCGACGATCGTCGCGCGGGACGCGCGCCCGGGCGAGCGCCTCCTGACCCTCGACGGCGTCGAGCGCGCCCTCGCGCCCGGCATGACGGTGATCGCGGACGCGGAGGGACCGGTCGGCGTGGGGGGCGTGATCGGCGGGCACGAGTCGGAGGTGCGCGAGGCGACGACGGACCTCCTCCTCGAGTGCGCCTGGTTCGAGCCCTCGCGCGTCCGGCGCACGCGCCGCGCGCTTGGCGTGAGCACCGAGGCGAGCTACCGGTTCGAGCGCGGGGTGGACCGCTGGAACGGCGCCGAGGCGATGCGCCGCTGCATCGAGCTCGTCCTCGCCACCGCGGGCGGCACGCTCGCGGCGCCGCCGCTCGACCTGCACCCGGAGCCCGCGCACCCGCCGCGGATCTTCCTCCGCCTCGCGCGCGTGGCGCAGGTGCTGGGGCTCGAGCTCGGCCAGCACGAGGTCGAGCGCTGCCTCGTCGCGGTCGGGTGCACCGTCGTCGCCAAGCCGGGCGACGGGCGCCTCGCGGTGGACGTCCCCGGGTGGCGGCCGGACCTGCAGGCCGAGATCGACCTCGTCGAGGAGGTCGCCCGCATCCACGGCTACGACCGCGTGCCGACCGAGTTGCGGCCGTTCCGCGTCGGCGCGCGCCCGGACGACGCCGCCGACGCCGTCGTGACGCGCGTGCGCGACGGGCTCGTCGCCGAGGGGCTCAGCGAGTCGCTCGCGCTGCCCTTCGGCCCGCAGGACGGGGCGGACGCCGTCGCGCTCCTCAACCCGCTCGCCGACACCGGCGCCTGGCTCCGCACCCGCCTCCTGCCGGGGCTCGTGCGGCAGGCGGAGCGGAACTGGAACGCCCAGGTGCGGGATGTCCGGCTCTTCGAGGTCGGGACGGTCTTCCGCGCCGGGGAGGCCGGCGGGCGGCCCGGCGAGGCGCTGCACGCCGCCGTCGTGGTGACGGGCGGGCGCGAACCGGCGCACTGGACGGAAGCGCGCCCGGCCGACGTGGACCTCTGGGACCTGAAGGGGATCTCAGAGCGCCTGGCGGCTCTGGCGTATCCCGGTACCGCATGGCACGTTGAGGACGGGGCGTTCGTCGCGCGGGACGCCGCGGGCCGCCAGGTGGGCTGGGCCGGCGAGCTCCCGGCGGACCGTCCGCCCTGGGCGGGGCCGCTGTTCGGCGCCGAGATCGAGGTCGTGACCTCGCCCCGGCCGGTCCGGCCGGTGGCGCCGCTGCCGTCCGTGCCCGCGTCCACCCGCGACCTCTCGCTCGTCGTGCCCGACGGCCTCGCCGCCGCCGACGTGGCCGGTACCATCCGGTCCGGCGGGGGACCGTCGCTCGAGGCGGTCCGGATCACGAGCGAGTTCCGCGGCGCGGCCGTGGGGGAGGGACGCCGGAGCGTGACGTTCCGCCTGGTGTTCCGCGCGCCCGACCGGACGCTGCGCGACGAGGAAGTGGACGCCGCCGAGGCGCGCATCCTCGCGGCGGTGCAGCGGGCCCACGGGCTCGAGCGCCGGGGCGGTGACGCGTGAGCGAGGCCTACCGCCGGCCCGACCGGCAGGCGCTGGCGGAGCTCGAGGTGCTGGTGCGCAACGCCACCGACGAGCTGGCCGCGTGGCGCCGGCGGTGCCTGCGCGCGGAGGCCGAGGTGCAGGAGCTCCGCGGCAAGGCGGGCGTCCCCACGGGGCCCGACCATGCGCAGACGCGGGCGCGGCTCGTGGAGCTCGAGCAGGAGAACCTCGAGCTGCGGCAGCGGCTCGAGGCGGTCCGTGAACGGGTCACGGCGCTCGCCGGCCGGCTCGCCTTCCTCGAGCGCGGCCTCCAGGAGCCGGCATGACGGGCCCCAAGCACGCGGTGCGGGTGGCGATCGGCGGCGAGGAATTCACCGTGCGGTCCGAGCTGCCGCCCGAGTACACGCAGGAGGTCGCGGCCTACGTGGACGCGGCGCTCCGGCGCGTGCGCGAGACGCTGCCGTCGGTGGAGCCGCACAAGGCGGCGATCCTCGCGGCGTTGGCGCTGACGGACGAACTCTTCCAGGCCCGGCGCGGCGACCGGGAACTCGCCGCCCGCCTGGCGGCCCTGGCCGACGAGCTGGCCCCGCTCCTCCCGCCCGCCAAGCGGGGGAGCCGGGCGCCCGGCGCGGCGCCCGCGGCCGGCTGAATCGCATCGGGAGGGGCGGCGCCCCGGCGCCTGCCCGTGGCGGATAGCAATGAACCAGCCCTTCGTCCTTCCCCTCGTCGAGGGGATCACGGCCGGCCTCGTCGTGTCGGCCGCCTTCATCCTGGTCTACCTCCGGGTGCAGCACCGCTCGGCCACCGGCATCCTCGCCTCGGCGAAGGCCGAGGCGGAGCGCCTGACGCGCGAGGCCGCGCGGGAGGCCGAGCGGGCCAGGCAGGACGCCCTCCTCTCGGCCAAGATGGAACTCGTCGCCCAGCGCGAGGAGGCGGAAAAGGAGCTGCAGCGCCGGCGCGAGGAGGTGGCGCGGCACGAGCGGCGCGCGGACGAACGCGCGCGGCAGGCGGAACGCCGGGCCGAGGAGCTCGAGCAGGCGCACCGTGACCAGCAGCGGCGCGCGCGGGAGCTCGAGGCGCGGGGGCAGGGGGTGGCCGAGCGCGAGGCGGAGGCGGCCCGCCTGGTCGAGCGCCAGCAGGCGGCGCTCGAGCGGGCCGCGGGGCTCAGCGCCGAGGAGGCGCGCCGGGAGCTGCTCCAGCGGGTGGAGGACGAGGCCCGTGGGCAGGCCCAGGCGCTCGCGCGCGACATCAAGGAGCAGGCGCGCAAGGGCGCCGAGCGCGAGTCGCGGCGCATCCTGAGCATGGCGATCCAGCGCATCGCCGCCGAGCACACCGCCGAGACGACGGTCTCGGCGGTGACCCTCCCGAGCGACGAGATGAAGGGGCGGATCATCGGCCGCGAGGGCCGGAACATCCGCGCGTTCGAGCAGGCGACCGGGGTGGACGTCATCATCGACGACACGCCGGACACCGTCGTGCTCTCGTGCTTCGACCCGGTGCGCCGCGAGGTGGCGCGGCGGGCGCTCGAGGCGCTCATCGCCGACGGCCGGATCCATCCCGGCCGCATCGAGGAGCTGGTGGCGAAGGTGCGGCGCGAGCTCGAGCAGCAGCTCGTGGAGCTGGGCGAGCAGGCGGCGTACGACTGCGGCGTGCACGGGCTGCACCCGGAGCTCGTCCGGCTCGTCGGCCGGATGCGCTACCGCACCTCGTACGGGCAGAACGTGCTCGAGCACTCGAAGGAGGTGTCGTGGCTCGCCGGCATCATGGCGGAGGAGCTGCGGCTCGACGCGGCGCTGGCCCGGCGCGGCGGCCTCCTGCACGACGTCGGCAAGGTGCTCACCCACGACACCGAGGGCACGCACGTGGAACTCGGGGTCGAGGTCGCGCGGAAGTACGGGGAGTCGGCGGCGGTCGTCAACGCGATCCACGCGCACCACGACGACGTGCCGCACGAGTCGGCGGAGTCGGTGCTCGTGCAGGCGGCCGACGCCATCAGCGGCTCGCGCCCCGGGGCCCGGCGCGAGGCCTACGAGAGCTACATCAAGCGCCTCACCCGGCTCGAGGAGATCGCGGGCGGGTTCAAGGGCGTGGAGAAGACCGCGGTCATCCAGGCCGGACGCGAGGTCCGGGTCATCGTCACACCGGAGGAGGTCGACGACATGAAGGCGGCCGAGCTGAGCGAGACCATCGCGAAGCGCATCGAGGACGAGCTCCAGTATCCCGGGCAGATCCGGGTCGTGGTGATCCGCGAGACGCGCGCGGTGGGGGTGGCCCGGTGAGCGCGGGGCTGATCGACGGCGTCGCCATCGGGAAGGCGATCCGCGCGGAGGTGGCGGCGCAGGTGGCGGCGATGGCCGCGAAGGGGGTCAAGCCCGGGCTCGCCGTCGTCCTCGTCGGGGACAATCCCGCCAGCAAGGCCTACGTCGGCAGCAAGGAGAAGGCCTGCGTCGAGGCGGGGATGTACTCGCTCAAGGTCACCCGGCCCGCCGAGGTCTCGGAGGCCGAGGTGCTCGGCATCGTGGACCAGCTCAACGCCGACCCGGCGATCCACGGGATCCTGGTGCAGCTCCCGCTCCCGAAGCACATCGACACCGAGAAGGTGCTCCTCCGCATCGACCCCGCGAAGGACGTGGACGGGTTCCACCCGATGAACGTCGGCAAGCTCGTCATCGGCGACCCGACCGCGCTCCGGCCGTGCACCCCGTACGGTGTGCAGCAGATGCTCCTCCGCTCGGGCGTGGAGACGAAGGGGGCGCACGCGGTGGTGGTCGGGCGGAGCACCATCGTGGGCAAGCCGATGGCGAACCTGCTCATCCAGCAGGGCCCGGGCGGCGACGCCACCGTGACCGTCTGCCACTCGCGCACGCGGGACCTCCCCGCGGTCTGCCGCACGGCCGACATCCTCATCGCGGCGATCGGCAAGGCGGAGTTCGTCACGCGCGACTTCGTGAAGCCGGGCGCCGTGGTGATCGACGTCGGCATCAACCGGGTGGACGACCCGTCGCTCCCGAAGGGCTACAAGCTGGTGGGCGACGTGAAGTTCGACGAGTGCCGCGAGGTGGCGTCGCTCATCACCCCCGTCCCCGGGGGCGTGGGCCCGATGACCATCGCGATGCTGATGCAGAACACGCTGCAGGCCATGCAGCAGGCGGCGCGTTGAACCTGTCGCTCCCGTTCGACCGGCCGGGCCCCGTCGCGGACGAGGTCTGGTCGGTCGCGGAGGTGAACGCCGCGGTCCGGGGGCTCATCGAGCGCGAGCTCGGGCCGGTGTGGGTGCGGGGCGAGGTGACGAGCTTCAAGGCCTACGCCAGCGGCCACTGGTACTTCACCCTGCAGGACGCCGGGGCGCAGGTGCGCTGCGCGATGTGGCGGGCCTTCGCCCAGAAGGCGGGCGCCCCGCCCGCCGAGGGCACCGAGGTCTACGCCCTCGCGACCCCCGGGCTCTGGGAGGAGAAGGGGGAGTTCCGCCTCACCGTCACCACGCTCCTCCGCACCGACCAGGTCGGCCTGCAGCAGCAGCAGCTCGAGCGCACGAAGGCGGCGCTCGCGCGGGACGGCCTGCTCGACCCGGCCCGCAAGCGGGCGCTCCCGCCCTTTCCCCGCACCCTCGTCATGGTGACGAGCCCCGACGGCGCCGCCCTCCGCGACGTGGCGAAGGTGGCGCGCGCGCGCTGGCCGGGGATCCGCCTCCTCGTCGTGGGCGCGCGGGTGCAGGGCGCGGAGGCGCCCGCGGAGCTGGTGGCGGCGCTCCGCCTGGTGAACCGGCTCGACGCCGACGTCTGCATCGTCGGGCGGGGCGGGGGCGCCCGGGAGGACCTCTCCGCCTTCAACGACGAGGCGGTCTGCCGCGCGCTCGCCGAGGTGCGCATCCCGACCATCAGCGCCGTGGGGCACGAGACCGACGTGGCGCTCACCGACCTCGTCGCCGACGTGCGCGCGGCGACGCCGTCGGCGGCGGCCCAGCTCGCCGTGCCCGACCGCGCGGAGGTGCTGCACCGCGCCGACGCCCTCGCGGCGCGGCTCGCCGGCGGGCTGAGCCGCCGCACGCGCCTCCTCGGCGAGCGGCTGGCCCGCACCGGCGACCGGCTCGAGGCGGCGGTCCAGGACGCGCTCCGGTCCCGCCGCCACCGGCTCGAGCGCGCCGCGGCCCAGCTCGTCGCGCTGAGCCCGCTGCGCGTCCTCGAGCGCGGCTACGCCGTGCCCCGCGGGCCCGATGGCCGCGTCCTCCGCCGCCGCGCCGACTTCCCGCCCGGCGCGCCCTTCACCCTGCGCGTGGCCGACGGCGACGTCGCCGCCCGCACGGAGCCGTCATGACCGACCCGACCCCCCAGCCGTCGCTCGGCGAGGAGCTGCGTGCCCTCGAGGAGATCGTCCGCCGCCTCGAGCAGGACGAGACCGACCTCGACACCGCGCTCCGGCTCTTCGAGGAAGGCGTGGCCCGCCTGCGCCGCGCGCGCGCGCGCCTCGGCGAGGCCGAGTCCGCGGTCCAGCAGGTGCTCGCCGATGCGCGCGGCGAGCTCGAGTTCCGCGATGCCGCCCTCTGAGGCGCCCGCGGCGGGCGTCGAGCGCCTCCTCGCGGAGGCCCGCGACCTCACCGACCGCCGGCTCGCCCGCCTCGCCGACCGGCTCGCCGCGGAGGTCGGGGGGCGGGAGGGCGCCGCGCTGGCATACGCCCTCCACAGCCCGGGCAAGCGCGTGCGGCCCGCGCTCCTGCTCGCGGCCTACCGCGCCGCCGGCGGGGCCCACGAGGGGATCGCGGGCGTGGCGTGCGCGGTCGAGACGGTGCACACCTACTCGCTCGTGCACGACGACCTCCCCTGCATGGACGACGACGACCTCCGCCGCGGGCGGCGGACGACGCACCGGGAGTTCGACGTGCCCACGGCCACGCGGGTGGGATACCTGCTCGTGCCGGTGGCGGCGCAGGTGCTCGCTGAGGCCGCGGACGAGCTCGCGGTGGGCGAGGCGCTCCTGGGCCGGATGGCGCGCGTGCTCTTCGAGGCCGGGGGCGTGGAGGGGATGGTGGGCGGGCAGTGGCTCGACCTCGAGGCGGAGCAGCGCACCCTCGACCTCCCCGAACTGATCGCCGTCCACCGGGGTAAGACGGGGGCGCTGATCCGGGCCTCCTGCGCGCTGGGGGCGCTCGCGGCCGGCGCGCCGGAGCGCTGCGTCGAGGCCCTCGAGGCGTTCGGGGCCGACGTCGGCCTCGCCTTCCAGGTCGCCGACGACGTGCTGGACGCGACGGGGACGAGCGCGCAGCTCGGCAAGACCGCCGGCCGCGACGCCGCGCTCCAGAAGTCCACCTACGTCCGCCTCCTGGGCGTGGAGGGCGCGCGGCGGGAGGCGGAGCGCCTGGCGGCGCGCGCCATCGGGCACCTCGACGCCGCCGGCGTCCCGTCCGGGGCCCTCGGCGCCCTGGCGCACTATATTGTGACGAGGTCCGCCTGACCGGCGGGCCGTCCCCGGTTTCCAACCAGCCCGGAGCCTCCATGGCGCTCCTCGACGGCATCCAGGGTCCGGCCGACCTGAAGCGGCTGCGCCGTGACCAGCTCCCGCAGCTCGCGCAGGAGGTGCGAGACCGCCTCATCGACTGCTGCGCCGTCACCGGCGGGCACATCGGCGCGAGCCTCGGCGTGGTCGAGCTCGCGATCGCCCTGCTGTACGAGTTCGACTCCCCGACCGACAAGGTCCTCTGGGACGTCGGCCACCAGGCCTACGCGTGGAAGCTGCTCACCGGGCGCAACGACCAGTTCCCCACGCTGCGGCAGCCGAACGGCATCTCGGGCTTCCTCAAGCGCAGCGAGAGCGAGCACGACCACTTCGGCGCGGGGCACGCCGCGACGGCGATGTCCGCCGCGCTCGGCATGGCCACCGCGCGGGACCTGCGCGGCGAGGACTACAAGGTCGTGGCCGTCGTGGGCGACGGCGCGCTCACCTGCGGGCTCTCGTACGAGGGGATGAACAACGCGGGGCACTCCGACCGCGACGTGATCCTCGTCGTGAACGACAACGGGATGTCCATCTCGCCCAACGTCGGCGCCATCAGCAAGACCCTCGGCGGCATCGTCGCCGACCCGCGGACCAACCGCCTCCGCGAGGCGGTCAAGCAGCTGACCTTCCGCCTCGGCCACGTCTTCGGCCAGGGCGTGGTGGAATTCGCCAAGAACCTCGAGGAGAGCGCCAAGAACCTCTTCTCGGAGGGGATGTTCTTCGAGGAGCTCGGCTTCCGCTACTTCGGCCCCATCGACGGCCACGACCTGAAGAAGCTCTGCGAGACGCTCGCCTTCGTCCGCCCGATGAAGGGGCCGCGCGTGGTGCACGTGCTCACGCAGAAGGGGAAGGGCTTCGCCTTCGCCGAGCTCAACCAGGAGAAGTGGCACGGCCTCGCGGCGTACGACCGGGAGACGGGCGAGCTCCGCAAGAAGGCGAGCGGGCCGCCCACGTGGACGCAGGTCTTCGGCGAGGCGCTGGCGGGCCTGGCGGCGGAGCATCCCGAGCTCGTGGCGGTGACGGCCGCCATGCCCTCCGGCACCGGCACGAACGCGTTCCAGCAGCGGTTTCCCGAGCGGTTCTTCGACGTGGGGATCGCCGAGGGCCACGCCGTCACGTTCGCGGCCGGGCTGGCGACGCAGGGGATCGTCCCCGTCACGGCGATCTACAGCACGTTCCTGCAGCGCGGCTACGACAACATCATCCACGACGTCGCGGTGCAGGAGCTGCCGGTCGTCTTCGCGATGGACCGCGCCGGGCTCGTGGGCGAGGACGGCCAGACGCACATGGGCCTCTACGACATCGCGTACATGCTCGCGGTGCCGGGGATGACCGTCACCGCGCCGAAGGACGGCAACGAGCTCATCGGCCTCCTGCGCACCGCGATCGCGCACCGGGCCGGCCCGTTCTGCACCCGCTACCCGCGCGACAAGGCGCCCGCCGAGCCGCGGCCGGTCGCGGAGGTCCCCGCGGTGCCCTACGGCACGTGGGAGCTCCTCCGGCAGGGCCGGGGGGACGCGGCGATCCTCGCCGTGGGGACGATGGTGCCGCCCGCGCTCGCCGCCGCGGCGCAGCTGGCCCAGGAGGGCATCGACTGCACCGTCGTGAACTGCCGCTTCCTCAAGCCGTACGACACGGCGATGCTCGCGGCGCTCGTGCGCGAGCACCGGCTCCTCCTCACCGTCGAGGAGGGGACGGTCGTCAACGGCTTCGGCGCCTTCCTCGCCCGCGAACTGCAGGCGACGCACCCCGAGGTCCGGGTGGTGGCGCACGGCGTCCCCGATCGGCTCGTCGAGCAGGCGCCGCGCGCCGACCAGCTCGCCCTCTTCGGGCTGACGGGCGAGGGGATCGCCCGGCGGCTCGCCTCGCTCGTGGGCGAGGAGAGCGTCGGCACCCGATGAACGTCGGCGTCGTCGGGAATCCGCGCTACGCGGACCTGGCGGCGGTGCTGCGTGAGCTGGTCGCGCTGGCGCCGGCGCACGGCATCCGCCTCGCCAGCGAGCCGCGGCTCGAGCCCTTCTGGGACCAGCCGGTGCCCCCGCTCGCGGCCGAGCCGCTCGATGCCCTCCTCACCTTCGGCGGGGACGGCACGCTGCTGCGCGGCGCGCGCCTCCTCTGTGGCGCCGAGGTGCCGGTGCTCGGCGTGAACCTGGGGCGGGTCGGCTTCCTGACCACCGCCACGCGCCCCGAGCTGGCGCTCGCGGTCGGGGCCCTCGTCCGCCGCGACTACGTCCTGGAGCGCCGCCAGGCGCTCAGTGCGGCGATCATCGCCGAGGACGGCTCCGCCCTCACGAGCCAGCGCGCCCTCAACGAGGTGGCCGTCCACAAGGGCGGCGTCGCGCGCGTCGTCCGGATCAACGTCTACATCGACGGCGAGAACGTTGGCCCCTACAGCGCCGACGGCCTCGTGATCGCCACCCCGACCGGCTCCACCGCCTACTCGCTGAGCGCCGGCGGGCCCGTGCTCGTCCCGGGCGTGCAGGCGCTCTGCGTCACGCCGGTCTGCGCCCACACCCTCGCCATCCGGCCCATCGTGGTGCCCGCGAGTTCGACGGTCACCGTGGAGCCGATCACCGGCTGGGCCGACGACCTCCTCGTCTCCTTCGACGGCCAGACCGGCCTCACCCTCGCCCACGGCGCCCGCGTCGAGGTCCGCCGCGCCGACAGCGCCGTCTGCCTCGTGCGCCTCGGCGGCGAGGGCTTCTTCGCCCGCATGCGCAACAAGCTCCACTGGGGCGACCTCTCGGAGCGCGAGATCGAGCAGCGGTGATCGCCGAGCTCCGCGTGCGCGACCTCGCCACCATCGCCGACGTCACGCTGCAGCTCGGCGAGGGGCTCAACGTCCTGAGCGGCGAGACCGGGGCGGGGAAGTCCATGCTCGTGGACGCCCTCGCGCTCCTCTGCGGCGGCCGGGCCGAGAGCGGGCTCGTGCGCCCGGGCGCGGCCCGGGCCGTGGTCGAGGGGGCCTTCGAGGTGCGGAGCGCCGCGCTGCGCCGGCAGGTCGAGGCGCTGGGCCTCGACCTCGACGACGGGCGCGTCGTCGTGCGGCGCGAGGTGTCCGCCGAGGGACGGTCGCGCGCCTGGGTCAACGGGAGTCCCACCACCGTCGGCGTCCTCGCCGGGCTCGGCGCGCTGCTGGTGGACCTGCACGGCCAGCACGAGGCCCAGTCCCTCCTCCGGCCCGACGCCCAGCGCGACATCCTCGACGCCTTCGCCGACGCGGACGGTGACCGCGCCGCCGTGCTCGAGGCCCACGAGGCGCTCGCGGCGCTCCGGGCGAAGGAGCAGGAGCTCGCTACCCGGCGCGACGAGGTGCGCCGCCGCGCCGACTACCTCCGCCACGTGGTCGCCGAGATCGACCGCGCGAAGCTCCGTGCGGGCGAGGAGGAGGAAGTCGAGCAGGAGGCACGCCGGCTGGGCCAGGCGAGCACCCTCTCGGCCCACGCGGCGCGCATCGCCGAGCTCGTGGGGGGCGGCGAGGGGGTGCAGGCGGCGCTCGTGCAGGCGGCGCGGTCCCTCGCCGCGCTCGAGCGGGCCGATCCCGCCGTGGCACCGTGGCGCGAGCTGCTCGACGCGGCCACCGCCAACCTCGACGAGCTCCAGCGCCTCGCCGGCGCGTACGCCGACACGCTGCAGGACGACCCCGAGCGGCTCGCGCAGGTCGAGCGGCGCCGCGACCTGCTGTTCTCCCTGATGCAGAAGTACGGCACCACCGTCGCCGCCGTCCTCGAGGCGCGCGCGCAGGCGGCCGCGGAGCTGGACGTCCTCGACACCGCCGACCTCGACCTGCGCGCGCTCGGCGCACGGCGGACCGCCGCGCAGGCGGCGCTCGGGGCGGTGGCGGAGCGCCTGACGGCGCGCCGCCGGGACGCCGCCGAGCGGCTGGCCCGCGCGGTGAACCGCTGGCTGCCGCGTCTCGGGCTCGCCGGCGGGAAGTTCGGCGTCGAGCTCGCCCCGCTCGCCGAGCCGCTGGCCACCGGCGCGGAGCAGGTCGCCTTCACCGTGCGCCTCAACGTCGGCCACGAGGCGCGGCCGCTCGCGCGCACCGCCTCGGGCGGCGAACTCTCGCGGCTCATGCTCGCGCTCAAGGTCGTGCTGGCGAAGCACGATGCCGTCCCGGCGCTCGTCTTCGACGAGGTGGACGCCGGCGTCGGCGGGGAGGTGGGGGTCCAGCTCGCCGAGGCGCTCGCCGAGGTGGCGGAACGCCACCAGGTGCTGGTGATCACCCACCTGCCGCAGATCGCGGCGCGTGCGGGCCTCCACCTCGTGGTCTCGAAGGCCGCTCGGGGCGGCGTCGCCACGAGCGACGTGCGCCGGGTGCACGGCGAGGATCGCGTCACCGAGCTCGCGCGCATGCTGGGGGATCCCGATGCCTCGACCGCGCGCCGGCACGCGCAGGCGCTGCTGGGGATCGGGCGGTGAGGCCCGGGCGGGCCGCGATGCGCGTGCGGCGGGTGCCCTGATGCCGGGCCGGCACGCCCTCGACGAGGGCGCCGACGAGCGCTTCCGCCTCGACACGTGGCTCTGGGCCGCGCGCTTCTTCAAGACGCGCGCGCTCGCGGCCGAGGCGATCGACGGCGGCAAGGTGGAGCTGAACGGGGCGACGCCGAAGCGGAGCCGCGCCGTGAGAGTGGGCGACGAACTGCGGGTCCGGCTCGGTCCCTACCTGCACGTGGTGACCGTGCGCGGCCTCGCCGACCGGCGCGGCCCCGCCGCCGTGGCGCAGGGGCTCTACGAGGAGGCGCCCGAGAGCGTCGCCGAACGGGAGCGGGTCGCCGAGCGCCTGCGGAGCGCGCCGCCGGCGTTCTTCTACGACAAGGGGAAACCCAGCAAGAAGGACCGCCGCGACCTGCGGCGGCTCAAGGAAGGCGACCGATAGCGGCTACCAGAGCTGCGCGTAGAGGCGCACGAGGAAGCGCACCGTCTCCCAGCGGACCACGCGCCCGCCCCGCCCGTCCAGCACCTTCTCGTAGTACCAGCCCGCGTCGAAGGGCAGCGTCCGCCGGTCGCCGGTGCGCGTCCCGGCGGTGCGGTAGGTGAGCCCGCCCACGAAGCTCACCCGCGTGCCGCCGGTGCCGAGCGTCACCGTGGAGGCGTCCACCCCCGGGAGCGGCGTCGAGGCGTACGACGCCGCGTCGGTGCCCCGGTGGCGGATCTCCGCGCCCCCCAGCAGCGCGAAGCGCGGCGCGAGGCGGATGAACGGGGTGACCGCGCCGCCGAGTTCGTTGCCGGGGTCCACGCGGAGCGGGGCGGCGAGCGTCGGGAGCGCGAACACCGTCCCGGGCGGCGCCACGCGCTCCGTGACCGTTCCCGCGAACTGGCGGAGGTAGCCGCCCGTCGCACGAATGCCGAAGCGCGGCCCGCCCACGTCCAGCGCGATCCGGAACTCCGCGTCGAACTGGCCGTCGCCCGTCGCGACCGCCCACGGGTCGTTCGGGCGCGCGACACGGCCCGTCGGGAAGCGGCCCAGCACCTCGGCCGCGAGGCGCAGGCCGCCGCGCGACTCCTGCCAGCGGTCGAGCAGCGTGAGCGCGATGCCCGCCTCGACGTCGCCCAGCGAGAGCTGCTTGGCGGGGCTGAACGTGCCGAGCCCCACCGGACCGTCCGGCGCGGTGGCGTAATTCGGGACCTCGTAACCCGCCGCTGGTGCGGTCGGGAGCGGGGCCGCCGCGGTGAACCCGGTCACGCCCAGGTCGGTGGCCAGCGTGGACTGGAGCGCGGCGATGCGCCCTGCGAGCTGCGCCCCCGGACCGCTCGACGCAAGCGGCAGGAACGGCACCGCGGTCGCCGCGTCGCTCACGAGCGCGCGCAGCCCGTCCCGGAGCGCCGTGCCGTCGGCGAGGGTCTGCTGCGCGAGCGCGAGCTTCGCGGGATCGCCGGCGTAGGCCCCCGAGGTGATCTGCCCGGAGAGCGCGGCGAGCGCCGCGTCGTAGGCCGTGAAGAAGCCGTTCGCCGCGGCCTGGCCCGCGGGCGTGCCGACGATCGGGCTCGCGAGGTTGGTGCCGTCCTGCGCGCCCGTGCCGGCGAACGCGAGGTTGGCCTGCGTGCGGGACTCGACGATCGGGACGCGGACGAGCAGCGTCAGCCGGTTCGAGAGGCCCACGGCCAGGCCGAGCCCGCCGGCCGTGACGCGCGCCTGCGCTCGGCCCACCGATGCGCCGAGGTTCGTGCGGTAGCTCGGGTCGCCGAGCAGCGCCGCGATCCGCGCCTCCGGCTCGGCGAGGAAGGGAGCCTGGACGGATCCGAACACGGGGCCGGTGAGGCCGCCGAGGTCCGTGGACTGGCCGTTCACCCACTGCCGGTCCGCGGTCGCGGCCGAGCCGAAGAGTTCGATCCGCACCAGCCCCCTGGGCACGCCGAGCGGCGGGAGCTGCGCCGCCAGCGGCGCGGCGGCGAGGCAGAGGATGATCGGGAGCAACCGCGAGGATCGCATGCGTCTCCACGGGGTCGGCAAGGGATGAGGCCACGCACCGCCCTGGCGCGCGCCGTGGCGCTGCACCGCGCCGCCTTCGGGGCGGCGCCGGCGCTGGCGTCGTCCGCGCCGGGCAGGGTGAATCTCATCGGCGAACATGTGGATTACAACGGCGGCCCCGTGCTTCCCCTCGCGATCGGGCGCCGCACCGTCGCGGCCGTCGCCCCCGCGTCCGGCTTCCGTGCGGTCTCGGCGGAACTCGGGGACGGCGGCGAACTCGACCTCGCGCATCCGGGCCGAGGCCGCTGGTCCGACTACCTCGCGGGCGTGGTGCACGAGCTGCGCGAGCGGGGGCTCGCCCCGGCCGGGGCGACGATCGCGGTCGCGAGCGACGTGCCGGCCGGCGCGGGGCTCTCGTCGTCGGCGGCGCTCACGGTGGCGGTGGCGCACGCGCTCGCGCGCCTCGCCGGCCGCCGGCCCACGCGCGCCGGGCTCGTGGACGTGGCGTACCACGCGGAGCACGACCGGGTCGGCGTGCGCTGCGGGCGGATGGACCAGACGATCGCCGTCCACGCGCGCGCCGGGACGGCGCTGCACTTCGAGACCGCCAGCGACGATCTCGCGCACGTCCCCTTCACCGCGCCCCTCGTCGTCGTCGAGACGGGCGTGCACCACGCGCTCCGCG
>JBAIWX010000258.1:0-9650 GCA_037916975.1 Gemmatimonadales bacterium
TCCGGCGCCGTCCTGTTCTGCCGTAACCCTGACTTCGACACCCGCGGTCAAGGAATGTGCCGGTACGGGTTTTCGATCTTCAGCTGGAACCTCTTCCCCGTAGCTGATAGCGGCTTTTCCCACGTAGACCAACCGCAATGAGTCGTTCTTTCCGACTACGTACCACCATCCGGGCTTTGGATCCGTGCCCTTATAGAGCACCCCGCGAAAGCTGCCCGGAGTTCCCGCGAAGGCAGTAACCACGATCAGCACCATGGGAAGAACCCGAAGCCCGAGCCGCATGACTCCTAAGATGCCCGGTGACTATCGTAGGGAGCACGATTTCCATCCAGGTACAAACGAAAGGGCCGCCCAGTAAGGCGGCCCCATCAAGGATGCGGAACTCAGGATTAGTCGTAGTACTCCAGTCCCAAGTGGGTGATCAGTTCCTCGCCCTTCATATGGCGCAGAGTGTTCTTCAGCTTCATCAGCTGAATGAACAAATCGTGCTCCGGATAAAGGCCCGGAGCCGTCATTGGGGACTTGAAGTAGAAGCTCAGCCACTCCTGGATGCCCAGGCCCTTCAGCTCAGGCGTGCGCTTCGCCAAATCCATGAACAGCACGACGTCGAGCACGATCGGAGCTGCAAGGATGGAGTCGCGGCACAGGAAGTCGATCTTGATCTGCATCGGATATCCGAGCCAACCGAAGATGTCGATGTTGTCCCAGCCTTCCTTGTTGTCGCCGCGGGGCGGATAGTAGTTGATCCGCACCTTGTGGTAGAGGTTGCCGTAGAGCTCGGGGTAGGTGTCGGGCTGGAGGATGTACTCCAGCACGCCGAGCTTCGACTCCTCCTTCGTCTTGAAGCTCTCCGGGTCGTCCAGCACCTCGCCGTCGCGGTTGCCGAGGATGTTGGTCGAGTACCAGCCGCTCACGCCGAGCATGCGCGCCTTGAACATCGGCGAGAGCACGGTCTTGAGCATCGTCTGGCCCGTCTTGAAGTCCTTCCCGCCGATGGCCACCTTGCGGTCGCGGGCGAGCTGCTCGAGCGCCGGGATGTCGCAGCAGAGGTTCGGGGCGCCGTTCATGAATGCCACGCCCTCCATGATCGCCGCCCAGGCGTAGAGCATCGACGGGGCGATGGACGGGTCGTTCGCCTCCATCGCCTTCTCGAAGGCGGCGAGCGTCTGGTGCGTGGGGCCCGGGGCGATGAAGATCTCGGTCGAGGCGCACCAGACCATCACGAGGCGGCTGCAGCCGTGCGCCGCCTTGAAGTCGCGGATGTCCTGCCGCAGCTGCTCGGCGAGCTCGCGCTTGGTCTTCCCCTGCTTGACGTTCGAGCCCTCGAGGCGCTTCACGTACTGGCGGTCGAAGGCCGCCGGCATCGGCTTGATGGCCTGCAGGAACGCCTTGATCGGCTCGACGTGCTCGTGCTTGTCCAGCACGCCGCACTTGAGCGCCGCCTGGTAGGCGTCGTCCGGGATCGGGTCCCAGGCGCCGAAGACGAGGTCCTCGAGCCGGGCGAGGGGCACGAAGTCGCGGATGAGGGGCGCGCGCCCCTCGGTGCGCTTGCCGAGGCGGATGGTGCCCATCTGCGTGAGCGAGCCGAAGGGCTGCGCGATGCCCCGCCGCGCGAGCTCCACGCCCGCCATGAAGGTCGTGGTCACCGCACCGAGCCCCACGCACAGCACGCCGAGCTTGCCCTCGGCCTTCGCGATCTGCGCCGCCTTGTTCGCCACCGGGTCGTCCTTTCTCACATGAACCGTCGCGCGGGCGGGCTCAGTCCCGCTCCGCGGTCCGGGCCAGGTCGGCCGCGTTCGCCGCCCCCCGGACGTACACCACCCGCTGCACCACCGTGATGAGGGCGAGCAGCGTCAGGATCGCCACGAGCACCTCGAGGACCAGCGCCTGCGGCCCGGCCCCGACGACCAGCGACGGGACGCCCAGCCCGAGGATCCGCTCGGCCCGCTGGGCGATCCCGACCTTGCAGTCGAGGCCCAGCCCCTCCGCCCGCGCCCGGGCGTAGGAGACCGTCAGCGACGCGAGGATCGCCACCATGCAGGTGACCACCGCCGCCTCGCGGTACGCCACGTCCGGGGCCGACAGGAAATAGGCGCCGATCCCGATGAAGGTGGCGCCGTCCCCGAGCCGGTCCAGCGTGGAGTCGTAGAAGGCGCCGAAGCGCGTGACCATCGCCCCGCGCCGCGCCACCTGCCCGTCGATCGTGTCCACGATGCCGCTCAGCAGGAGGAACAACCCGCCGAGGCGCACGTGGCCGACCCCGAAGAACACCGCCGAGGCCACCACGAAACCGGTCCCGACCGTGGTGATCGTGTTCGGGCGCACCCCGCGCCGAACGAGCAGATCCACGAGCGGTCCGATTGTCGCGAAGAACGGCCGTTCGAGCGCCGAGATGAGCTTCAACCCGGCACCCTCGGACCGAGGGTAAGCTTCGGCACGGGCCAAGGATAACGGCCGTGGCGGGAGGGGGCAATCTCGGCGGGCGAGGGGGGGCCCGAGGCGGGGGGAGCGGGGGTCCGGGGCCACCCAGGACCGGGCCGCCCGGCCCCGGCCCGCCACACCCGGTCAGTCCGGATAGCGGATCACCGGCGCCCGCCGCGCGAGGAACGCCTGCCGCCCGGCCGTCCAGCCCTCCACCAGCAGGGCGGGATCGTCGCCCCGGTCGATGGCCTCCCGGAGCCCCGTCTGGCCCGCCAGGCGGTCGAAGTGCCGGGCGATCCAGGCGAAGCGGTCCGGGTGGGTGCGCCGGATGGCCCAGAGCAGGGCGACGGCCGTCGCCGTCGGGTCGTAGGCTGCTCGGTCGGTGACCCGGAGGCGGATCCCCGCGACGGCCGTGTCGGCGAACTTGCCGTCCCCCGGCCGCCGGGGCGTGAAGGTGACGGCCTCGAACGCGACGCCGGGGAGGGACCGGCCGGCGAGCGAGGCAAGCACCGCCGAAGGGTCGAGCCAGGGGGCGCCGACCTGCTCGAACGGCGCGCCGGTGCCGCGGCCGACCGAGAGATTGGTCCCCTCGAAGAGGCAGGTGCCGGGGTAGTGGAAGAGCGCCTCCACCGACCGCAGGTTCGGGCTCGGTGGCACGAAGGGGAGGCCGGTGGCGTCATAGGCCATCCCGCGGCGCCATCCGCCGACCGGGACGACGTGCAGGTCCACGGCGATCCCGAGGTCGCGGCGGGCGAGGTCGGCGAGTTCCCCCAGCGTGAGGCCGTGCCGCATCGGCACGGCGAGGAGGCCGACCGTCGAGCGTTGCGCCGTGTCGAGCACGTTGCCCTGCACCGCCCCGCCGACGGGGTTGGGGCGGTCGAGGATCACCACGGGGATGCCGGCACGTCCCGCCGATCGCATCACCTCGACGGCGGTGAAGAGGTACGTGAAGTAGCGCGCCCCCGCGTCCTGCAGGTCCACGAGGAGCACGTCCAGCCCCTCGAGCATCGCGGGCGTGGGCGCGGTGGTGCGCCCGTACAGGCTGTAGATTGGAAGCCCGGTGGCGCTGTCGGTGCCGGAGGCGACGGCGGCGCCGGGGTCCGCCGCCCCGCGGAAGCCGTGCTCCGGGCTGAAGAGCGCCGTGAGCCGCACCCCCGCGGTGCGGAGCCGGTCGACGTCGTTCGTGCCGGCGCGATCCACGCCGGTATTGTTGGTGACGAGCCCGACGCGGCGCCCGCGCACCAGCGCGGCGCTGTCCGCGAGCAGCACCTCGATCCCCGGCCGCACCACCGCCGGGCCGGCGCCCGCGGGCGCGCGCCGCGCCGCGGCACAGGCCACCATCGCGATTCCCATCACCCCGAGCCACGCCGACCGGTGCATCGTCCGCTCCTCGTCCTCGCCCTCGTGCTCGCCGCCTGCGCCCCGCACCGCCCCGCGGCCGCGCCCGTCCCGACGGCACCTCCGACCGACGACCCCGACCGGCTCCTCGCCACGCTGACGACCCGCCAGAAGGTGGCGCAGCTCGTCATGCCGTGGATCGGCGGCGGCTACGCGCCCTTCGACGACGCGGCGTTCGCGAAGGCCACCGGCTGGGTGGACTCGCTCGAGGTGGGCGGGATCATCGTCTCGATCGGCTCGCCGCACGACGTCGCCGCCAAGCTCAACGCGCTCCAGCGGCGCGCGCGCCTGCCGCTCCTCGTCGCCTCCGACCTCGAGTCGGGCTCCGCGTTCCGCCTCACCGGCGGCACGCCCTTCCCGAGCAATATGGGCGTGGGCGCCACCGGGCGGGACCGGGACGCGTGGGAGATGGGCCGCATCACGGCGCTCGAGGGGCGCGCGGTGGGCATCCACCTCGCGTTCGCGCCGGTGGCGGACGTGAACAGCAACCCGGCGAACCCGATCATCAACACGCGGTCGTTCGGCGAGGACCCGCGCGCGGTGGCGCGCTTCGTGGCGGCGGAGGTGCACGGCCTCGAGGCGCACGGGATGCCGGCCACGGTGAAGCACTTCCCCGGCCACGGCGACACCGAGACCGACTCGCACCTCGCGCTCCCGCTCGTGGGGGCCGGGTGGGACCGGCTCGACTCGCTCGAGCTCGTCCCGTTCCGCGCGGCGATCGCCGCCGGCGTCACGGCGGTGATGTCGGCGCACCTCGCCGTCCCGCGCGTGACCGGCGACTCGGCGCGGCCCGGCACGCTGCAGCCCGCCGTCCTCACCGGGCTCCTGCGCGACTCGCTCGGCTTCCGCGGCCTCGCCGTGACCGACGCCCTCGACATGGGCGCGATCGTGCGGAGCGTGGGCGCGGGGGAGGCGGTGGTGCAGGCGTTCCTCGCGGGCGCCGACCTGCTGCTCCAGCCGGCCGACCCCGCGGTGGCGATCGACGCCATGGTCGCGGCGGTCGAGTCGGGCCGCGTGAGCCCGGCGCGCCTCGACGCCTCGGTGCGGAAGGTGCTCGCGCTCAAGCGGCGGGTCGGGCTCTTCCGCGCGCGCACCGTGCCGCTGGACAGCGTGATGACGGTCGTGGGCCGTCAGGAGTTCCAGGCCGTCGCGCGCGACGTCGCGCGGCGCGCCGTGGTGCTCGCCGAGGACCGGCAGGGCGTCGTGGACTCGCTCCGCGCCCGGCGCGGGCGCCGGGCGGTGCTCCTCTACGGGGACGAGACGCAGGGCTCGGCCGGGAACGCGCTCGTGCAGGAACTCCGCGCGCGCGGCGACACGGTGACGACCTTCCGGCTCTTCCCCGCGAGCGGCCCGGCGAGCTACGACTCCGCGCGCGCGGTGCTGGCGCGCGCGCCGGCCGTCGTCGCGAGCGTCGCGGTGCGCGCCTCGGCGTGGCGCGGGAGCATCGGCATCCCGCCGGCGCTCGTGGCGCTCGTGGACAGCGTCGCCCGCGCGAAGCCGCTCGTCCTCGTCTCCCTCGGCTCGCCCTACGTGCGCCAGGGGATGCCCAACGTCGGCAGCTACCTGCTCGCCTGGGCCGCGAACGCGACGACGGAGTGGGCGGCGGCGGGCGCGCTCACGGGGGCCGCCATCACCGGCCACCTGCCGGTCCGGATCCCCCCCGACCTCCCGCTGGGCGCGGGGCTCGAGCGCCCGGCGCTCGCGACGCCGGCCGCGGTGGACTGGCGCCCGGCGGCGGAGGCGCTCGACTCGGCGATCGCGGCGGGTGCCGCCCCAGGCGCCGTGCTCGCCGTCAGCGTGGCGCACCGGCGCTGGTACCACGGCACGGGGGTGCTCGGCGATTCGCTGCCCGTGGCACCCGACTCCCTCACGCGCTACGACCTCGCCTCGCTCACGAAGGTCGTCGGCCTCACCACGGCGGTGATGCTCGGCGTGAGCGAGGGGCGCCTCGACCTCGCGGCACCGGTGCGCCGGTACGTGCCCGCGTTCCGGGGCGGGGGCCGGGAGCGGGTCACGCTCCGCCAGCTGCTGCTGCACGAGAGCGGCCTCCCCGCGTGGCGTCCGTTGTACAAGGACGCCGCGACGCGCGCCGCGGCCCTCGCGCTGGTGGACACGACGGCGCTCGACACGCTGCCGGGGGCGCGGTTCACCTACTCCGACCTCGGGGCCATCGCCCTCACGCAGGCGGTGGAGGCGGCGTTCGGCACTCGGCTCGACACTCTCCTCGCCTCGCGCGTCTTCCCCGCGCTCGGCATGACGCGGACGGGCTACCTCCCTGCCCCGGACTCGGCGAGCCCGATCGCGCCCACCGAGCGCGACCCCTGGCGCGGCCGCATGCTGCAGGGCGAGGTGCACGACGAGAACGCGGCCCGGCTCGACGGCGTCTCGGGCCACGCCGGCCTCTTCAGCGACGCACAGGACCTGCTCGCGTTCGGCGAATGGCTCGTGGACGCCTGGTGGGCCGCCGGCGCCCCGCCCGCGACCCGCGGCGACCGCGCCCCCGGCGCCGCGACGGCGCTCCCGATCCCGCCCGCGCTCGTGCGCGAGTTCACCGCGGCGCAGGACGAGCCCGCGGGGTCGAGCCGCGCCCTTGGCTGGGACACGCCCAGCGCACCGAGCAGCGCGGGGACGCGGTTCTCCGCGCTCAGCTTCGGCCACACCGGCTTCACCGGCACCTCCCTCTGGGTCGATCCCACGCGGCGCCTGGTCCTGGTGCTGCTCTCGAACCGGGTGCACCCCACGCGCGACAACCCGCGCTGGCACCCGGTCCGCGCCCTGGTCGCCGACCGGGTGGCGTCGGCCGTGGACGCGTCCGGCGGGCGCTGACACCGGGCGTGCGCCGCGTCTCGGCGCGTTGACACCCCGGACGGCCGCACATAGACTGAGGGCAGCGACCGGCGGTCCCGCGTGAGCGTGCGGGGCCGGCCGGCACCACCAGGAGGAAGCTGATGAGCACGGTCGAACAGTCCGCCACCACCACGGGGTTCTCGCTCATCCTCACCGACACCGCCGCCGGCGAGGTGCGCAAGTTCATCGCCGCCGAGGACGTGCCGGCCGAGTCGGCCGGGCTCCGCGTCAGCGTAATGCCGGGAGGCTGCTCGGGCTTCAAGTACAGCCTCAACATCGAGGAGCGGGCGCTCGAGGACGACATGGTCGTCGAGGTGAACGGGATCCGCTGCTTCGTGGACGGGTTCAGCGCGCAGTACCTGCAGGGCGTCACGATCGACTACGTGTCGTCCATGCAGGGCTCGGGCTTCACCTTCCACAACCCGAACGCGACCGGCGGGTGCGGCTGCGGGAGCAGCTTCACCGCCTGACGACCGGCGCGCACCGCGCGCGAAGGGGCCCCACGCGGGGCCCCTTTTTCGTGCCCGGGCGCGGCACCGCCCTCCCCCGTCCGGCCACCGCCTCCTACCTTTCCCGCGTTCCCGACCCGAGCCGCCCCTGCATCCCCTCGACCTCGCCGTCATCGCGGCCTACTTCGTCCTGACGCTGGGCGTCGGCCTCTGGGTGAGCCGGCACCAGTCGTCCGCGGGCGACTACTTCCTCGGCGCGCGCGACCTCCCGGTGTGGGCGGTGCTCCTGTCCATCGTGGCCACCGAGACCTCCGCACTCACCGTGATCTCGGTGCCCGGCATCGGCGCGCGCGGCGACCTGACGTTCCTCCAGCTTCCCATCGGCTACTTCGTCGGGCGGGTCGGGGTCGCGCTCTGGCTCCTGCCGGGCTACTTCCGCGGGGAGCAGGAGACGGCGTACGCGCGGCTCGAGCACCGGTTCGGGGCGGGGGCGCGCCGGCTCGTGTCGGTCGTGTTCCTGGTGACGCGGTTCCTCGCCGAGGCGGTGCGGATCTTCGTCGGGGCACTCCCGCTCGCGCTGGTGACCGGCTGGAGCGTGCCGGCCGCCATCGTGGCAATGGGTGCGGTGACGCTCGCCTACACGTGGCACGGCGGGCTCAAGGCGGTCGTCTGGTCCGACGTGGTGCAGCTGGCGGTGTACCTCGCCGGCGGGGCCGCGGCGCTCGTGATCGCCGTGTCGCTCGCGGGCGGCGCGGGCGCCGCGTGGCAGGCGGCGCTCGGCGCGGGCAAGCTCCACCTCGTCAACTGGACGCCGTCCTTCACCGTCACCTACTCCTTCGCCGGCGCGGTCGTGGGCGGCGCGCTCCTCTCGGCGGCCTCGCACGGGACCGACCACCTGATCGTGCAGCGGCTCCTCGCGACGCGCTCGCTCCGGGACGCGCGCGTGGCGCTCGTCGGCTCGGGCGTGGTCGTGTTCCTCCAGTTCGCGCTCTTCCTGCTCGTCGGCGTCGCGATCTGGGCCGCCGGCCGCGCCCCCGAGGGGATGGCCGGGGACGCGATCTTCCCGACCTTCATCCTCGAGCAGCTGCCCGCGGGGCTCTCCGGCCTCCTCATCGCCGGCATCCTTGCGGCGTCCATGGGCTCGCTCAGTTCGTCGATCAGCGCGCTCGCGTCGGCGCTCACGCACGACCTCTACGCGGGGTGGACGGGCCGGCGCGACCCGGCGCACCTGCTCCGCGTGGGCCGGGCGGTGTCGCTCGCGTGGGGGACGGGACTCGTCGTCGCGGCGCTGGGCTTCCACGCCGCGAGCGCGCGGCAGGACACGCCGGCGGTGGTGCTCGCGCTCTCGATCGCCTCGGTGACCTACGGCGCGCTCCTCGGCACGTACGTCCTCGCGGGCCGCTGGTCGCGGGTGGCCGGCCCGCACGTGGTGGCGGCCGTCGCGGTCACCGTGACGGTCATGCTCTTCGTGGTGTTCGCGGGCCGCCTCGCGGCGGTCCCGGGCCTCGGGTGGCTCGCGCCGGTCGGGCGGCTCGCCTGGCCCTGGTACGTGCCGCTCGGCACCCTGCTCTGCATGGCGACCGGCCTCGCGGGGCGCCTCGTGATGCCGGGCACGGTCCCGGCGGCGGAGGAGGCATGAGCCTCGTCGTGGTGGGCGTGGATGCGGGCGGGACCCGCTCCACGGGCGTCGCGTGGGACGGCCCGCGTGAGGCGGCGCGCGTCGAGGGCCCGGCGGGGGCGGTGCGCGCGGGGCGCGCGCTGGCGGCGGCGGCGGCGATCGCCGAGACCGCACGGCGCGCGCTGGGGAGCGCGGCGAAGCTCCGGGCCGACGTGCTCGTGGTGGGCGCCGCCGGGGCGGGCCGCGAGCCCGAGCACGGCGAGCTGCGGCAGGCGCTCCGGCTCGAGGGGATCGCGGAGCGGGTGATCGTGACGACCGACGTGGACCTGCTCCTGGCGGCGGCGTTCGACGACGGCCCGGGCGTGGCGCTCACCGCGGGCACGGGGAGCATCGCCATCGGCCGCGCCGCGGACGGGCGGCGCGTCCGGCAGGGCGGCTACGGCTGGCAGATGAGCGACGAGGGGAGCGGCTACGCGCTGGGACGCGCGGCGCTCGAGGCGGTGGGCCGCGCCCGCGACGGGCGCGGGCCGGCGACGGGCCTCACGGCAGCACTCCCGGGAGCGGCACGGGTGGGCGGCTTCGACGACCTGGTGCGCTGGAGCGTGGGGGCGTCGCCGCGGGAGGTGGCGGGGCTCGCACCCGCGGTGTTCGCGGCGGCGGCGGCGGGTGACGGCGTCGCGGCGGGGCTCCTCGACCGGGCGGCGGCGGACCTCGCGGGGCTGGCGCTCCGCGTGGCCGACGAACTGGGCGCGGCGACCGGGCTGCCCCTCGCCTGCGCCGGGAGCCTGCTCGCCCCCGAGCGCCCGCTCCGCGCGCGCGTGCTCGAGTACCTCGCGCGCGACGGCCGCCTCGCGCCGCGCACGGGCGCGGTGGACCCGGTGAGCGGCGCCCGCGCGATCGCGCGCCTCGGGCGGGCG
>JBAIWX010000259.1:0-5378 GCA_037916975.1 Gemmatimonadales bacterium
ACCGGGGTCGTGCGCGAGGTCCTGGCGGACGACACGCAGCCGGTGGAGTTCGGCACCGTCCTCTTCCGGGTGGACCCGAATGGCTGACCCGACGTCGGCGGCGCTGCATCCGCCCTTCAACTTCAAGGCGGCCATCTCGCAGATGGTCCAGAAGAACGGCTCCGACCTGCACCTCAAGGTCGGCCGGCCGCCCACCATCCGCGTCAACGGCGACCTCGAGGCGCTGCCCCAGCAGCCGCTCAAGCCCGAGGACCTGAAGCTCCTCGCCGAGTAGATCATGACGCCGCGGCAGGTGAAGGAGTTCGCCGAGAAGAAGGAGGCGGACTTCGCCATCGGCGTCCCCGGCGTGGGCCGCTTCCGCACGAACATCTACCAGCAGCGCGGCACCCTCGCCTTCGCCTTCCGGGCCATCCCGTACGAGGTGAAGAACGTCCGCGAGCTCGCCCTGCCGGCGGTGCTCGAGGAGATCGCGCTGCGGCCGCGCGGGCTCGTCCTCGTCACGGGGGTGACCGGCTCGGGCAAGAGCACCGCGCTCGCGGCGATGATCAACCACGTGAACCAGCACAAGCGGGTGAACGTGATCACGATCGAGGACCCGATCGAGTTCCTCCACCGCGACATGCACGCGAACATCTCGCAGCGCGAGGTGGGGAGCGACACGCTCTCCTTCGCCTCGGCGCTCCGGCACGTGCTGCGGCAGGACCCCGACGTGATCCTCATCGGCGAGATCCGCGACATGGAGACGCTCGACACCGCCCTCAAGGCGGCGGACACCGGCCACATGGTGTTCTCGACGCTCCACACCACCGACGCCACGCAGACCATCAACCGGGTGATCTCGTTCTACCCGCCGCACCAGCACACCGAGGTGCGGCACCTGCTCTCGACCGCGCTCCAGGCGGTCGTGAGCCTCCGGCTCGTGCCGCGCCGGGACGGGCGCGGGCGCGTGCCGGCGTGCGAGGTCCTCATCAACACCGCGGCCGTCGCCGACAACATCCGCGACGTCGAGAAGCAGCTCAACATCCCCGACCTCATCGCCGAGGGCTCGACGGCGTACGGCATGCAGTCGTTCGACCAGTCGCTGATGCGCTGGTTCAAGGAGGGCACGATCTCCTACGAGAGCGCGCTCTTCTACGCCTCCAACCCGAGCGAGTTCGCGCTGCGGGCCTCGGGCATCGACGCCGCGTCGGACCGCGCCTTCTCGGACATCACCGGCGCCGCGCCCCCGGCCCGCGACACCGAGTTCACGCCCTGATGTTCCGCAAGGTCCTCATCGCCAACCGCGGGGAGATCGCCCTGCGGGTGATCCGCGCCTGCCGCGAGCTGGGCGTCCAGACCGTCGCCGTCTACTCCGAGGCCGACCGCGAGTCGCTCCACGTCCGCTTCGCCGACGACGACGTCTGCGTCGGCCCGCCGCCGGGCCGGCTCAGCTACCTGCGCATCCCGAACCTGATCGCGGCGGCCGAGATCACCGGCGCCGACGCGATCCATCCGGGCTACGGCTTCCTCGCCGAGAACGCCGAGTTCGCGGCCACCTGCGCGGCGTCGAACATCACCTTCATCGGCCCGACGCCCGACCAGATCCGCCAGATGGGCGACAAGGCCACCGCGCGCCGCCTCGCCAAGGAGGCGGGCGTGCCGACCGTGCCGGGCACCCCGGACACGATCGACGACCCCGAAGAGGCGCTCGCCGCCGCCGAGGCGATCGGCTTCCCGGTCATCATCAAGGCGACCGCGGGCGGGGGCGGGAAGGGGATGCGCGTCGCCCACGACGCCGAGCAGTTCCAGCAGCTCTTCACCCTCGCCCAGAACGAGGCGCTCGCCGCCTTCGGCAACGGCGCGGTGTACGTCGAGAAGTACCTCACCTCCCCGCGCCACGTGGAGATCCAGGTTCTCGGCGACACCCACGGCGCCGTCGTCCACCTCGGCGAGCGCGACTGCACCGTCCAGCGGCGGCACCAGAAGCTCATCGAGGAGAGCCCGAGCCCGGCGCTCACCCCCGAGCTCCGCCGCCGCATGGGCGAGGCCGCCGTCCGGCTCGCGGCCGCCATCAACTACGTCGGCGCCGGCACGCTCGAGTTCCTGCTCGACCGCGACGGGTCGTTCTACTTCATGGAGATGAACACCCGCATCCAGGTCGAGCACCCCGTGACCGAGATGGTCACCAGCTTCGACCTCGTGAAGGACCAGATCCGCGTCGCCGCCGGCGAGCGGCTCTCCTTCCGCGGCAGCGGCGAGTCGCTCCGCGGCCACGCGATCGAGTGCCGCATCAACGCCGAGGACCCGTACCGGAACTTCCAGCCGAGCCCGGGCCTCATCACCGCCTACCACCCGCCGGGCGGTCCCGGCGTCCGCGTGGACTCCCACGTGTACGCCGGCTACACCGTGCCGCCGTACTACGACTCCCTGCTCGCCAAGGTGATCGTCCACGGGAACGACCGCCAGGAGGCGCTGCAGCGCATGGGCCAGGCCCTCGACAGCTTCATCCTCGAGGGCGTCACCACCACGATCCCGTTCCTCGCGCGCGTCATCCGCCACCCCGCGTTCGTGGCGGGCGACATCGACACCCGGTTCCTCGAGCGCGAGTCGCACCTCCTCAAGCCGGAGCCATGAGGGCCGACATCGCCTTCACCCCGGCCGGCCTGGCCGCGCAGGACGTGGCCGGCCGCGCGGTGTTCGTGGTGGACGTCCTCCGCGCCACCACCACGATCAGCGCGGCGCTCCACCACGGCGCGCGCGCCGTGGTGCCCGTGGCGTCCACCGAGGAGGCGGTGCGCCTCCAGCAGACCCTCGGGCCCGACGACGTCCTCCTCGCCGGCGAGCAGGGCGCCCTCACCATCCCGGGGTTCCAGGCCGGCAACTCCCCGCGCGAGATGCTCCCCGACCTCGTGCGCGGCAAGACCGTCGCCTTCCTGACCACGAACGGCACCCGCGCGCTCCTCGCCGTCGCGCACGCCCGCGAGGTGTACGCCGTCGCCGCGACGAACTTCTCCGTCACCGCCGAGCGCGCGCGGGCGGTCCTCGCGGAGCACGGGGAGCTGCTCATCCTCTGCGCCGGCCGGGAGAACACCTTCTCCCTCGACGACGCCTACGTCGCCGGCCGGCTGCTCGACGCCGCCGTCGGCCGCCGCGGCACGCGCTCCGCGCTCAACGACGCCGCCCTCGCCGCGCTCGACCTCGTGCGCCGCTACCGCGACCGCTGGGAGCGCCCCTTCCGCCTGAGCCGCGCCGGGCGCGACCTCGCCCGGCTGGGCCTCGGCGACGACGTCGCCGACGCCGCGCGGCAGGACGCCTACCCGGTGCTCGCGCAGTACCGCGACCGGCGCGTCACCGCCGTCGCGCCGTGACCGACGACGCACGGCGCCGCCTCGGCGCCCTCTCCGCCCTCGTCGCGGGGCTCTTCGTCGGCCTCACGCTCCTCCCCTGGCCGCTGACCGGCCGGCTGGGCGCCCTCCTCGGCAGCGGCCTCTGGGCGATGCTCGGCGTCGGCGCCCTCGCCCTCCCGCTCCTCGGCCTCGCCCTCGGGCTCGCCGGCTTCGACCGGCTGGGGCCGCTCGACATGAAGCGGAGCGCGACGCTCGTGCTCGGCCTCGGCGTGCTCGTGCCGTACCTGGTCGGCGTCTTCGGCGCCGTCACCGTGGCCGACCTCGACGACCCCGCGAGCGTCCTCCACCGCCTCGTCGGGCTCGTGCCCGGCTTCTTCGCCGTCCACGTCCCGACCTTCGTCGGCGTCGCCGGTGCCGCCCTCCTCGGCTTCCTCGCGCTCTCGGCGCTCACCCTGCTCACGATCGCCTGGCACCCCCTCCAGCGCCTCGAGCGCCGCCCGGGCGACGCGGCGCCCGAGCCCGCGCCCCGGGCCCCCCGCGGCGCCGCGCTCGGCGAGGCCGTCGCCACCGGGGCCCGCGCGGCGAAGGGGGCGCTCGCGGCCGCCGGGGCGGCGGTCCTGGGCGACGGCGACGCCGACGAGGCGGGCGAGGAGCCGCCGATCCCGCGGCCGCGCCCCAGGCGCGAGAAGAAGCCGCGGGCGGAGAAGCCGGGGGCCGCCGCGAGCGCCGCCGGCGAGGAGGAGGAGGACGAGCTCCCGCCGATCGAGCTCCTCGCGCCGCCCCCCGAGCCCGACCGCGACCTGGGCGAGGCGCAGTTCGAGCGCCTCGGCCAGTCGCTCCTCGAGACGCTCCGCACCTTCAAGGTCGAGGGGACGATCGCGGGCCGCACCACGGGCCCCGTCGTCACGCAGTTCGAGGTCGTCCCGGCGCCGGGCGTGAAGGCGCAGCGCATCGTCGCCCTCGCCGACGACCTCGCGATGGCGATGCGCGCGCCGTCCATCCGGGTCGCGCCGATCCCGGGCAAGGGCGCCGTCGGCGTCGAGGTGCCGAACCCGAAGGCGCGGATGGTCTCGCTCCGCGAGCTCTTCGAGGCGCCCGAGTGGGAGCAGGCGCGGGGCACCCTCCCCGTGGCCCTCGGCCGCGACCTCGAGGGGAAGCCCATCGTGGCGGACCTGGCCAAGATGCCCCACCTCCTCATCGCGGGCGCCACGGGCTCCGGCAAGTCGGTCGCGATCAACACGATCATCACGAGCCTCGTCTACCGGTGGACCCCGAAGGAGCTCCGGCTCCTCATGGTGGACCCGAAGATGGTCGAGCTCTCGATGTACAACGCCCTGCCGCACCTCCGGCACAAGGTCGTGACGAACAACCACGACGCGGCGGCGGTCCTCAAGTGGGCGGTGTACGAGATGAACCGCCGCTACGAGCTGCTGCAGGTGAACGGCGCGCGCAACCTGGCCGACTTCAACCGGAAGGCGCAGGAGGGGAAGCCGCTCCGGAACCCGAAGGGCGCGAGGCCGACGCTCGCCGACATCGCGCGCGAGGCGCCCGACACGCCGCCGGAGCCCGGGGCGCCCGACCAGTACGCCGACGGCCCGCTTCCCATGATCGTCGTGGTCATCGACGAGATGGCCGACCTGATGATGACGGTGCAGGGGGAGGTGGAGACGCCGCTCGCGATGCTCGCGCAGAAGGCGCGCGCCATCGGCATCCACCTGATCCTCGCGACGCAGCGGCCGAGCGTGAACGTCATCACCGGCCTCATCAAGGCGAACTTCCCGAGCCGCATCGCGTTCCGCGTGGCGAGCAAGGTGGACAGCCGCACCATCCTCGACCAGAACGGCGCCGAGGCGCTGCTCGGCAACGGCGACATGCTCTTCCTGCCGCCGGGGCGGAGCGAGCCGATGCGGCTGCAGGGCGCCTTCATCGGCACCGAGGAGACGGAGCGGGTGATGGACTGGTACGTCCACCGCCGCGAGAAGCGCCGCGCCGCGCTGCAGGAGGCGGAGCGGCCGGAGGAGGACATCATCGCCGTCATCCGCGCCCAGGAGA
>JBAIWX010000260.1:0-5685 GCA_037916975.1 Gemmatimonadales bacterium
GACGCCCCCGACGGGCGGGCGCGGCGCGCGGCGCGCCCCCCTCGCCGGCCCCCCGGTGCGCCTCCGCGACGTCGCCTCGGCGCCGCTCGCCCGCTGGCGCACCGGCATCCGCGAGCTCGACTTCGTCGTGGGTGGCGGGTTCGTGCCGGGCTCGCTCACGCTCATCGGCGGCGAGCCGGGGATCGGGAAGTCCACGCTCCTCCTCCAGGCGGCGGCGCGGCTCGAGGCGGCGGGCCACGCGGTGCTCTACGCGAGCGGCGAGGAGTCCACGGAGCAGCTGCGCCTGCGCGCCGAGCGCCTCGGCGAGGGCGCGGGGGCGGTGCACGCGGTCGGCGAGACGCGGCTGGAGTCCGTCCTCGAGGCCGCCGCGCAGGTGGGCGCGCGCGTGCTCGTGCTCGACTCCATCCAGACCGTCGCCACCGACCTGCTCGAGAGCGCCCCCGGGAACGTGGGGCAGGTCCGCGAGTGCGCCGCCATGCTCATGCGCTTCGCGAAGGCGTCGGGCACCGCCGTCGTCGTGGTGGGGCACGTGACCAAGGGCGGCGGGATCGCGGGCCCCAAGACCCTCGAGCACATCGTGGACACCGTCCTCTACTTCGAGGGCGAGGCGGCGCTCGACTACCGGCTCCTCCGCGCCGTGAAGAACCGCTTCGGGCCGGTGGACGAGCTGGGCGTCTTCGCCATGACCGAGGCGGGCCTGGCGCCGGTGCCCAACCCCTCGGCGGTCTTCCTCGCCGCGCGCTCGGCGGGGGTGAGCGGGAGCGCCGTCACCGCGCTCCTCGAGGGGACCCGCCCCGTGCTCGTCGAGGTCCAGGCGCTCGCGGCGCGTGCCGGGTACGGGACGCCGCAGCGCGTGGCCACGGGCCTCGATCCCAAGCGCCTCGCCGTGCTGCTCGCGGTGCTCGAGCGCCGCGCGGGGATCTCCTTCGCGGACCTCGACGTCTTCGTGCAGGCGACCGCGGGCATGCGCCTCGTGGAGCCGGGCAGCGACCTCGCCATCGCCGCGGCGCTCCTCTCGAGCCTCCACGACCGCCCCGCCCCCGCCGACGCGCTCTTCCTCGGCGAGGTCGGCCTGGGGGGCGAGATCCGTCCCTCCGGCGCGCTCGAGCGCCGGGTGACCGAGGCGGCGCGCCTCGGCTTCCACCGCGTGTTCGGCCCGGCCCGCAGCGCCATCAGCGTGCCGGGCGTCACGCTCGTCCCGCTCGACCACATCGGGGACCTCGCGCGTGCCCTCGCGGCGTGACGTCGGCGTCGTCCTGGTCGCGGCGGGGAAGGGGCTCCGCGCGGGGGGCGAGGTGCCGAAGCAGTTCCGCGAGGTCGCCGGCGTCCCGCTCCTCCTCCGCGCCATCCGGCCGTTCGCCTCGCACCCCGAGGTGGCCCACGTGGTCGTGGTGCTGCCGCCCGACGTGGCGGCCGCGCCGCCGCCGTGGCTCGGCGGGCTCGCGGGCGGCACGCTCTCGCTGGTCGCGGGTGGCGCGGAGCGGACGGACTCGGCCGCGGCGGGAGTGTCGGCGCTGCCGGCCGGTTGCGACATCGTCCTGGTCCACGACGCCGCGCGGCCCTTCGCCCCCCGCGAGGTGGTGGACGCCGTGATCGCCGCGGCGCGCGCGGGCGACGGCGCGGTGCCCGCGCTGCCCGTCAGCGACACGATCAAGGCGAGCGATCCCGCGGCCCCGGGCGTGGTGGCCCGCACCGTCCCGCGCGAGGGGCTGTGGCGTGCGCAGACGCCGCAGGGGTTCCCCCGCCCGCTGCTCGAGGCGGCCTACCGCCGCGCCAACGAGGACGGGGCCGGCGCCACGGACGACGCCGCGCTGGTGGAGCGGGTGGGGGGCCGGGTCCGCCTCGTGCCGGGTGATGCACGGCTCCACAAGGTCACCACCGCCGACGACTTCGCGCTGGCCGAGATCCTCGCGAGGCAGGGGGCGTGATCCTGCCCTTCCGCACGCCGGACGACGTCGCGGCCGCCGCGGCGACCGTCGGGCCGCACCTGCGCGGCGGCGGGCTGCTCGCGTATCCGACGGAGACCGTCTACGGGCTCGGGTCCGCCCCCGACGGGGCGGCGCTCGCGCACCTCGCGCGGCTCAAGGGCCGCCCGCCGCGGAAGCCGTTCCTCCTCCTGGTCTCGGGCCGGCCGATGGCGGAGCGCTTCGGGCTCGTCTTCAACGCTTCCGCCCGGGCGATGGCCGACGCCTGCTGGCCGGGGCCGCTGACGCTCGTCCTGCCCGGCGGCGAGGGGCGGCTCCCCGACGAGCTGCGGGGCGCCGAGGGCGGGATCGCGGTGCGGCACACGGCCCACCGGGGGATGGCGGCGCTCATCGCGGCGCTCGACCTCCCGATCACCTCCACCTCGGCGAATCGCCCGGGCGGCCCGCCGGCGCCGGGCGTCGAGCGCCTCGCCGAGCTCTTCCGCGACGCGGAGGCGAGCGGTGAACTGCTCGTCCTCGACGGCGGCGTTCTCGGCAACGTGCCGCCCTCGACGCTCGTGGACTGCACGGGCGTCATGCCGCGCATCGTCCGCGACGGGGCGATCCCCCGCGCGGAGCTCCGTCGCCTCGTCGGAAGGCTCGCGCCATGAACGTGCTGATCGTCTGTACGGGCAACACCTGCCGGAGCCCGATGGCGGAGGGAATCCTCCGCGCCGAGCTCGCGCGGCGGGGCGTCGCCGGCGTCACCGTCGGCTCCGCGGGCACCGGGGCGTGGGACGGCGCGCCGGCGTCGGAGGGCACCTACCTCGTCGGCGTGGAGCGTGGCCTCGACTTCTCGGGGCACCGCGCGCGCGCGCTCACGCGCGAGCTCGTCGCGGGGGCGGACCTGGTCCTCACCATGTCGCGCTCGCACCGCCAGCGCGTGGCGGAGCTGGGCGGCGCCGAGCGCGTCCACCTGCTCGGGGAATACGCGGGGCTGGCCGGTGCCGATGCCGAGGTGCCGGACCCGTACGGCGGCGACCTCGAGGAGTACCGCCGCACCTTCGACCGGCTCGAGGCGATGCTGGGCGCGATCGCCGGGCGGCTCGCCGCACGGGGCACGCCGTGATCTCCGGCCGCACGCGCGTCTTCGCGATCCTCGGCAACCCGGTGGCCCACTCCGCGTCGCCGGCGATGCACAACGCCGCCTTCCGCGCGCTGGGCCTCGACGCGGTCTACGTCCCGCTCGCCTGCGAGGCGGCCGAGGTGCCGGCGCTCATGCGGCGGCTCGCCGCCAACGGCGGCGGCGGCAACGTGACCGTCCCGCACAAGGGGGCGGCGGCCGCCGCCGTGGAGCGCGGCACGCCACGGGTGCGCACGCTCGAGGCCTGCAACACCTTCTGGGGCGAGGAGGGTGCCCTCGCGGGCGACAACACCGACGTCGACGGCGTCGCCGCGGCGCTCGCGGATCTCGGCGTGGCCGAGGGGCCGTGGCTGGTCGTCGGGACGGGCGGCTCCGCGCGTGCGGTCGTGGCCGCCGCGGCGGCGCACGGCGCGGGCGTCGCCATCCGCTCGCGCGACCCGGCGCGCGCGGCCGCCTTCCAGGCGTGGGCCGCGGAGGCCGGGGCGGCGCCCGCCGAGCCGGGCGCGTGCGTCGCCGTCGTGAATGCGACGCCCCTCGGCCTGCACGCGACCGACGCGCTGCCGCTCGATCCCGGCGCGGTGCCCGCGGGGGCGGTGGCGCTGGACCTCGTCTATGCGAAGGGCGGGACCCCCTGGGTGCGCGCGCTGCGCGCGCGCGGCGTGCGTGCCGCTGACGGGCGCGCGATGCTCGTCGCGCAGGGCGCCGCGGCCTTCGAGCGGTGGTATCCGGGGGTGCGCGCCCCCGTGGAGGTCATGCGGGCGGCGCTCCGTGGCGTCCTGGGCTGAGCTCGCCACCGCCGTCGAGCGGCTGCTGCTGCCCGGTGAGTGCCTGCTGTGCCGGAGCGCGCTGGCCGGCCGGGAGTGGGACGCGCTCGTGTGCGCGCTCTGCCGGAGCCGGTGGCCCCGCGTCGTGCCGCCGTGGTGCGACCGGTGCGGCCAGCCCGAGCTGCCCGGCGTCGGGTGCCGCCTCTGCGCGGGGTGGCCCGGCGCGCTGGGCCGGGCGCGTGCCGCCACGTGGCTCCTGGGCGGCGCCCGCGAGGCGGTGCACGCCCTCAAGTACGACGGATGGCGCGGTGCGGCGCGCGCGATGGCGGAGGTGATGGCGGGGCTCGAGCCGCTCGAGTGCGGGACGGTCCTCGTCCCGGTCCCGCTCGGTGCGCGGCGGCTCCGGCAGCGGGGCTACAACCAGGCGGCGGTGCTCGCCGAGGCGCTGGCCGCGCGGACGGGGCTGCGGGTGGACGGTGACCGCCTGGCGCGCGCCCGGGAGACGACGACGCAGACCGCGCTCGCCCCGGCCGCACGGGTGGCCAACCTGAAGGGCGCCTTCACGGCCGGGGTGGTCGGGGGTGGTAGATTCGTGCTCGTCGACGACGTCCTCACGACGGGCGCGACCCTCGGCTCGGCCGCGGAGGCCCTCCTCGCGGCGGGAGCGGAGCGGGTGGAGGCGGTGACGTTCGCGCGGGCCCCGGTCCCGGTGGCCGGCGCGGTGTGAGCGGGGCGAGGCCCCGCGGGCAACCAGCACGGGAGACGAGACGGATGGCGATCAGGGTCGGGATCAACGGCTTCGGGCGCATCGGCCGCAACGTGGTGCGCGCGGCCCGGAAGCTCGGCGTGACGGACATCGAGTTCGTGGCGGTGAACGACCTCACCGACACGAAGACGCTGGCCCACCTCCTCAAGTACGACTCGGTCCACGGCCGCTTCGACGGGACCGTCGAGGCCGCGGGCGACGCCATCGTCGTGAACGGCGCGCGCCTCCGCGTGCTGTCGGAGAAGGATCCCGCGAAGCTGCCGTGGAAGGACCTCGGCGTGGACATCGTCCTCGAGTCCACCGGCCGCTTCACCGACCGCGACCAGGCCGCGAAGCACCTCGAGGGCGGGGCGCGGAAGGTCGTGATCTCGGCGCCGGCCAAGGGCGAGGACATCACGATCGTCTACGGCGTGAACCACCGGAAGTACGACGCCGCGCGGCACCACGTCATCTCCAACGCGAGCTGCACCACGAACTGCCTCGTCCCCGTCGTGCACGTGATCCGGGAGGCGTTCGGCTTCGTGAACGGCTTCATGACGACGGTGCACTCCTACACGAACGACCAGCAGATCCTCGACCTCCCGCACAAGGACCTGCGCCGTGCGCGCGCGGCGGCGCTGTCGATGATCCCGACGACGACCGGCGCGGCCAAGGCGCTCAAGGAAGTGCTCCCTGCCCTCGCCGGCAAGCTCGACGGCCAGGCGATCCGCGTGCCGACGCCGAACGTCTCGCTCGTCGACCTCACGGTCCGCGTCGAGAAGAAGGCGACCGCGCAGGAGATCAACGACGCGTTCCGCAAGGCGGCGGGCGGCCCGCTCAAGGGCATCCTGCAGGTCGTCGACGAGCCGCTGGTGTCGTGCGACTACAACGGCGATCTCCACAGCTCGTCGGTCGACGCGCCGCTGACCTCGGTGGTCGGCGACCTGGTCAAGGTGATGAGCTGGTACGACAACGAGATGGGCTACAGCCAGCGCCTGTACGACCTCGCCGCGTTCGTCGCGGAGAAGCTGTGATGGCTCTCCCCGACGGCATCAAGAGCGTCGAGCAGCTCGCGGTCGAAGGCAAGCGAGTGTTCGTGCGCGTCGACTACAACGTGCCGCTCGACAA
>JBAIWX010000261.1:0-14415 GCA_037916975.1 Gemmatimonadales bacterium
GCGCGCGCGAGCATCGTGCGGTCGTGGGCCTGGCGGCGGGCCCGCGCCTCGGCGGAAAGGTCGGCGAGGCGGTCGTCGTAGCGGTGGTCGCCGAGCGCAGTCGCCGACTCGGGGCTGTCGGACAGGCGGAACTCCCAGTCCTCCTGGAGCAGCGCCCGCAGGCGCGCGGCGGCGCTCCCCTGCGCGGCGAGCGGCCGGGGCAGCAGGAGCGCGAGCAGGACGGCCCAGGCGAGCGGGCGGCAGTGGCGTCGCATCCGGTGGCTCCTCAGGCGTTGGTGCGGCGGACGGTCCGGACGGCGAGCACCGCGGCGAGCGCCGCGAGCGGCGCCACCACGAGGAACCCGCGCGCCACCGCCGGGTCGGTGCCGGCGCCGGCGAAGAGGGCGCGCGCGGCGCTCACCGCGTGCGCGAAGGGGTTCACCGCGGCGATTCCCCGGATCCACGCCGGCGCCAGCGTGAGCGGCAGCGTCACGCCCGAGAGCAGCACGAGCGGCAGGCTGATGAACTGGAGCGTCTGCGCCAGCGCGTCCTCGTGCTGCAGCGTGAGCGCGAGGTGGTAGCTCAAGGACGACATCATGAGCCCCACGAGGAGCACGAGCCCGAGGGACGCCGCCACGCCCGCCGGCGCCGCCCGGAGCCCGAGCGCCGTCGCCACGAGGACGAGGAGCACGCCCTGCACGAGCAGCACCGTGAGGTCGCGGAGCGACCGGCCGAGGAGGAGCGCCGCGCGGCTCACCGGGGTCACGCGGAGCCGCTCGAGGAGCCCGGAGCGGATCTCCGGCACGAGGCCGAAGCCGACGAAGGCGGTGCTGTACATCCCGAGCATGACGAGCATCCCCGGGGTGAAGACGCGCATCGCCCCGCCGGGCGGGAAGCCGGGGACGTGTGACACCCCCTCGAGGAGCGGCGCGAAGAGGAGGAGCCAGCAGATCGGCTGGAAGAGGCCGAGCGCCACCCAGATGGGGCTCCGGAGGGTGGTGCGGAGGCTCCGGTCGTAGATCAGCCAGGTGTCGCGGAGGAGCTTGGGCATCGGCGGCTCACGCCGGCTCGTCGTCGCGGAGCGACCGGCCGGTCTGCTTGAGGAAGACGTCGTCGAGCGAGGGATGCGTGAGGGTGATCGAGCGAAGGGCGAGGCCGGCGCCATCGAGCAGCCGGAGGATGGCCGGCAGCGCCGCCTCCCCGTGGTCCACGTACAGGCGGAGCACCTCGCCGTCGAGCCGCGCCTCGCGCGCGAAGGGCTGCGCCGCGAGGAGGTCCCGCGCCCGGCCCGCCAGCTCGGCGCCCGCGAAGCCCGCCGTCACGAGGTCGCCGGCGATCTCCCGCTTGAGCTCGCGCGGCGTCCCCTCCGCCACGATGCGTCCCTGGTCGATGATCGCCACGCGCTCGCAGAGCTCGTCCGCCTCCTCGAGGTAGTGCGTGGTGAGGAAGACGGTGGTCCCGTCGCGGTTGAGCGCGCGGACCAGCTCCCAGAGCCGGGCGCGGCTCTGCGGGTCGAGCCCGGTGGTCGGCTCGTCGAGGAAGAGGAGCTGCGGGCGGTGCACGAGCCCGAGCGCCAGGTCGAGCCGGCGCCGCTGGCCCCCGGAGAGCGACTGCGCCACGCGGTCCATGAACCCGCCCAGCTCGAGCGCGTCGCCCAGCTCGGCCGCGCGGCGCTCCGCGGCGGCGCGGTCGAGCCCGTAGAGCCGCGCCTGCAGCACGAGGTTCTCCCGCGCGGTGGCACGGTGGTCGGCGCCGCCGGCCTGGCTCACGTAGCCGATGCGCTCCCGCACCCGTTCGGGCTCGCGCGCGAGGTCGGCGCCGGCGACCTGCGCCTCGCCCGCCGTGGGGGCGAGGAGCGTCGCGAGCATGCGGAGGGTGGTCGTCTTGCCGGCGCCGTTGGGGCCGAGGAAGCCGTAGAGCGTCCCCGCCTCCACCCGCAGGTCCACGCCGCGGACCGCCTCGATGGCGCCGCGGCGGGTGCGGAAGGTGCGGCGCAGGTCCCGGGTCTCGATGGCGAGCATGGCCAATTATACCGGCGTCGGTTCCCGCCGGGCGTCCCGCGCGAGGAGGAGCCCCGAGGCGACCACGAGGGTCGCCCCCGCCAGCTGCTCGAGCCCCGGCTGCTCGCCGAAGACGGGGATGGCGAGGAGGTGGGTGAACAGGATGCCGAGGTAGGTGAGCGCCGCGATGCGCGCGGCGCGGTCCAGCGCGTAGGCGCGGGTCATCGCGAGCTGGGCGAGGCCCCCCATGAGCCCCGTGCCGAGGAGCGCGGGCAGGTCCCGGGCGGCGGGGGTGCGCCACTGCGGGAGCGCGAGCAGGAGCATCGTCGCGGTCGCCACCAGCGAGAAGTGGAGCACCACCGCCTCCGACGATTCGCCCGGGCCCAGGCGGCGCAGGTACAGCATGGCGAGCGCGTAGAGCACCGCCCCCAGCGTCGCGATCGCGGCCACGCCCACGCTGCCGTGGAACGACGGCCGCAGCACGAGCGCCACCCCCAGGAAGGCGACGACCACCGCCCACGGCACGAGGCGCCCCACCCGCTCGCCGAGGAGCGGCCACGCGAGGAGCGCGACGAAGATCGGCGCGGTGGCGCCGAGCGTGGCCGCGTCGCCGAGGGCGATGCGCGGCGAGGTGAGCGCGTAGAAGGTGCAGATGGCGGACGCCGTCCCGAACACCGCCCGCGCCCACGACGAGCGCTGGTCGGTGATCCGGAGCGGCGCGCGCCGCCAGCGCGCGAGCCCGAGGGCGAGCACGGAGCCGATCACGAAGCGCGTCGCCGCGACCTCCGGCCAGGGCAGGGTGCGCCCGCCCAGCCGGGCGCAGACGTTCATCGTCGCGAAGCAGCCCTGGGCGAGGAGCATCCAGAGGATGCCCGCCAGCGGGTGCGGCACGCCGTCTGCCTTTCCTCGGGACGGGACGGTCATGTCCGGCAGGAACGCCCGGCGGCCTCGGCCCGGCAGGTCATTGCTGGCGACACTGGAAGTTGTTACCCTAGAAGAAGTTGGTCCCGCGATGGTATCCGTGAATCGAGCGGCAGGAATTGCCGCCCTGCGGCAGCGCATCCCCGGATGGGGGGACGACATGATCGACCCGACGGCCAGCGTGAGCGATCGCACCTGCCCCGAAGGACCGTCGGCGACACCCCTGCAGGTCCTCATCGTCGAGGACAACGACGCGGACGCGTTCATCATCACGGAGATGGTGGCGCGGGCCCGCGGCCTCTCGGCCGAGGTCGAACGGGTCGGCCGGCTCGACGCCGCGCTCGCCCGCCTCGCCGACGGCGGCATCGACCTGGTGCTGCTCGACCTCTCGCTCCCCGACAGCCGCGGCTTCGAGACCTTCACCCGGCTCCACCTCGTCGTCCCCGACATCCCGGTCGTCGTGATGAGCGCCTCGGACGACGAGGAACTCGCGATCGCGTCGGTGCGCCACGGCGCCCAGGACTACCTCGTGAAGGGGCAGGCGACCGCCGAGGCGCTGAGCCGCGCGATCCGCTACGGCCTCGAGCGGCACCGGCTCCTCATGGCGCTTCGCGGCCTCTCGCTCGTGGACGACCTGACGGGGCTCTACAACCGGCGCGGCTTCTTCACCCTCGCCGAGGGGCACATCCAGCTCGCGCGGCGCAGCAACCGGCGGTTCGTCCTCGTCTTCGGGGACCTCGACGGCCTCAAGCAGGTCAACGATACCTACGGCCACAAGGAGGGCGACGTCGCCCTCGTGATGTGCGCGCAGGTGCTGCGGGCCACCTTCCGCCAGACGGACATCATCGCGCGACTCGGCGGCGACGAGTTCGCCGTGCTCGCCGTCGAGACCGCGACCGAGACGGAGCAGCTCATCGCCCGGCGGCTCGAGCGCGCCTTCGAGGAGTTCAACGCCGAGTCGTCGCTCCCCTACAAGGTGCACCTCACCTGCGGGATGGTGCCGTTCGAGGCGGGGGCCGCGCCGCCGCTGGCGGACCTCCTCCACCAGGCCGACGCCCAGCTCTACGCCCGGAAGAAGGGCCGCCGCAGCTCGCTCGAGATGAAGGTCGCGAGCTGAGCTGCCGGCCGCCGCCGTGCCACGGGGCCCTTCTCCGCGGGGGGCCCCGTTCGCATTCTTGCTTCCCATGGCCACCGAAATGACCCCCGACGAGTTCCGCGCCGCCGGCCACGTCCTCGTGGACTGGATGGCCGACTACCTCCGCGACGTCGGCAGTTACCGCGTCGTGCCCGACGTCCGTCCCGGCGACCTCCGGCGCCGCCTCCCCGCCGAGGCGCCCCGGGAGGGCGAGCCGATCGAGCGGCTCGTCGCCGACTTCCGCGCGCTGGTCCTGCCCGGCATCACGCACTGGGGGCACCCGGGCTTCCTCGCCTACTTCCCCGCCAACACGAGCCCGCCGTCCATCCTCGCCGAGATGCTCACCGCCGCCCTCGGCGCACAGTGCATGAGCTGGCAGACCTCGCCGGCGGCGACGGAGCTCGAGCAGGTCGTCATGGAGTGGCTCCGGAAGCTGGTGGGGCTGCCCGGGGGGTTCACCGGCGTCATCCAGGACACCGCCTCCACCGCCTCGCTCGTGGCGCTCGTGTCGGCCCGCGAGCGCGCGACGGCGTTCGCCGCGGCGCGGGAGGGCCTGGCGGCGGCGGGCCGGCCCCTCGCGGCCTACGCCTCGGCGGAACGGCACTCCTCGATCGACAAGGCGGTGCGCCTCGCGGGGTTCGGCCAGGAGATGCTGCGGCTCGTCCCGGTGGACGAGGCGTTCGCGCTCCGCCCCGACGCGCTCGAGCGGCTGGTCGCCGAGGACGTGGCGCGGGGCGTGGTGCCCGCCTGCATCGTCGCGACGGTCGGCACCACCGGCTCGACGGCGGTGGACCCGCTCCCGGCGATCGGCGCCATCGCCCGGCGGCACGGGGCGTGGCTCCACGTGGACGCGGCCTATGCCGGCTCGGCGGCGATCCTCCCCGAGCGGCGGTGGATCCTCGACGGGATCGCGGCGGCGGACAGCCTCGTCTTCAACCCGCACAAGTGGCTGCTCACCAACTTCGACTGCACCGCCTACTTCGTGCGCGACGTGCCGCTGCTGCTGCGCGCCTTCGGCGCGAGCCCCGAGTACCTGCGGACGACGCACGATGCCGACGTCGCCAACTTCCGCGACTGGAGCGTCCAGCTCGGCAGGCGCTTCCGCGCCCTCAAGCTGTGGTGGGTGCTCCGGAGCTACGGGGTGGAGGGACTGGAGGCGCACCTGCGCCGCCACGTCGCGCTGGCGGCGGACCTGGCCGCGAGGGTCGCGGCCGACCGGCGCTTCGTGCTCGCGGCGCCGGTGCACTTCGGGCTCGTCTGCCTGCGGCTCGCCCCGCGCCCGGGCGAGGGCGCGGAGTCGGCGGATGCGCGCACGAAGGCGCTGCTCGAGCGGGTCAACGCGACCGGCCGCCTCTTCCTCACGCACACGGCACTCGCGGGGCGGTACGTCATCCGCGTCGCGATCGGCGGCCGGCTCACGGGGCCGGAGCACGTGGACCTCGCGTGGCAGCTGCTGCAGGAGGGGGCGGACGGCTGAGGGGCCATGCGGCATCGGAACGCGAAACGGGGCAGCCATCGGCTGCCCCGTTCGTGCGTCCGGCGGGGCGGGGGCGCGCCGTGCGCCCCCGCACGCGTGCGTTCAGGAGCCCGGGAGGCGGAGGTAGAGGAGCTGGCCACCCTCGGAGCCGTAGCGCTTGTCGCCCACGGAGAAGGGCAGCGTGTGCGCCTGCACGTCGAAGAGCCAGGTGCCGTTGCCCAGCTCGTCGGCGGTGCTGATGATGCCGCTCGACTCCCAGCAGCCGCCCGTCGCGTCCACGCACTTGCCGGCCGGCCCGGGGATCAGCTCCTCCTGCGTGAGCTCGACGACCTTGCGGAAGCCGTCCACGCGGCCCTGCGGCAGGAGCCGGGCGTTCCAGATCGCCGGCGGGCGGCTGCCGTCGAAGCCGTCGTACGCCGGGTCCTCCATGACCATGATGCTGTTCTTCGAGGTCGCGATGTTGTCCGGCGAGGCCCAGCCGGACGCGGCGCCCTTCGAGCGCTCGACGAGCGTGAGCGTGGCGCCGGACGTCGGGTCGTCGGCGTTCAGCTCGAGCTTGTAGAGCGAGCCCGCGAGGTCGCAGATGCCGCCGCAGTCGGCGCCCACCTGCGTGCGGCCGGTCACGCTCCGCGTGCCCGTGTCCACGAAGTAGAGCGTCGGCTTGCTGCTCGAGACGCCCTCGCTCCGGTCGTAGTCGGAGTCCTCGAGGCGGACGAACGGCATCGCGCCGAGGGCGTCCACCTTGGCCTGCAGGCGCGCGAAGCGCTGGTTCGGCGCGGCACCCAGGTCGGCCGGGTCCGGCACCTCGACGAAGTAGACCGGGATGGACTGGCCGTCCACCAGGTTCCCCGAGTGGAGCGGCTTGCCCGCCGCCGACTTCACGTCGGTCTTGAGGACGTAGAGCCTGCCGGTGCCGGCGAGGAAGGCGGCCTCGTCGTCGGCGACGTACATGTAGAGCTCCGACTGGCCGGAGGCGTCGTCGGTCCCGAACGTCACGACCCGGGAGCCGAAGCCCGGCACGGCGGTGGTGTTCTCGTGGCTGAAGGCGCCGAGGTGCGGGAGCTCGGTCTTGGCGCCCGCGCCCGAGATCGCGAGCGTCATCGAGCCCTTGTTCGTCACGCCCTGCTCCTCGCCGGTGAGGAAGAAGCCGGTCGGGAGGTTCTCCGCCGCGTCGGCCCAGGTGGCCGAGCAGAGGCGCTGGTACTGGCCGCTCCCGTCCTCGGGATAGCTGCCGGCGACGACCTTGAGGGTGTAGGGGTCAACCACGAGGCGCGACACGCGCGAGTACGAGAACGTCGGGCCGCCGTTCGAGGACTTCACGCCCGAGGCGTTGATCTCGTGGTTCGCGAAGACGACGAGGTTCCCGCCGTCGAGGTAGGCGCCGAGGCCGTCCGGCACCGGGGCCCACGGCTGGTCGAGGCCGGGGATGTTGTCGCCCACCGAGATGATCGGCGTCACCGTCGCCTGCGGGTCGAGCGCGCGAGCCTGGGCCGGCTGGCTCGTCCGGAAGCCGGCGCCCGCGTCCTTGGCGGATGCGAGGGCGCGGGTCGTCGCGGCGGTCGGGGTGGCGGGGGTGGAATCGCTGCACGCGGCCGCGAACGTCACGGCGCCTGCGGCGAGCAGGGTGGGGAGGACGCGCATCTCGGGATCTCCGGCACGTTGGATGGGGATGTCCTGTCCGGCGCAGGGCTGCGCCGGGACACGCCCAATCATCCCCTTCCTCGTCCCCGATCCCGTCGCCCTCCCGTCAAGCGCCCGTAAGCATCGCGTCACGCCGTGTCACGAGGTCCGGTGCCGGCTGCTCCGCGAGCACCTCGCGCAGCCAGCGGCCGGTGTGCGAGGTCGCGACCTGTGCCACCTGCTCCGGGGTGCCCTGGGCCACCACGCGCCCGCCGCCCGGGCCCGCCTCGGGGCCGAGGTCCACGATCCAGTCGGCGCGCTTGATCACGTCGAGGTGGTGCTCGATGACGAGCACGGTGTGCCCCTGGTCCACCAGCCGGTCGAGCACGGCGATGAGCACGCGCACGTCGTCGAGGTGGAGGCCCGTCGTCGGCTCGTCGAGGATGTACAGCTTCCGGCCACCCCGCTTGCCGGCCGCGATGAGCTCGCGCGCGATCTTGAGGCGCTGCGCCTCTCCCCCCGAGAGGGTCGTCGCCGGCTGCCCGAGGCGGAGGTAGCCGAGACCTACCTGCTGGAGGTGCCAGAGCGCGGTGCCGAGCTTCGGCTGGTGCCGGAAGCGGCGGATCGCCTCCTCGACGCTCCACTGGAGCACGTCGTGGATCGAGACGCCCTGGATCTTCACGTCGAGCACAGGCGGCTTGAAGCGGGTGCCGCCGCAGGCCTCGCACGGGACGAAGACGTCGGCGAGGAAGACCATCTCCACCTGCACCGCGCCCGCCCCCTCGCACGCCTCGCAGCGCCCGCCCGCCATGTTGAACGAGAAGGTGGCCGCCGTGTACTTCCGCTGCCGCGCGAGGGGCTGGGCCGCGAACAGCTCGCGGATCTCGTCGAAGGCGCGGACGTAGGTGATCGGGTTGGAGCGCGGGCTCCGGCCGATCGGGCTCTGGTCGATGAGCAGCACGTCCTCGACCCACTCGAGGCCCGCGAGCTCGCGCACCTCGCCCACCGCCTCGCCCAGGTGCGACTTGGCCGAGTGCTCGCCATGGAGCCGCGCCTCGAGGTTCCGGTAGAGGATGTCGTGCACCAGCGTGCTCTTCCCCGAGCCCGAGACGCCCGTCACCGCCACCATCGCGCCGAGGGGGATGTCGCAGTCCACGCCGTCGAGGTTGTGGAGCCGCGCGCCGCGCACCCTGAGCCAGCGGGGGCCCGCCGGTCGCCGCGCGCTCGGCACGCCGATCCGCTTCTCGCCCGTGAGGTACTGCCCGGTGAGCGAGGGGAGCGCCCCAGTGAGGGGGCCGGCGTGCACCACCTGCCCGCCGTGCTCCCCGGCGCCCGGGCCCAGCTCGAGCATGAAGTCGGCCTGGCGGATCGCCGCGAGGTCGTGCTCCACCACGACGACGGTGTTGCCGCCGTCGCGGAGCCGCCGGAGCAGCGCGAGCAGCCGGTCGGTGTCCCGCGGGTGGAGGCCGATCGAAGGCTCGTCGAGCACGTAGAGGGTGTCCACGAGCCGCGAGCCCAGCGCGTTGGCGAGCGCGATGCGCTGCGCCTCGCCCCCCGAGAGGGTGCGCGTCTGCCGGTCGAGCGTGAGGTAGCCGAGCCCCACGTCCGTCAGGTACGCCACGCGTGATGCCAGCTGCTCGAGGACGAGGTGCGCCACCTGCCGCTCGGCGCCGGTGAGCGGGAGCGCGGCGAGCCACGCCGCGAGCGCGTCCACGGGCAGCGCCGCCACCTCGGCGATCGTCTGCCCGCCGACCTTCACCGCGCGCGCGTGCTCGTTGAGCCGGCTCCCGCCGCAGGCCTCGCAGGTGATCGCGAGCTGGTACTGCCGGAGGAAGACGCGGATGTACTGCTTGTAGCGCTTCTCCTCGAGCGAGCGGAGGAAGGGGAAGATGCCGAGGTAGCGCCCCTCCTTCCCGTGCAGGAGCTCGCGGCGCACGGTGGCCTTGAGCTTCCGCCACGGCGCGTCGGGGTCGGCACCGAGCTCCCTCGCGCGCTTGAGGAGGAGCCGGCGCCGCGCCTCGTAGCGCGGCTTGGTCCACGGGTCGATCGCGCCCTCCGCGAGCGAGCGCTCCGGGTCGGGGACGATGAGCGACTCGGCGTACTCGAGCACCGCGCCGAAGCCGTTGCAGGCCGAGCAGGCGCCGCGCGGGTTGTTGAACGAGAAGAGCGCGGGCGTGGCCGGCACGGCGGGGGTGTCGCAGGCGCTGCAGGCGGGCTGCTCGGTGAACCGGAGCCGGCCCCCGTCGTGGAGCACCAGCGCGATCCCCTCGCCCTCGGCGAAGGCGGTGCCGAGCGCCTCGGCGAGGCGCCCGAGCGCCGGGTCGCGTCCCGCCGTGCCGTCCCCTGCCGCGACCGGGGCCGCGCCGAGGAGGAGCCGGTCCACGACGACGAGGAGCTCGGACGCCCTCGCGAGGTCGGCGCGCGGGGCGAGCTCGTCGAGGTGGAGCGGGGCGCCGTCGGCGATCACCCGGACGAAGCCGAGGGCGCGCAGGTTCTCGACGATCGCCGCGTGGGAGGCGCGGGCCGAGTCGGGGAGCGGGAAGGTGACCTGCAGCCGGCCGGTGGCGCGCGCCGCCACGTCGTCCACCGCGCTCTCGACCGAGTCCTTCCGCACGATGGCACCGCAGCGCCGGCAGTACGTCGTCCCGACCCGCGCCCAGAGGAGCCGGAGGAAGTCGTAGACCTCGGTGGCGGTGCCGACGGTCGAGCGGCTCGACATCGTGGGGTTCCGCTGCTCGATGGCCACGGCCGGGGCGAGCCCCTCGAGCCGGTCCACGTGCGGCTTCGGCATCCGGTCGAGGAACTGCTTGGCGTAGGTCGAGAGCGACTCGATGTAGCGGCGCTGACCCTCCGCGTAGAGGGTGTCGAAGGCGAGGCTCGACTTCCCCGACCCGGAGGGGCCGGTGATCACGACGAGGGCGCGGTGCGGGAGGTCCACCGTGACGCCGCGCAGGTTGTGCTGCCGGGCGTTCACGATGCGGAGGACGCGGTCGGTCATGGCGGCTGGAACGATAAGGGGGCGGGGCGTTTCGGGATAGTTTCGGGGCGCCGGTCGCCTGTTCCGGTGCCGGGCGGGCGGCTACGTTTCCGCCCGTCCAATGGCCCGTCTCTTCACGCCCCAGCTGCTCCGCCGCGGGCTCGAGATCTTCCTCCTGATCTCGCTCCTCGGCTTCGCGGTCACCTTCCTCTACGGCCGCAACCCCGCCGCGGTGCTCGACGCGGCGGGGCAGCTGCGCTGGCAGTGGCTCGTGGCCGGCGTGGCGCTCGCCTCGCTCGACTGGCTGGGGGGCGGCCTCCGCCTCTGGGTCCTGGCCCGGGAGGTCACCCCGAACCCGCCCCTGGGCGGGATGATCCTCGCCGGCGGCATGAGCGCCTGGGCGAGCTACCTCACCCCGTTCCAGACCGGCGCCGCGCCGATGATGATCTACACGATGCGGCGCTCCGGGGTGCCGACCGGGGTGGCGATGACGACCACCCTGATGTCGTTCGTGGCGACGGTGGCGTTCTTCGCGATCGCGGGGCCGATCGCCATCGTCTTCGGGGCGGGGAAGTCGCTGGGGGCGAAGGAGGCGGTCCTCGGCCTCTCCCTCTACGACCTCTTCCTCGGCAGCCTCGGCATCTTCGTCGCGCTCGGCATCCTCCTCGTCGGCGTGATGGTCTTCCCGAAGCACGCGAGCGCCCTGCTGCACCGGCTCGCCGAGTGGGCGGGCCGGCGGAGCGGGCGCGTCGGCCGGCGGCTCGAGGGGCTCCGGGCCACCATCGACCAGGCGCACGAGACGATGCGGCAGTTCAACACGCCGCGCGGCTGGCTCGCCCTCGGCTGGGCGACGGTCATCTCCGGCCCGTCGCACGCCAACAAGCTGCTCGCGGGCTACGTGGCGATGCGGGCCCTCGGCATCGACGCGAACTTCGTGGACATCCTGCTCGTCCAGACGCTCGTCACCTTCCTCCTCTACTTCTTCGCCCCCACGCCCGGCAACGCCGGCGTCGCCGAGGTGCTCTCGGCGCTGATCATGGCGTCGTACGTGCCGAAGGCGGTGACGCCGCTCTACACGCTCATCTGGCGCTTCATCCTGAGCTACTGCACCATCGCCTTCGGGTTCGTGGTCTTCTCCAGCTGGGTGCGGAAGGGGCTCAAGGCGATCGACAGCGACGCGACGCCCGTGGAGGGGGCGGCGTGAGCGGGCTCACGGAGGACGCCGGCGTCTCGGGCATGGACTCGGCGCTCCGGCGCCGGCTCCTCGCCTACCTCCGGCCCTACCGCTGGCCCGCGCTCGGCGCGGTGGCGCTCCTCCTCACCTCGGCCACGCTCGCGCTGGTCCCGCCCCTCCTCACCCAGCGGGCGCTCGACGTCGCGATCCCCGCGCGGGACACCGGCCTCCTCACCACGCTCGCCGGCCTCGCGCTCGGCGTGCTGCTGCTCGAGTTCGCCCTCGACTACGTCCAGGCGCAGCTCACCACGTGGATCGGCCAGCGGGTGATGCGGGACCTCCGGCTCGACATCTTCGCGCACCTGCAGCGGCTCAGCATCCCCTACTTCGACCGGAACCCCGTCGGCCGCCTCATGACGCGGGTAACCTCCGACGTCGAGACGCTGAGCGAGCTCTTCTCGTCGGGCGTGGTGACGGTCTTCGGCGACGTCTTCACCCTCGTCGCCATCATGGTGCTGATGCTCGCCCGGGACTGGCGGCTGGCGCTCGTGGCCTTCGCGGTGATGCCGGTCGTGTGGCTGGTGGCGCGGGCCTTCCGCCATGCGGTGCGCGAGGCGTTCCGGGACATCCGGGTGAAGGTCGCCCGGCTCAACACCTTCCTGCAGGAGCACCTCTCGGGGCTCCGCGTGGTGCAGCTGTTCGGGCGCGAGCGCGAGACCCTCGCGGCGTTCGCCCGGGTGAACGACGAGCACCTGCAGGCGCACCTGCGCTCGGTGACGATCTACGCCGTCTTCTTCCCGGTGGTGGAGGTGCTCACCAGCGTCGCCGTGGCGCTGCTCCTCTGGTACGGGGGCGTCCGGACCCTGGGCGGGACGCTCACGATCGGCGTGCTCGCGGCCTTCATCCAGCTCACCCGGCGGTTCTTCCAGCCGCTGCAGGACCTGTCGGAGAAGTTCAACCTGCTGCAGACGGCGATGGCCTCCTCGGAGCGGGTCTTCCGCCTCCTGGACGAGCCGGTGGCGGTGCCGGAGCCGGCGGCGCCGCGCGCCCTCCCCCGCCCGGTGCGGGGCGAGGTGCGGTTCGAGAACGTCTGGTTCCGCTACGCGGACGACCGCCCCTGGGTGCTCCGCGACGTGAGCTTCACGGCCCGCCCGGGGGAGACGCTGGCCCTCGTGGGCCACACGGGGGCGGGGAAGAGCACCATCGTGAGCCTGCTGCTCCGCTTCTACGACCCGGTGCGCGGGCGGGTGACGGTGGACGGGGTGGACATCCGCGAGCTCGCCTTCGCGGAGCTGCGCGGCCTCATCGGGTACGTGGCGCAGGACCTCTTCCTCTTCACGGGGGACCTGCTCCACAACCTGACCCTTGACGCGCCGATCGGCGAGGCGGAGGCGCGGCGGGCCGCGGAGCGGGTGGGGGCCGACCGGTTCATCCGGCGGCTGCCCGACGGCTACCGGCACGTGCTCGGCGAACGGGGGCGGTCGCTGAGCGTGGGGGAGCGGCAGCTGCTCAGCTTCGCGCGGGCGCTGGCCCTCGACCCGCGCATCCTCGTCCTCGACGAGGCGACGAGCTCGGTGGACAGCGAGGTGGAGGCGCAGATCCAGGCGGCGATCGGCGAGCTGATGACCGGCCGCACGAGCCTCGTCGTGGCGCACCGGTTGAGCACCGTGCTCCACGCCGACCAGATCCTCGTGATGCACCACGGGGAGGTGCGGGAGCGGGGGACGCATCGCGACCTCCTCGCCGCTGGCGGGCTCTACGCGCGGCTCTACCGCCTGCAGCTGGAGGCGCCGGGCGAGCGCCGGACGGCGTAAAGTCCCGTCGCTTGCTCAGTTACGACGCGCCGGATACGTTTCCTTTATCGTAGCCAGGAACCCGACCCGATGATCCAGCTCGACGTCGCCGGCCGCCGCGTCCCGGTCGTGCCCGGGGAACTCGTCCTCGGGAGCGACGCGGATTGCGGCATCCGGCTCGAGGGGACGGGGGTCCGCGGTCGGCACGCCGTCGTGCAGGGCCTCCCCGGCGGGCAGGCCGCCATCCGCCCGGCCGACGCCGCCTCCGAGGTGCTGGTGAACGGCGTCCGGCTCGGCGGGGAGCCGACCCCGCTCCTCCACGGCGACAAGGTCGTGCTGGGGGGCGTCGAGCTCCTCGTCGTCGATTCGCTCCGCGGCGGCAGCACGCAGCTCATGCAGGCGATCACCGAGCCCGTCCCGGTGCCCGCGCCCGGTACGCTGTCGCTCGCGCAGACGAGCCCCGCGCCGGGCCTCAATACCGGCGGCCGCGTCGTCTGCCTGACGGACGGCCGCGAGTACGAGGTGCCCGCGAAGGGGCTCGTCTTCGGCCGGGACGCCGCCTGCGACGTGGTCGTGAACCACACCGAGGTTTCCCGGCGCCACGCCGAGATCCGCCTCACCCCCGCCGGCTACGTGCTCACCGACTCCAGTTCCAACGGTACCCTCGTCAACGGCCAGAAGGTCTCGGGGACGCGCGTGCTCGCGCGGGCCGACGTGATCCGCATCGGGACCGACGAGTTCCGCTTCTACGGCCAGGCCGCGCCGGTGCCGGAGCCGCCCGCGGCCGGTGCCCCGATGCGGCTCAACGACACCTTCCACGGGATCCCGGTGACGCCGATCCCGCGGCCGGCGATGCCCGCCCCGGCCGGCGCGGCCGAGCGGCTCAACGACACGCTGCACGGGGTGACGCCCACACCGCTCCCGGTGCCCGGCGCGGCCCCGGCCCCGGTGGCGCCGCTCGCCTCGCTCCTCGTGCGCTCGGGGTCGCTCAAGGGGAAGCGGCTGCCGGTGCGGACGCCGGTGGTGAACATCGGCCGCGCCGACTACAACGACATCGTGCTCCCCGAGGCGAGCGTGAGCACGAGCCACGCGAAGCTGCAGCGCCGGGAGGGCGGCGTCTGGGTCCTCTCGGACCTGGGCTCCACCAACGGCACCATGGTGGACGGCGAGCCGGTCAGCGGCGAGGTCGCCCTGTCCCCCGGCGCCACGCTCAAGTTCGGCGAGGTGAGCGCCCTCTTCGAGCCGAAGGACGAGGGCGGCGACGCCCCGGTCGCGGGGACGCGCGTGCTCAAGAAGATGGAGCCGCCGCCGCCGCCCGCGGCCCCGGTGCCCGCGCCGG
>JBAIWX010000262.1:0-6113 GCA_037916975.1 Gemmatimonadales bacterium
CCACAAGCCCAACACCGCCGTCGCGCAGGCGTTCTACAACCGCGAGGCGGGCGTCCGCCGCATCGCGACGGAGACGGGTGCGGGGCAGTGGGGCTCGTCGCTCGCCTTCGCCGGCGCGCTCTTCGGGATCGAGGTGCAGGTGTTCATGGTGCGGGTCTCGTACGAGCAGAAGCCCTACCGCCGGGCGCTCATGGAGACCTACGGCGCGCGCTGCGTGCCCTCGCCGTCCCCGGAGACCGCCGCGGGCCGCGCGATCCTCGCGCAGCGCGCCGACCACCCCGGCTCCCTCGGCATCGCGATCTCGGAGGCGGTCGAGGTCGCGGCGCAGCGCGCCGACACGAACTACGCCCTGGGCTCCGTGCTCAACCACGTCCTCCTGCACCAGACGGTGATCGGCCAGGAGGCGCTGGCACAGCTCGAGCTCGCCGGCGACTACCCCGACGTCGTCGTGGGCTGCACCGGCGGCGGGTCCAACTTCGCGGGGATCGCCTTCCCGTTCATCGGCGCGCAGCTCCGCGGCGGTCCGAGGGTGCGCGTCGTGGCCGTCGAGCCCGCCGCCTGCCCGAGCCTCACGCGCGGCAAGTACGCCTACGACTTCGGCGACACCGCACACCTGACGCCCCTCACCAGGATGCACACCCTGGGCTCCACCTTCACGCCGCCCGGCTTCCACGCCGGCGGGCTCCGCTACCACGGCATGGCGCCGATGGTGAGTCACCTCAAGGAGCTCGGACTCATCGAGGCGGTGGCGCACCACCAGCGCGCCTGCTTCGAGGCGGGGGTGCAGTTCGCGCGCGCGGAGGGCATCGTCCCCGCGCCGGAGGCGAACCACGCCGTCAAGGGCGCCATCGACGAGGCGCTCCGCTGCCGCGAGGAAGGGACGAGCCGCGCGATCCTGTTCAACCTGTGCGGCCACGGGCACTTCGACATGCAGGCGTACATGGACTACTTCGCCGGGAAGCTCGAGGACCGCTCGTACGACGAGGCTGAGCTCGCGCTGGCGCTCGCGGGGCTGCCGGCCGTGCCGGCGTGAAGCGCTCCTCACGTCGTCTTGCAGGTGCGTTCGCCCCGGACGGGCGACCCTGCTCCCGGGTTGGCAGGCATGGACCGGGACTCCGGAGGCGGCGATGCGGCTCCTTGGCACGATCGGCATCACGGCGGGCGGCGTGCTCGCGGCCGGCGCCCCGGCCGTGGCGCTCGGCCTCGGCCGCTGGCGCGCCGACGCCGCGCGTGCGGTCGAGCGCCTCATCGAGACGCCGCCCCCGTCCGGCACGCCGCGGCGCTACGACCGGGCGATGCTGGAGGGGCTCCCGGCGCCAGCGCGCCGATACTTCGCCTTCGCGCTCACCGAGGGGCAGCCGCTCGTCCACCGGGCGCGGATCGCCTGGAGCGGCGAGTTCCGGCTGAAGGCGTGGGCACCCTTCACTGCGACCCAGCTCTGGCGCGCCGAGCCGCCCGGCTTCGTGTGGGACGCGAAGATCGCGATGGTGCCCCTCGTCCCGGCGCACGTGCGGGACGGCTACGCCGGCGGCGAGGGCGAGATGCGCGCCGCCGTCCTGGGGCTCGTCCCGATCGTGGACCAGCGCGGCTCGAAGACCCTCGCGGAGTCGGCGCTGCTCCGCTGGCTCGGCGAGGCGGTCTGGCTGCCGACCGCGCTGCTCCCGCGCGACGGGATCGCGTGGTCCCCGGTGAGCGACTCGACGGCGCGCGTCACGGTGACCGACGGCGCATGCACGGCCTCGCTCGAGCTCGACGTGGCACCCGACGGCCGCCCGCTCCGCGCGCGCGCCCTGCGCGGGCGCGACGTGGATGGCACGCAGGTGCCGACCCCGTGGGAAGGCACCTACGGGCCGGCGTTCATGGTGGTGAACGGGATGCGGATTCCCGCCGAATCCGAGGTGGCGTGGTTCCTCCCGGAGGGCCGGCAGCCCTACTGGCGCGGCCGGCCCGTGCAGGTGGCGTACGCCTTCGCGCCGTGAGCGCGCCGTGACATGAGGCGGCTATCGTCCAGGACATGACGATTCCGCCTCCTTCCTCCTGCGGTAAGTGCTCCCGCGCCGCGCGCGTGGCGCTCCCGCTCCTCGCCGCGGCCCTCGCCTGCCGTCCCGCCGCGCCCGCCGCGCGAACCGCTGGGCCCGACATGCTGCGGCCCATGGACCAGCTCCCCACCGGCCGCACCCTCGATCCCGCCGGGACCTCGCGTCCCCTGGGCTCGATGCCGCTCGCCCTCCTGCCCGCGCCGGACGGCCGCCTCGTCGCCGTGCTCTCGGGCTACGGCGACCAGGGGTTCCAGGTGCTCGAGCCCGACGGGACCGTGCGGCAGACGGTCGTGCAGCGCGCGGCGTTCATCGGCGCGGCCTTCGCGCCCGACGGCCGCACGCTCTACGTCTCGGGCGGGAACCAGGACGTGGTGTACCGCTACGCGTATGCCGATGGCCGGGCCACGCTCACGGACTCGTTCCCGCTCGCCGCGAAGGCGCCGAAGGCGGACGGCACGCGCTACCCCGCCGGCCTCGCCGCATCGCACGACGGAAGGCTGCTCTACGTCGTCGAGAACCTGGGCGACTCGCTCGCCGTGCTCGACGCCGGGACCGGGCGCATCCGCCAGCGGCTCCCGACCGGGCGCTATCCCTACGGCGTGGCCGAGGCGCCGGACGGCACCGTGTACGTGACGCCGTGGAACGGGCATGAGGTGGTGGAGTTCGCGCGCGAGGGCGACACGCTCCGGCGGCGGGCCGCGATTCCTGCCGGGCGCCATCCGTCGGCGCTGCTCCTCAACGGCGACGGTTCGCGCCTCTTCGTCGCGTCCGCGAGCACCGACCGCGTGACGGTCGTCGACACGCGCTCGCGCACCGTGCTCACGGAGCTCCGCGACCCGCCGCCCTCGGGCCCGGGCGAGGGGACGACGCCCAATGCGCTCGCCCTCTCGCCCGACGGGACGCGGCTCTTCGTCGCCGAGGGCGATGCCAACGCCGTCGCCGTCTTCGACCTCTCGGCACGCACCGCCGGCGTCCCGTCGCCGCACGCGGCCGACGCGCTCGCCGGGCGGATCCCCACCGAGTGGTACCCGACGGCGCTCGTGGTGCGCGGCGACTCGCTCCTCGTGGCGAACGGGAAGGGGCGCGGCACCGCCCCCAATCCCGACGGACCGGGCCCGCGCGCCTCGCGCGAGCGGAAGGGCCGCGGCGACCAGTACGTGCTGGCGCAGCTGCACGGCACGCTGACCGTCTCGCGCACGGCGCATGCGGCCGGGGCGGCCCTCGCGGCGCTCGACCGGCGCGTCTGGCGGGCCAACCGCTGGGACCAGCCGCCCGGGCAGAGGCACGGCTACCCGCCGATCGAGCACGTGATCTACGTGATCAAGGAGAACAGGACCTATGACCAGGTCCTGGGCGACCTGCCGGGCGCCGACGGCGACACGGCGCTCACGTACTTCGGCCGGCCGGTGACGCCGAACCACCACGCGCTCGCGGAGCGGTTCGGGATCCACGACCGCTTCTTCGTGAGCGCCGAGGTGAGCGCCGACGGCCACAACTGGAGCACCGCGGCGTACACGACGGACTACCTGCAGAAGACGGTGCAGTCCAACTACTCCGACCGCGGCCGCGACTACGACTACGAGGGGACGAACCGGGGATGGGGTTCGGAGAACATCCCCGAGGACGACGTGAACGAGCCGGCGAACGGCTACCTCTGGGACCTCGCGGCCCGGAAGGGGATCACCTTCCGGAACTACGGCGAGTTCGTCGTCGGAGAAGGGATGGACCGGGAGCGGCTCCCGGCCGGCTACCAGGGGATCAAGCCGTTCCTGCGCGACCACACCTGCGACAGCTTCCCGGCCTACGACCTTGCGATCCCCGACCAGCGCCGCGCCGACATCTGGATCGCGGAGCTCCAGACGTTCGCCCGCGAGGGACGCATGCCGGCGCTGCAGGTCCTGCGCCTCCCGAACGACCACACCGCCGGCCTCTCGGCGGGGAAGCCGACGCCGCGCGCCATGGTGGCGGACAACGACCTCGCGCTGGGCCGGGTGATCGAGGCGCTCTCGCGGACGTCCTTCTGGCGGAGCACGGTCGTGTTCGTGCTGGAGGACGACGCCCAGAACGGCCCGGACCACGTGGACAGCCACCGCTCGCCGCTGCTCGTGATCTCGCCGTGGGCAAAGGCAGGGGTGAGCCACCGGTTCACCAACACGACCGACGTGCTCCGCACCATCGAGGAGCTCCTCGGCCTCGAGGCGCTCTCGCAGTTCGACCACTACGGCCGCCCGCTCCGCGACATCTGGCGCGCCACGCCGGACCTCCGGCCGTGGACGGTGCTCCAGCCCGCGGTGCCGCTCGACGAGCGGAACCCCGCGCAGGGCGCGGGCGCGTCCGCCTCGGCGCGGCTCGACCTCCACGTGGAGGATGCCGCCGACGAGGACGCCTTCAACCGGATCCTCTGGCTCGCGGTGAAGGGGCCCGGGCGGCCCTATCCGGGGGCGCGGCGGATGTCGGTGCTCGAGGGGGTGCGCGGCCGATAAGGGTCAGCGCGGCGGCGCGGGCGGCAGTTGCGGCGAGACGGCGACGTTGTGGTAGCAGCGCACGCGCCACGCGCCTTCCTGCCGCTCGAGCACCTGCAGCAGCCGCGTGCGCAGCACCCCGTCCGGCGGCGGCTCGATGCCGGGCGGGAGGGCCCGGAAGCCGCGGACCGACGCCAGCGTCTCGACCACCGCCGCGCCACTGCCGAGCGGCCGGATCGCCTCCACCTCCATGCCGAGGGTGCTGCCCGCGAAGATGGTGGAGAAGATGCGGGCGTGGCTCGCGTCGAAGCCGGCGCGCCCCTCGAGGCGCATCCCCACGATGTTGACCAGCACCACGTCCTCGGCGCAGTCCGCGCCGTAGGCCGCCGCATCCCCCCGGTTCCACGCCTCGACCTGGCGCGCCACGAGCGCGCGGATCGCCTGTTCGTCCGCCGTCATCCCCTGCCTCCAATGGTCCGTGTCCGCCGGTCGGTCGCCTCCGCGAGGGCTTCGCGCAGGAGCGCGCGGGCCGACCAGCGCGTCACCCGCTCCACGTCCGCGGCGGGCATGCCGTGCATGTCGCGGAGGGCGAAGAGCGCGTCGAATCCCACCACGAGCGAGAGCCCCGCGACGAGGCGCTGGTGCCGGGCGGCGCCCAGGGCGGGGCGCACCGGCGCGATCGCCTCGGTGATCCAGTCGAGCCGCCGGCTCCCCCGCACCGGCTGGCCCGCCGCCCCGCGACCGGCGGTGAGCCGCTGGACGGTCCGCAGCAGCGGCTCCTGCTCGAGGGCGAGGCGGTGGACGATCCGCACCATCGCGTCGAGCCGCGCCTCGGCGGCGGCGGCCGGGTCGGCGCCGTTGGCGCTCGCGGGAAAGGCCGTCGCCATCGCCCGCTCCACCACCGGGCGAAGCCCCTCGAGCGCCGCCTCGACCAGCAGCCGTTCCTGCGACGGGAAGTAGCGGTAGGCGGTGCGGCGGGAGACGTCGGCCGCGTCGGCGACCTCGGCGACGGTGGGGGCGAGGCCCGCCGCGACGAGCTGCGCGGCCGCCGCGAGGAGCGCGGTCCGGGTGCGGCGGCGCTGACGGGCGCGGCCGCGGGCCTCGGCGGGATCGTTGCTTGACGGGCTCACGGAGGGAAGATAGCTTGCGACGTAATGACACACCAGTGTCATGAAGCGTCTTTTGTGTCATTAAATCGTCCCCCGGCCCCGGGAGGGTCCCATGGCGCCCGATTCCCCGCTCGGCAACCTCCTCGGCCAGCTGGCGCGCCGCGTCCTCGACCAGGTCGCCGGCGCGGCGGCGGGTGCCGGCCGCGCCACGCCGCAGGTGCCCGAGGCGGGAACCGCCGGCGTGGACGCGCTCCTCCCGCCCGTCGTGGGTGCCGCGCGCCGCACCTTCGTCAACGACCGGCTGGGCGGCCTCGAGCGGGGCGGGGTCTTCGCCGGCTACGATGCCGGCGGCCACGAGGTTCGCGTCATCGTGACGACGCCCTCGAAGGCCTGCGCGGCCAGCGGTGCGGCCACGGCAGAACCGAGGGCCGGCACGACGGCGGCCACGACGAGTGACGCCGCCGCGCCGGCGAGCTGGTCGAGGACGCGGCGCGCCAGCTGGC
>JBAIWX010000263.1:0-3604 GCA_037916975.1 Gemmatimonadales bacterium
CGCCGCAGCGCGCGGCGACCGCCCTCCGGGTTCGGTCAGGCGACGGCCGGGCGTGTGCTCGCGGCGGACGTGGTGCTGCTGGCCACGACCACCGTCGCGGCGGAGAGGTCGCTGGTGTCAGGGTACGCGAGGGCGCCCATCTCGGGCAGGTCGAGGCCGAGCTCCTCGTCGGCCACGCTCACGCGCTGGCCGCTGGTGAGGGCGCTCGTGATGGCCCAGGCGACGTAGCCCAGCGCGCCGACGACAACGATGTTCGTGCCGATGCCGATCAGCTGGGCCACGAGCTGGCCGCTGTCTCCGTAGAAGAGGCCCTTCACGCCTCCGGCCACGCCGTTCCAGCCCTCGCCGTAGGTGCCGTCCGCGAAGAGGCCGACGCAGAGCACGCCGAACGCGCCGCAGACGCCGTGCACCGAGCTCGCGCCGACCGGGTCGTCGATCTTGAGCGTGCGCTCGACGAAGAACACCGACCAGCAGACGAGCACGCCGGCGATCGCCCCGATCAGCACCGCGGCGGGCGCGGTCACGAACGCGCAGGGCGCGGTGATCGCGACCAGGCCGGCGAGGACGCCGTTGGCGAGCATGGACGGGTCCGGCTTCCCGTACCGGGTCCACATGTAGATCATCGACGTGATGGCGCCGCCGGTGCCCGCGAGCATGGTGTTCGTCGCGATGACGCCGATGCGCGTGTCGGTGCCCATCAGGGTCGAGCCGGCGTTGAAGCCGAACCAGCCGAAGCAGAGGACGAAGGTGCCGAACATCGCCATCGGGATGTTGTGGCCCGGGATCGCGTTGGGCGACCCGTCGGGGTTGTACTTCCCGCGGCGGGGCCCGAGGAGCTTGGCCGTGACGATGGCGATGACGCCGCCGGTCAGGTGCACGACCGAGGAGCCGGCGAAGTCCACGTGCCCGTGGCCGAGGCCGAAGTTGGTGCCGAGGGCCGAGAGCCAGCCGCCGCCCCACACCCAGTTGGCGTAGACCGGGTAGATCAGCCCGCCGATGAAGAGGCTCAGCACCACGAAGGAGGAGAACTTCCACCGCTCGGCGAGGGCGCCGGTCGGGATCGTCGCCGTGGTGTCCATGAACACCATCTGGAACAGGAACATCGCGAACACCGCCGAGTAGGCCTCGGCCGGGATGCCGCTCAGGAAGAAGCCCTGCGTCCCGAAGAGGCCCCAGTCCTTCCCGCCGAGGTTCACGACGAACTCCTTGGCGGTGGCCCACGTGCCGAACCCGCCCAGCGTGCCGGTGCCGCCCATCTGGATGGCGAAGCCGACCGCCCAGAACGCGATCATGCCGAGCGCGTAGACCATGAAGTTCATGAGCGCGGTGTGCGCCGCGTTCTTCGCGCGCGTGAAGCCCACCTCGACCATCGCGAAGCCGAGCTGCATGAACATCACGAGGAAGCCGGCGACCAGGGTCCAGACCATGTTCAGCGCGGACTCGTCGCTGCTGAGCTTGGCCGCGAGGTCGGCGACCGTCGGGCCCGCCGGGGCCGCGGGGGTGGCCGCGGCCTGGGGCGCGGGGGCGGCCGCGGCCGGCGCCTGGGCCTCTGCCGGGGCGGGCGCGGCGGCGGTCTGTGCCGCGAGGCTCGCGGCGGCCGCGGGGGCGGCCAGGAGCGCGAGTGCGAGCAGGAGAGTCCGTCTCATGGGCGTCTCGGGGTTGGGGATGACGTTGCTAGTGACATGCGGCCGGGCCGCAGGGGACGCCGAGCATCGGGGCCCACGCGAAGGCAGGTGGGCGAAGGGCCGTGGGCGGGGGAGGACCCTCGCCTGGCCGGGCTGTGTCGAACCGGGGGCCAAGTTACCGCGAGGTACAAGCACGGTCAAGTGACTTTGCAGAAAGTGCGCGAAACGAGGTGCAATCCAAATACTGCTTCCGTGCAGGACACTGAGGTACGTTCCTTGGGTACCTATGGATAAGTGCCCGTGGATGTTCAAGTTAACTTGGTCGAATTGCTCGAGGTCGGCCTGTTTTTCGGCAGCATGGGCCCCTGGTCGGCCTGCCTGTTATCGCGGTCTGTCTGCAATCTGTAACGCGAATTGTGCAGAAAATGCAGAAAAGGCTTGACGCCCAAAGTACCGCAAACTAGCTTGTGACCCCGAAGAACAAGGCCTGAGCCACGGCAGGCAACCGTCACCCGGATCCGAGCCGATGCACGCTCCCGCACTGTGCCGAACGCGTCGAAACCGGTGGCCGCGCCGCCAAGGCGGCGCGGCGTGCCTCCGGCCGGCGAAGCGTGGCGGTGCGGTCTCGACGTAGCGGGCGCAGGGCGGCCCACCACGGCGAGCCCCCGCGACCACTGGCCGCGGGGGCTCGCCATTTCCGGCGGCAGCCGGGCGGGCGGTGCGGGCCCGGGACGATCGGCATCACCGCGGCGGCGACGGGCGAACGCCCGCGCGCCCCGCGTCAACGAACGGCAACTGCTGGCGTCGTCACCCCATTCTCCGGAGGTCCTTCCATGCCCGTCCGTTCCCGGTGGTCGCTCGCGCTCCTCGTGCCCCTGGCGTCGGCGGCGCCGCTGGCGGCCCAGGACGCACCGAAGGTCGCGTTCAGCGGCTACGTCACCGGCTCCTACACGTACTCGACGAAGGGCACCAACGGCGCCATCGTCGGCCGGTACTACGACCGCCTGGGCGACCAGTTCGTGCTCAACGCCGCCAAGCTCGTCGCGGAGTTGCCCGTGGCGACCGACAAGGTGAGCGCCGGCTTCCGGGTGGACGGCCTCTTCGGCACGAACGCCGAGGTGACCAAGGCCGCCGGCTTCGACCTCGGCACCGACGGCGACATCACGCAGGCCTTCGTCACGCTCAACCTCCCCACCGGCAAGGACACCTACGTCCAGTTCCGCGCGGGTAAGTGGGCGACGCTCATGGGTCTCGAGGTGATCGAGGACCCGGTCAACCCGAACTTCTCGGTGGGCAACCTCTTCGTCTTCGTCGAGAACTTCACGATGACCGGCGCCCAGCTCTACGCGAAGCTGAGCCCGAAGGTCGAGGCGGCCATCGACGTGGTAAACGGCTGGGACGTCGTGCGGGACAACAACACCAAGAAGTCGTTCATGGGCCGGCTGGCCGTCACGCCCTCGGACAAGTTCAACGTCGCGTTCCTCGGCTACGCGGGCCCGGAGCAGGCGGGGAACGGTGACAACTGGCGCTACGGCGGCGAGGTGCTCGCCACGGTGAAGCCCGCGAGCAAGGCGACGGTGATCGGGCAGTTCGACTACGGCACGGAGGAGGGGCTGCTGGCCGACCCGACGCAGAAGGCCAAGTGGTGGGGCGCGAGCCTCTGGTTCACTTACGACGTGTCGCCGAACGTCGGGCTCGCGCTCCGCGGCGACTACGTGGACGACAAGGACGGCGTCCGGACCTCCAACTACTTCTACGGCCCGGCGACCCGCCGGAAGTTCGGGTCCGGCACGGCGACCCTCAACATCAAGACCGTCCCGCACATGCTGATCCGTCCCGAGGTGCGGCTGGACGGCTCCAACCTCGCCGACTACGACGCGTCGAAGTCGCAGGTCAGCTTCGCGCTGGGCGCCACTTACATCTTCTGAGTCGCGCGCGCCGGGCCCCGGGGCTCACGCCCCGGCGCCCGGCCGCCACGG
>JBAIWX010000264.1:0-4065 GCA_037916975.1 Gemmatimonadales bacterium
GAGGCCGAGCGCCTGGAGCATGCCGTGTCCGACGAGCTGGTCGAGCGCATGGCCGCCGTGCTGGGGCACCCGACCACCGACCCGCACGGCGACCCGATCCCCGGCGCCGACGGCGCCGAACCGGTGGCGCTCCTCGTCCCGCTCGCGGAGGTGCCGCCCGGGACCGAGGCGGAGGTCCGGCGCGTGGACACGAGCGACGCGGAGCGGCTCCGCTACCTCGCCGCGATCGGGCTCGTCCCGGGCACGCAGCTGCGCGTCCTCGACCACCAGCCCTTTCGCGGCCCCCTCACCCTCGCCCTCGACGGGCGTGAACAGGTGCTGGGCCACGACCTGGCGCTCGTGCTCCTCTGCGACGTGCGCTCGTCGTGAGCGTGGGCGCTCGGCGGCCGTGAATGATGCGGGGCGGGTGATCGTCACCCGCCCCGCATGCGTTCCGGCCGCCGGTGTCGCTCAGCGGGCGTCGGCGAGGGCCTGCTTGATCCGGTCGATCGAGGCGATGGCGTACGGGTCCACGCCGTTGAGCGCGGCGAGGTGCAGGGAGACGAAGTCGCCCATCAGCGCGAGCGAGAGCATCCGCGCGAGCAGGGTGGGGCCCGTCGCCCGCGCGTGGTGCACCTCGCAGGCGGCGCCGATGAGTCCCGCCGTCGCGTGCGCGCGGAGCCGGATCCGCGCCCGCTCGGCGCCGTCCTCCAGCAGGATGCTCACCCAGCGGCGCACCCCCTGCCGGCCGGCCCCCTCCCAGCCCACGATCTCCCCGTGGTTCATCTCGGGAAGGACGTGCGTGCCCACCAGCGCCTTCGCGTTCTCGTTGAGCTGCCCGCGCCAGCGGTTCGCGACGACTCCCTGCCAGGTACCGAGCCCGTAGAGCATCCCGACCGCGCCGTGGAGCGCCGCCGCGAGGCGCTTGGCCGCGTTCGCCGCCACCGGCGCCTCCGCGCGCCACGCCGCGAGTGCGCGCTCGCACTGCTCGGCGGCGCCCGCCACGTCCTGCGGGGCCAGGAGCCCGAGCCGTGACGCCTGCACGAGCACGGGGACCAGCATGAAGCCGAGCGCCGTGCGCGGCGGCTGGCCGGCGGGGATCGTGACGCACGGGACGCCATCGCGCGCCGCGCGCCCGGCGAGTTCCCCGCCGCTCGTCACCGCGACGATCGTCGCCCCGCGCCGGCGCGCATCGTCGTACGCCGCGAGCGTCTCCTCGGTGCTGCCCGAATGGCTCGCGCAGAAGACGATCGCCTCCGCCCCGACATACGCGGGCAGGGCGTAGTCCCGGCAGGTGATGACGGGGATCGTCCCCTCCGCCTCCGCCAGCGCCCGCACGAACTCCCCGCCCGCGGCGGAGCCGCCCATCCCGGCCACCACCAGGAGGCGGGGCCGCGCGCGGACCGCCGGTGCGGGCGTCGCCTCGGCGATGCGGAGCGCGTCGCGCAGCTGGGCGGGGAAGCCGACCGCCAGGGCGTGCATCCCGTGCGGATCGCGGCGCGTGGTGAAGCCGGGGTCGTCGAGCAGGTGCAGCGCGTCGGACATGCGTTCCGGGGTCTGGGGACGGTCGGGGCGCGGGGCGCCGGGCAGCCCATGATAGAAGAGGCGGGGGTGGATCACCAGCGCCGGCTTGAGATTTCGTGCATACGAAAGTAGTTTTCTTGCCGACCTATTTCGCCCGGACTCGTCTCGGGCTCCGGAGTCGTGCATGGTGGATCCGCGCCTCGCGCTCGCCGTCTTCGCCGCGCTCGTGCTGCTGCTCGCCCTCGCCTGCTGGCCGAGGGTCGGGCTCGTCGCGCGCCTCGCGCGGGTGGCCGGCCGCACCGAACGCGTGCGGCTGGAGGATGCGCTCAAGCACCTCGTCAACTCGGAGCTCGCCGGCCGCCCCGCCTCGCTCGAGAGCCTCGCGGGCGCGCTCGAGTGCTCGCGTGCGAGCGCGTCGCGCCTCGCCGCGCGGCTCGCGGAACTCGACCTCGCCCGCGTCTCCGGGGCCGGGTTCGCGCTGACGGAGCAGGGCCGCGCGTACGGGCTCCGCATCGTGCGCACGCACCGCCTGTGGGAACGCTTCCTCGCCGACCGCACGGGGGTCGCGCCCGGCGAGTGGCACGACGAAGCGGAGCGCCTCGAGCACCGACTCTCCCCCGCCGAGACCGACGCCCTCTCCGCCACCCTGGGTCATCCGCTCGTGGACCCGCACGGTGATCCCATCCCGACCGCGGCGGGCGAGCTCCCCGAGGGGATCGGCATCGCGCTCGGTGCGCTCGCGCCGGGCCGCGCCGGGCGCGTGGTGCACGTGGAGGACGAGCCGCGCGACGCCTACGACCGCCTCGTCGCGCGCGGCATCGCGCGCGGGGCCGTGGTGACGCGCCTCGAGGCGCCGGGCGGGCGGGTGCGGCTCCGGCTCGACGGCGCGGAGGAGGAGCTCGACCCGCTCGCCGCGGCCGGCGTCACCGTGGAGCCGCTCGGCGAGGGCGAGGAACCGCCGGTGGCCGCCGCGACGCTCGCGGCGCTCCGTCCCGGCGAGTCGGCGACGGTGCGCGGTATCGCGCCCACCTGCCAGGGCCCGCAGCGGCGCCGCCTCCTCGACCTCGGCGTCGTCCCGGGCACGGTGATCGTGGCGGAGTTCGCGAGCGCGTCCGGCGACCCGATCGCGTATCGCATCCGCGGGGCGCTCATCGCGCTCCGCCGCCAGCAGGCGGCGTGGATCCAGGTGGAGGCGCCGTCAGTGGACGCGCGGCGCGCGGGGTGAGCCGGTGACCTCCGTCCTCCCCGGTCCCGCGCAGGGCGCCCGCCGCGGCCGCGAGCAGCAGCTCGTCCAGCTCGGCATGCAGGGCGGCACGAAGTGGGACGTGCTCGTGGCGCTCGCGGGCAACCCGAACACCGGGAAGAGCACCGTCTTCAATGCGCTGACCGGCCTGCGCCAGCACACCGGCAACTGGCCGGGGAAGACGGTCACGCGCGCCGAGGGGACCTTCCTGCACGACGGGAAGCGGGTCAAGGTCGTGGACCTCCCCGGCACCTACTCGCTGCAGGCGGGGAGCCACGACGAGGAGGTCGCGCGCGACTTCCTCCTCTTCGGCGAGCCCGACGTGGTCGTGCTCGTCCTCGACGCCACGCGCCTCGAGCGGAACCTCAACCTGGCGCTCCAGGTGCTCGAGGTGACCGACCGCGTCGTCGTCTGCCTCAACCTGATGGACGAGGCGCGGCGGCACGGGATCGGCGTGGACCCGAAGGCGCTCGAGCGCGAGCTGGGGGTGCCGGTGGTGCCGGCGGCGGTGCGGCAGGGCACGGGCGTCCCCGAGCTGCTCCGCGCCATCGACGCCGTGGCGGGCGGCGCCGTGCGGCCGGTGCCGTTCCGCATCGCGGAGCACCCGCCGGAGGTCGAGTCGGCGATCGCCGCACTCCTGCCCGCCATCGCGGCCGCCTATCCCGGCGTCCCGAACGCGCGGTGGATCGCGCTCCGGCTCCTCAACGGCGACGAGCGCGTGGAGCGCGCGGTGCTCGACGGCTCGCTGGGCCGGATCGAGGGCGAGGCGCCGGGCGAGGCCCCTGCGGCGGCGGCGGACGAGGTGCTCGCGGTGGCGCGGCGGCTCCGGTGGCGCCTCCCGGCCACCTTCCACGACAGCCTGATGGAGAGCATCTACGGCCACGCGCAGCGGATCGCGGAGGCGAGCGCGCTCCAGGGGGTGCGCGGCGCGGCGTTCCGCTTCGATCGGGCGCTCGACCGGCTCCTCACGAGCCGGCGCACCGGCTTCCCGCTGATGCTCCTCCTCCTCGCGGTGGTCTTCTGGATCACGATCGCTGGGGCCAACGTCCCGTCGGGCGTGCTGTCGCGGCTCCTGGTGGACACGCTGCACCCCGCGCTCCGCCACGGCCTCCTGGGCCTCGGCGCGCCGGCGTGGCTCGTCGGGTTGCTGGTGGACGGGATGTACCTCGCGACGGCGTGGGTGGTGAGCGTCATGCTCCCGCCGATGGCGATCTTCTTCCCGCTCTTCACCCTGCTCGAGGACTTCGGCTACCTGCCGAGGGTCGCGTTCAACCTCGACCGGCTCTTCCAGCGGGTCGGGGCGCACGGGAAGCAGGCGC
>JBAIWX010000265.1:0-9673 GCA_037916975.1 Gemmatimonadales bacterium
GGCTGCACCGGCGCCGCATACGCCGTGTCGCGCCGCCAGTCGCCCCGACGCTCCACGAGGAAGTACACGCCGTGCAGGTGCATCGGGTGCGAGCTCGCCGTCGGGTTGAGCACCCGCCAGCGCACCGAGTCCCGGAGCGCGAGCTCGAGCCGCTCGGTGTGCGGCCACGCGAGCCCGTTGATCGTCATCGTCTCGCGGAGCGGCTGCACGGGACGCTTCGTCGTGTCCGCGTGCTGCGACCACACGCCGAGGACGAACACCCGGTCGGGCGCGGCGCCCTCCTTCGGGTCCACGATGAGCGCGCCGCCCACCTGGCTGTCGGAGCCGTCGCGATCGGGGACGTCGAGGCCGGTGGTCGAGCCCCAGTAGAAATAGCTGCCGGGAGCGCCCGCCTCGAACGTCACCTCGCGCGCCTGGCCCGCCGGCACCACGAGCGAGTCGGGTCCCGCCTCGGGCCGCCGGGCGAAGCCGTGCAGCACGAGCGCGGTGTCGGCGATGGTGTTCCGGATCCGGACGCGGATCGTCGTCCCCTCGGGCACGCGGATCATCGGGCCCGGCACCCGGAGCGGCTTCCCCCGTTCGGCAAGTGCGAGCACCGGCACGCTCGGCCCCTCGGGGCCGTCGGGGAACCAGCGCCCGCGGCGCAGCTCGAGCTCGAGCGTCAGGACGCCCCGGTCGAGGGTGCCGGCGGCGCGCGTGTTGTCGTTGGGCTCGATCCGTTCGAGGGGGGCGGGTCCGCGGGCGCAGGCGGCGAGCAACACGAGCAGCGGCAGGCAGCTGCGGGTGGCGGCCGGCATGCGGACTCCGTCGCGAAGGGGAGATGCTGCAGTATGGACCCGACCCGCATGGCGCGGAAGGGCCGGCCCCTTCACCTCACCCAGCGCGCGCCGAGTCGAGGTCCATCACCGCGCTGGGCGCGATCCCCACCAGCCGCGCCTTCCGGCGGAACTCGCGCCCGTGGTCCACCGGGTGGCCCTGCTCCGCCTGCCACTGGTGCACCATCTCGTGGAGCAGCGTCGCCTCCACCTCGCGCCACGGGAACCGCCGCAGCAGCCGCCGGCTCAGCGTGATCCGGAGCGGCCTCCGCGTCGCGGGGTCCCACGCGAGCTCGCCCAGCTTCCGCCGCATCCGCGACGAGAACCCGATCGGGATCGGCTGCAGCGCCCCGCCGAAATGCTCGGCGTTGAACGCGCGCCACCGCGCCTCGAGCCGCGCACGCAGCTCCGCGTCCCCGGGCCGGTCGCGCTCCGGCCTCGGCGCCCGCGCCGGCGACCCTTCCGCGTGCACCCGGAAGCTGAGCAGCACCCGCTGCGCCGCCAGGCGCTCCGCGCGCCGCGTCCCGCGCGCGGCGAAGCGGACGATCGCCTGCAGGACGCGGTCGGGCGCGAGGGCGTAGCCCTCGTGGACGCGCAGCACCCCGGCGGCGGTGACGGAGACCATCACGCTCCGGTTCGCGTGCGCCCTGACGGGAACGTGGTTCGGGAGGCCGAGGAGCCGGAACCGGGACTCGAGGAGCTCCTGCGGGGGCGCCCCGACCCGGGGCGCCGCCTCAGGCGACGGCATGCGCGGGACGGGCCTCGCCGGCCGGCCGGCGACGGAAGGCGAACTGGTCGGAGGGACGGAAGCGCCGGGCCTCGGGCTCCCAGCGGTAGTGCTGCACCTCGATCGCCTGCGCGGTGACGCGGACGACGTTGCACGCCGAGGGACGGTGCCCGCGGGTGCGCGCGGTGTGCGTGCTCGAGGTCGCGACCACGACGCCGGGGACGAGCTCCGCCGCCGCCTCCTCGTGGTCGTGCCCGCAGAGGATGAGGTCCGCCCCCGACGCCGCGAGGCGCGCCTGCGCCTGCTTCCAGCGGGAGAGGCCCATCCGCTGCGAGATCCGCCCGCGCAGCACGTTGTGGTGGAGCACCGCGACCCTCACGTCCTCCGCCGGCGCCGAGCGGAACGCCTCCGCCGCGCGCCGGACCTCGGCCGCGGGGAGGTGCCCCTTCACCGCCATGTCGTTCAGGTTCCACGTCATCGAGCCCGCGGCGACGCCGTGGCTCGTGAGGAGCGAGACGATCGTGGCGCCCGGCACCCGGAGCGACGGCGTCAGGTCGTCCCCCATCCACCGGCGCCACTTGGCGTAGATCCGCTCGCGGCCCAGCAGGTGGAAGGGACTCTCCCACCAGAGCACGTCGTGGTTGCCGGGGCAGGCGAGCAGCGGCGCGGTGGCGCGGAGCCGTGCGAGGAAGGCGAGCGCCGCCTGGAACTCGCCGTGGCGGGCCCGCTGCGTGAGGTCGCCCGCCACGACGATCGCGTCGGGCGCGAGCTCGGGCGCGAGGGCCACCAGCCCGTCGAGCTGGGCGAGGTCGGCGTCGCGCCCGAAGTGGAGGTCGGAGCAGTGGAGGAGGGTGAGCGTCACCAGACCACGCGGAGCCGGTAGGTGAGCGTCGCCTCGCCCTTGGCCGGCACCGCGACCTTGAACCGCGCCACGCTCGACGAGAGCTTCTCCGCGGGCACCGAGCTCGACACCACGCTCCACTCCCCGCCCCGCTCCTCGCGCACGTCCACCGTGGCGGCGGAATCGGTGGCGTTCTTGAGCGTCACCTTGTAGGAGAGCGTCGCGACGGTGCGGATCCCCTGGCCCGGGAGGGAGTCCCGCTTCGTGGTGTACGCCGTCTGCACCCGCTTCGCCGTGAGGTCGAAGGCGTTCCCGGCGTAGAGGTTGAGGTCCTCCCCGGCCGCCACGTGGCCCACCGACGCCTCGCCCACGAGCTGCGCGCGGCCGTCCCTGTCGCTCGCGTAGATCCGCGCCACGCCCGCCGGGATCGGGAGGTCGCCGAACGCCGTCTTGAGCGCGCGCTTGATCGAGTAGGTGACCTCGACCGGCACCTCCTGCTCGTCCGTCACCTGCGGCACGAAGCCCCAGTACGGCATGGTGCTCCGGACGACGAGCCGCTTCTCGTACGCGGCGGACACCGGCTCGAAGAGGGCGAGCGTCGTCGTGGCGCCGGGCCGGAGCGTCGCCTTCCCGGGGACGGTGTAGAGGTGGAACTCGCCGGCCCGCTCCTCGGCGGCGACGTCCATCTTCGCCTCGGCGGCCATGTTCATCATCGGAGCGCGGCCCGCCATCGGCACCGGGCGCGGCGCCGCGCGGTTCACGGCGCCGGCGAGGAGCTGGAGCTCGGCGTCGTCGGCGGCGAGGGTGCTCGACGTCACCACCGCGCTCCCCGACACCCGCGTCTCCTTCGCCCCCAGCATCACCTGGTAGCTCGCGCTCCACTGCGCGCCGTCGGTGAACCAGCCGAGCCGGAGCGACGGGCGCGCCGACACGGCGAAGAACGACGCCTGCACCGCCTGCTGTGCGGGGACGGCGTCGGCGGGGTACCGGATCCGGCCCGGGACGCCGAACACCACCGAACCGTCGGCGAGCCGGAAGCGCGCGGGGTCCACGCCGAGGAGCGTCACCTGCGTGGTCTCGACGGTGCCGTTCGGCCCCGGGCGCTCGACGGTGAGCGCCCGGCCCACGAGCCGGCGGAGCACGCTCGCCTCGTCGAGGCCGCCGTCGTACGTGGCGCGCGCGAGGCTCACCTCGGGGTCGGTCGGGAAGAGCGACGCCGGCTCGACGGGGCCGAGCTCGAGGCGCTGGTCCGAGGCGCCCTTCGGGAGGGCGACGGGCAGCGTCCGCCGTACGAGGACGCGGCCGTCGTTGTAGAGGGTCAGGCTCGTCTGGGCGAGCGCGGGGGTCGCGGCGAGCGCCAGGCCGGCAAGGGCGGGCACGAGGCGGCGAGCGGTCATTTGCTGTCGTCTCCTTCGGTCGTCGGGCCGGGGCGCGCCGGGAGCAGCTCGAAGGCCACCCGGGACGCGATCTTGCGCACCAGCAGGTACGTCACCGCGACGATGACGGCCGCGTAGAGGCGTCCCGTCGTGTCGGGGGGCAGGCGGAAGAAGAGGAGCCACCCCGCCGTCAGGACCGCGGCGAGGAGGGAGATGCGGCCCGCGATGCGGCTTGCACGCCCCTCCCGTTCCATGCGGCAGATCGGGCAGCGATCGCCCCAGGCGAGCCCCGGGACCCGCTTGCCGCACTCGATGCAGGGGACTTCAGGCGGCCACCCGGCGAGCGACCGCACTGCCGAACTCCTTCGTGGTGGCCGTGCCCCCGAGGTCGCGGGTGCGCACGTTGTCCTGGACGATCACCGCCTCGACCGCGGCGCGGACCCGCCTCGCGGCGTCGAGCTCGCCCAGGTGGTCGAGCATCATCGCCGCCGCGAACATCTGGGCCGCCGGGTTCGCGACCCCCTTCCCCGCGATGTCCGGGGCGCTGCCGTGCACCGCCTCGAAGATCGCCGCCCGCGTCCCGATGTTGGCGCCGGGGGCGAGGCCCAGCCCGCCGACGAGCCCCGACACCTCGTCGCTCAGGATGTCGCCGAACATGTTCGTCGTCACCATCACGTCGAACTGCTCCGGCCGCATCACGAGCTGCATCGCGGTGTTGTCCACGATCATGTCGTTCGACTCGACCCGCCCGGCGTACTCCTTCGCCACCTGCTTTCCCACCTCGAGGAAGAGGCCGCTCACCATCTTGAGGATGTTCGCCTTGTGGACGATCGTGACCCTCTTCCGCCCGTGCCGCACGGCGTACTCGAAGGCGTAGCGGATCACCCGCTCGCAGCCCAGCCGCGTCACGAGCGCGATGCTCGTCCCCACCGCGCGCGGGTCGTCGCCGATCTGGACGAAGTACTCGTTCCCGATGTAGAGCCCCTCGAGGTTCTCGCGCACGAGCACGATGTCCACGTTCGTGAACCGCCCGCCGGGGATGAAGCTCCGCGCCGGCCGCAGGTTCGCGTAGAGCTCGAACTCCTTCCGGAGCCCGACGTTCACCGAGCGGAAGCCGGTGCCGACCGGGGTCGTGAGGGGCCCCTTGAGCGCGAGGTGCGTCCGGTGGATCGACTGGATCGTCGCGTCGGGGAGCGGGGTGCCGGTGGCCTCGACCGCCGCGACCCCCGCGAGCTCGTCCTCCCACTCGAAGTCCACTCCCGCCGCGTCCAGCACCTTGAGCGTCTCGGCGGTGATCTCGGGGCCGATGCCGTCCCCGCGGATGAGCGTGGCGCGATACGTGGTCATGGGGCGAGCGTGGGAGGGGGGAAGACGTGGTCGAGCGCCGCGAGGAAGGCCTCGTCGGGGGTGGCGGCGGTCCCGGTGGCGATGGTGCGCCAGAGCACCTTGTCCCGCCGCGAGTCCACGAGCGAGAACCACATCACCGCCGTCACCCCGCCGCTCGCCGAGTCGCGCGCGAAGCTGAGCGCCGAGGGGACGAAGGCGTACCGGCCGCCGGCGACGGCGGTGAGGTTCCGGAGCGCGCTCGCGAGCGGGTCGGGCACCTTCTCCACGCGCATGCGGAGGATCGCCTGCCCCATCCGGTCCGGGTCGGGGACGAACCCCGCGCCACGCTTCGCCACCTGGCGGAGCTCGGGCGGCAGGATCCACTTCACCTCGGGCTCGCGCGCGAGGATCACCTCGCCCAGGAGGGAGTCGGCGCGGCGGTTGCCCGTCGTCACCCCGCGCCACGGGGCGTACGCCGAGTCCTTCACCACCTGCCGGTCGCTCACGAGCAGCGTGAGCGGCAGCACCGGCACGCTCTGCCCCGGCAGCGCCGAGGTGTTGAGCGGCTGGTTGTGCTCCTTGTCAGTCTGGGCGGCGGCGGGCCGGGCGGCGGCGAGCGCGACGAGCGCCACCAGCAGGCGGGCCGGGCTCGGGCGGCGGGTCGGGCGGGTGCGGCTCACGTGACCTTTCCGGACGGGTGCGCGCGCGCCGGCCCATCGCGGGGCCGGCGGGAACCGGGCGGAAAGCTAATCGGGAACGGGGGGCGGGTGCAGGACGGTCAGACGATGGAGAGGCCGCCGTCCACCACGATCGTCTGCCCCGTGATGTGCCGGGCGCCCTCGCTGCAGAGGAAGGAGACGACGTGGGCCACGTCGTCGGGCTCGGCGAGCCGGCCGAGCACCGAGTGCCGCTGGGCGCGCTCGGTGACCTCCTGCGGGAGCATGCGCATCCGCTCGGTGCGGATGAACCCCGGGGCGACGGCGTTCACGTTCACGTTCGCGGCGCCGAGCTCCATGGCGGCGGCGCGGGTGAGCCCCTCGAGGGCCGCCTTGCTCGCCGCGTAGTTGGCGACGCCGAACCCGGGCCGGCTCGCGTGGTGCGCGCTCACCGACACGATCTTCCCGAAGTGCTGCTTCCGGAACGTCGGGGCGGCGGCGCGGATGCAGTTGAAGGCGCCGGTCACGTTCGTGTCCAGCACCTCCGCCCACGCCTCGTCACTCAGGCGCCAGAGCGCCCCGTCGTGGGCGATGCCGGCGTTGTTGACGAGGAAGTGGAGGCCGCCCAGGCGGGCGGCGGTCTCGGCGAAGAAGAGGCTGACGGCGCCCGGGTCCCGCACGTCGCAGCGGGCGGCGTACACCTGCACCCCCATCGCGCCCAGCAGCGTCTCGGTGAGCAGCGCCTGCTCGCTCACGTCCCGGCCGGGGAGGTTCACGTAGCAGAAGGCCACGTGGCACCCGAGGCGGGCGAACTCGAGGCCGATCGCTCGGCCGAGGCCGGTGGCGCCGCCCGTGACGACGGCCACCTTGCCCGAGAACCCTTCGGAGACGGGCTGCGGCAAGGGCTGCTCCAGCGTGGCATTCATGGACTCGGGCTCCCGGTCCCACGCCGGGCTCCCGAAGCTGGGCGAGTCGGAGGTCATGGAAGCCCCAAGGTACGGTCCGCCCCGGACCGGAGCAAGCGGACCCGCTTGGAGCCGCGGGCGCCGCCGGTCTAACATTCGGTTCATGCCCTCCATTGCCTGGATCCTCGTGGCCCTGGCCGGCGCCGCCGGCTGGGGGGTCATCGCCCTCGCGCGCGGCGAGACGGTCAACGCCGCGTGGCTCATCCTGGCGGCCGTCGGCACCTACCTCGTCGCCTACCGCATCTACGGCCGCTTCCTCGCCACCCGCGTGACGGGCCTCGACGACCGGCGCGCCACCCCCGCCGAGCGGCTCTCGAACGGCCGGGACTTCGTGCCGACGGGGAGGTGGGTCCTCTTCGGCCACCACTTCGCCGCGATCGCCGGCGCGGGGCCGCTCGTGGGTCCCGTCCTCGCGGCGCAGTTCGGCTACCTCCCCGGGACCCTCTGGATCGTCTTCGGCGTGGTGCTGGCCGGCGCGGTGCAGGACTTCGTCATCCTCTTCGCCAGCATGCGGCGCGACGGCCGCTCCCTGGGCCGCATGGCGCGCGAGGAGATCGGTCCCTTCACCGGGACCCTCGCCATGGTCGCGATCCTCGCCATCATGGTCATCCTCCTCGCGGTGCTCGCGCTCGTCGTCGTGAAGTCACTCGCGGAGAGCCCGTGGGGAGTCTTCACCATCCTCTGCACCATCCCGATCGCCCTGCTCATGGGGTTCTGGATGGAGAAGTGGCGGCCGGGGAAGACGCTCGAGGCGAGCGCCATCGGCGTGGTGCTCCTGCTCCTGGCGCTCGTGGGCGGGCGCTGGGTGGCGGAGAGCCCCGCGCTGGCGCCGCTCTTCACCCACTCGGGCGTCGCCCTCGCCTACGGGCTCATCGCCTACGGCTTCCTCGCCTCGGTGCTCCCCGTCTGGATGCTCCTCTGCCCGCGCGACTACCTCTCCACCTTCATGAAAGTGGGGACGGTCTGCCTCCTCGCGGTCGGGCTCCTCGTGGTGCATCCGCACCTGCAGATGCCGGCGCTGACCCGCTTCGTGGACGGGACGGGGCCGGTCTTCGCGGGGAAACTCTTCCCGTTCGCGTTCATCACCATCGCCTGCGGGGCGATCAGCGGCTTCCACGCCCTCGTGGCGAGCGGGACGACGCCCAGGATGGTGCGCCGGGAGGGGGACGCGCGGCTCATCGGCTACGGCGGGATGCTGATGGAGAGCTTCGTCGCCATCATGGCGATGGCCGCGGCCACCGCGCTCGACCCCGGCACCTACTTCGCCATGAACGCACCGCTGGCCGCGCTGGGCGGGAGCGTCGAGTCGGCGGCGCGCGCCGTCCAGGGGTGGGGCTTCTCCCTCTCCCCCACGGAATTCCAGGCGCTCACGCACGCGGTGGGGGAGCAGACCCTCCTCGCCCGCACCGGCGGCGCCGCCACGCTCGCCGTCGGGATGGCGCACGTCTTCAGCCGCGCCTTCGGCGAGGGACTGATGGGCGTCTGGTATCACTTCGCGATCATGTTCGAGGCGCTCTTCATCCTCACCACCGTGGACGCGGGGACGCGCGTCGGCCGCTTCATGCTGCAGGAGCTGCTCGGCCACGTCTGGGCGCCGCTCGGCCGGCAGAGCTGGTACCCGTCGAGCATCCTCGCGAGCGCCCTCATCGTCGCGGGGTGGGGCTGGTTCCTCGTGCAGGGCGTGCTCGACCCGAACGGCGGGATCAACTCCCTCTGGCCCCTCTTCGGGATCTCGAACCAGCTCCTCGCCACGGTGGCGCTCTGCGTCGCGACGACGGTCCTCGTCAAGGCGGGCAAGGCGCGCTACGCCTGGACCACGCTCCTCCCCCTCGGCTGGCTCCTCGCGGTGACGTTCACCGCGGCGTGGCAGAAGGTCTTCTCCGAGGACCCGCGGCTCGGCTTCCTCGCCGGTGCCCGCGCGGTGGAGGCGAAGGTCGCGGCGGGCCAGGTGGCGCCGGCGCTCGGCGCACAGCTCGCCTTCAACGCGCGGCTCGACGCCCTCCTCGCGGTGGTGTTCGTGGTGGTGACCCTCCTCGTCGTGCTCTCCTCGGCGCGGGAGTGGCTGCTCGTCCTCCGCGGGCGGAAGCCGGCCCGCGTCACCGAGACGCCCTTCACGGAGACGGCCTATGCGCAGTGACGTGCAGCCCGGCCTGCTGGCGCAGGTGGCGACGCTGCTCCGGCGCCTCGCGGGGATGCCCGACTACGAGGCGTACCTCGAGCACTGCCGCACCCGGCACCCGGACCGGCCGGTCGAGAGCGAGGCGGAGTTCTACCGGCAGTACCTCCGCGCCCGCTACGCCGACGGCCCCACGCGGTGCTGCTGACGATGCCGGCGCGCGAACTCGGCGGGCGGCTCCTCCGCCACTTCCTCAACGGCCTCATCGCCCTGGGGCCGGTGGCGCTCACGCTCTACATCGTCATCCTCGCCTTCCGCTTCGTGGACGGGCTCCTCGGCATCCCGTATCCCGGCGTGGGGTTCGTGGTGACGGTGGCGCTGGTGACGCTCTTCGGCTTCGTGGCAGGGAGCGTGGTGACGCGGGGGATCGTGGGCGCGCTCGACGGGCTGCTCAACCGCCTCCCCTTCGTGCGCCTCCTCTATTCGGCGCTCCGCGACGTCTTCGGCGCGTTCGTCGGCGAGCAGCGGCGGTTCACCGTGCCGGTGCTGGTGGAGACGGTGCCGGGCTCCGGCATCCGCGTGATGGGCTTCCTCACGCAGGAGTCGCTCGAGTCGTTCGGGCTCGAGGGGCGGGTCGCGGTGTACCTGCCGCAGTCGTACAACTTCGCGGGGCAGACGATCATCGTCCCCGCGGAGCGGGTGGAGCGGGTGAACGCGCGGCCGTCGGACGTGCTCGCGTTCATCGTGTCGGGGGGCATCTCGCTCCGGTCGGACCACGACGCGCCGGCCGCGGGTGCATCCGCGGAGGCGGGGCCGGCGAACCCCTCGCCGTGAGACCGGGGCGCGCCGGC
>JBAIWX010000266.1:0-7018 GCA_037916975.1 Gemmatimonadales bacterium
CCAGTCCTGGCCTTCGCCAAGCAGGACTCTGAGGATGTAGTCGATGATGTTCACCGACTCCTTGTCCTTGGCAGCGTACTTGCTCATGAGCGTCACCCCCTTCCGGTAGAGCTTGGTACCGCTGGAAGAGGCAAGCCCCGCTATGGCCTACCGTGACGCTCCGCTCGTGTCTGCCGCTCGTCTCCGCTACGACCTACCGCGCGAAGACCGGGGTCCCTCCATCAGGAAGTGCTCGATGTGACCTGGAAGTCCTGCCGACGATCCTGCCCGCCGCGACGCCCGCCCTACGCCGGCCGCCGCGCCGACGCCCAGCGGTTCGTCGCGTCCATGACCGCGAACACCGCCGCGCGCTCCGCCCCCGAGCTCGCCCGCACCTCCGCCGTGCCCGTCATGAGCAGCACCTCGCGCCCGCCGAGGCCCTGCACCGCCACGAACACGAACTCGCGGTCGAACTCCTCCACCAGCTTGACGCCCTCGAGCGCCAGCGAGTTGTCCCCCAGCAGCCGGTCGATCACCAGCACCGCCGCCCGCGCCGCCGCCTCCACCCGCCCCTTCGGCGTGTCCGGCGCCTCCTCCTCCGCCTCCTCCACCTGCCCGCCCGCCGAGCAGATGACGCGGATCACCACGCGGTGCGGCCGCCGCCCCGCCTGGATGATGCAGTTCTCGAAGAGGATGTAGCGGTTCACCGCCCGCTCGCGCACCGCCTCCTGCTCGAGCGCGTCGAGCGGCTTGACCTCGGCCGTCTGCGCGATGCTGATCTTGCGGTGGTCCACCTTGAGCCCGAGGTGCGCCAGCAGCGCGGACTCGATGTTCCGCACCACCTGCTTGGGCTGGAGCCCCGCCTGCGCGAGGACGTGGATCTCGCTCACCTCGCCCAGCGGCGTCGTCACCACCCGCGCCGAGAGGATCCCCTCGAGGGAGGTGAGCAGGTTCTCCGCCCGCCGCACCCCCCAGGGGTCGGACACCTCGGGCACCCCGCGCGGGGCACCACCGGGACTCGACGCGGCCCCGCCTGGGGGCACCGGACGCTGCGGCATCGTCACGCGCGCATCACCTCGGGCTGGTCGTGCTGGCGCTGGCGCAGGGCTTCCGCGATCACGTTCCGCCCCGCGGCCTTCGCGCGATACAACGCGCGGTCGGCCGTCACCAGCAGGTCACCTTCCGGGGGCTGCCGCGGGTCGTACTCCGCCACCCCCACGCTCACCGTCACGAGCCCCGGCGGGTACCCCAGCCGGCGCCCCACGCCCTCGATCCCCGCGCGCAGCGCCTCCGCCACGCGGTGCGCCCCGCCGAGGTCGGTGCGCGTGAGGATCACCACGAACTCGTCACCGCCGTAGCGCGCCGCCACGTCCGACGCGCGCACCGCCTGGCGGATCTCCCCGGCCACCGCCCGCAGGAGCTCGTTCCCCGCCTGGTGCCCGAAGCGGTCGTTCACCGCCTTGAACTCGTCGAGGTCGAGGAAGAGCACCGCGAACGCCTCGTCGCTCCGCCGGCTTCGCTCCACCTCGTACTGCAGCCGTTCCTGGAGGATGCGGTACGTCGCGAGCCCAGTGAGCTCGTCCACCGCCGCCGCCTCCATCGCCTCGTCCGCCCGGCGCCGCTGGTAGGGCGGGCACTGCCGGAGCGACGCCCGCCCCGCCGCCGCCGCGTGCGCGAAGCGCTCGCAGGTCGGGTAGCCGCAGGCGCCGCAATCCCAGGGACGGCCGTTCGGGCCCTGCCCGATCAGCTCGAGGACCCGCGCCACCTGCGCCGGGTCACCCGCGAGCTTCCGCGGCCGGATGTCGAACGTGGCCCCCACGCTCGCCACCACCGCGCCGTCCACCACCGGCACCCGGCTCCGTGGCGGCTCCGTGCTCGCCACCACCGCGCGCCGCCAGTAAAGCTGCTCCTTCGGCCCCGCGAGCGGGTGGTCCAGCGACCCCTCGCTCGAGAGGATGTCCACGAAGCCCAGGTCGAGCCGGTCCACCGCCACCGCGCGCGCGAGCGCCGGCAGCGCGGCGAGCCCGCGGATCGTGCGGAAGCGCATGCTCGAGTGCCGCATCTCCTCCAGCATCGCGAGCGGCAGCCCGCCCGCCGCGCTCAGGTGCCGCCGGCGCTCCTCCGGCACCCGCTGGAAGAAGGGCGCCTGCGCCAGCACCTGCACCTCGCGGAGCCGGAGGAGCTGCTCGAGGTCCGCGAAGGTGAGCACCGCGTCGAGCTCCCCGCCCCGCGCCGGCACCACGAGCCCCGCGTACACCACCGGCAGGTCGCGGCCGTAGCCCGCGCGGAGGTAGCGCGCCTCCGCCACCGGCGGCGTCGTCACCGGCGCCAGGTACGGCACCAGCTCGGGGAAGTCGCCCTGGATCCGCTCCACGACCACCGGGTCGGTCGAGCGGATCAGCGTCCCCCACGGCTCCTCTTCCCAGAGCCGCAGGTACGCCTCCGCCACCAGCTCGTCGCCGATCACCCCGCGCGTCACCACCCGGAAGCCGGCCGCGTAGCACGCGTTCACCAGCTGCTCCGGCGTCGCCGGGTAGAAGTGCGCCACCGACTCCGGGCTCAGGATCAGCGCCGCCGTCCCCGCCGAGGCGAGCGCCAGCGCCGTCCCCACCTCGCCCGACACCCGCACCGCATGGTGCGGGCACGCGGGCACGCACTCGCCGCAGCGGATGCACGACTCGTCGACGACGCGCAAGTCAGGTGCCTCGCCCGACACCTCGATCGCCGCGGTCGGGCACACCCGCACGCACGCGAGGCAGGCGACGCAGAGCTCGGCGTCGATCGAGAAGTTCAGCAATGACTTGCCCTTGGAACGTGTGGCGGGGACCCGGATGGCGAATATCGCCAACCCGCTTGAGAAGTGTCAATAGCTCCGGCAGTCCAAAACTTTGACAGTCCTGAGCTTAGGCGCAGAATGCGATACCCCCGTGACTCACTCGAGATTGTACGCCTTGAGCTTCCGGTACAGGGTCCGCTCCCCGATCCCGAGCTCCTCCGCCGCCCGGCGCCGGTTCCCCCGGAACTGGCGGAGCGCCGCCTCGATGGCCGCCTTCTCCACCTCTGCCATGGTCATGCCACGGCGGTAGACCACCGCCTCCGGGGCCTCCTCGACCGGCTCCACGTGGAGCTCCCCCAGCTCCCCCCGGTGCCCCAGCTCGATGACCTGGACCGGGGCCCGGGGCTGGTCCACCCGGCGCCGGAGCTCCTCGACCTGCACCCGGAGCTCCATGATGCTCCGCAGGATGAACTCGAGTTCGGCCGGCCCCATCGCCCCGGCCGCCCCCGCCCCGGCCGGCAGCCGGACCGGGAGGAGGGTCCCCGCCCCCTCGAGGACGTCCCGCGGAATGTCGCTGGCCCGGATCTCGGTCCCCGGGGCGAGGACCACCATGGACTCGATCAGGTTCCGGAGCTGGCGGACGTTGCCCGGCCAGGGGGCCCCGACGAGGAGCTCCATCGCCTCCGGCGCGATCCCCCGGAAGGTGCGCTCGTGCTGGGCGGCAAATTCCCGGATGAACCGCCGCACCAGGAGCGGGATGTCGCTCCGGCGCTCGCGGAGCGGCGGGAGGTAGACGTTGAGGACGTTGAGCCGGTAGAAGAGGTCCTCGCGGAACTCGCCCATCTGGACCGAGTCGCGGAGGCTCCGGTTGGTCGCGGCGATGACCCGCACGTCCACCTTGATCGGCGCCGTCCCGCCCACCCGGAAGAAGGCCCGCGTCTCGAGCACGCGGAGGAGCTTCACCTGGATCGCGGGGGAGATCTCGCCGATCTCGTCGAGGAAGAGCGTGCCGCCGTCGGCCAGCTCGAACCGGCCCAGCCGGCGCTCCGCCGCCCCGGTGAACGCCCCCTTCTCGTGACCGAAGAGTTCGCTCTCGAGGAGGCTCTCCGGGAGCGCGGCGCAGTTGACCGCGATGAACGGCTTGCCGCGCCGGGGCGACAGGTCGTGCAGCGCCTTCGCCACGAGTTCCTTGCCCGTGCCCGACTCGCCCTGGATGAGCACCGTGCTCGAGACCGGCGCCATCTGCTCGATCTTGACCAGCACCTCCTGCACCGGGGCGCTCTCCCCCGCGATCCCGGTGCGCTCCTGCAGGCGCCGGCGCTCGACGAGGGTCCGTGCCATCGCGACCACCTCGTCGGGGTGGACCGGCTTGACCATCACCGCCGTGACCCCCACCTGCCCCGCCTTCTCCCCCCGCTCCGAGTCGGTCGGCTCGAGGAGGGCGAGGACGGAGACCTCCTGGTCGCGCGCGAGGGCGGCGAGGAGGCGCGCAGGCCGCTCGTAGACCGCCCCGGTGAGCACCACGAGGTCGGGGTGCTCGCGCCGGAGTGCGGCGCGGGAGTCGTCCACGGGGGCGACGGTGGCGGTGCGGAACCCCGCCCGCTCGAACGCGGCGTTGAGCGGGACGGCGGTCTCGAGGTCGTCGAGGGTGATGAGGATCCGGTCGGCCATCGGTCAGTGATCCACGGGGGCGCCGCGCACGAGCGCGACGGCGTGCTCCACGAGCCCGTCGAGCACCTGGAGCCCGTCCTTCACGCCCCCCGGGCTCCCGGGGAGGTTGACCACGAGGGCGCGGCCCCGGACGCCGGCCACCCCGCGCGAGAGCACCGCGCGCGGGAACCTCGGCCACGCGGCGAACCGGAGCGCCTCGGCGAGGCCCGGCGCCTCCTTGTCGAGCACCGCGCGCGTCGCCTCGGGCGTCACGTCGCGCGGCGTGAGGCCGGTGCCGCCGGTGGTGAGGAGGAGGTCGGCGACGTCCTGGTCGGCCCACGCGGCGAGCTGCGCCGCGATGGCCGGGGTCTCGTCGGGGACGAGCGCCCGCGCCGCCACGGGAAAGCCGCGCCCCGCCGCCCAGGCGACGATGGCGTCGCCCGAGGTGTCGGCGCGCTCGCCCCGCGCGCCGGCGTCGCTCACCGTGAGGACGGCGACCCTCACGCGCCCTTCTTCGCCGAGCCCTTCGTCCAGAACGGGCGGCGCACGACCTCCGCCGGGACGCGCTCGCCGCGCGCCTCGACCTCGAAGGCGGTGCCCACGGCGGCGTGCTCGGCGGGGAGGAAGGTGGTCCCGATCGGCACGCCGAGGGAGGGACTCTGCCCGCCGCTCCGGACGACGTCCACCTGCTTCCCGCCCTGCCAGACCGGCGTCCCGTGCCGCGGGATCGAGCGGCCGTTCACCCGGAAGCCCACGAGCTTCCGCGTCACCCCGCGCGCCTTCTGCGCGCGGAGCGCCTCCATCCCGGTGAACGGCGCCCCCTTCTCGAGCTTGACGATCCAGCCGAGGCCCGCCTCGTAGGGCGTGATGGTGCGGTCGATCTCGTTCCCGTAGAGGGCGTAGCCCATCTCGAGGCGGAGCGAGTCGCGCGCGCCGAGGCCGATGGGGGCGGCGCCGTCCTGGACGAGCGCCTCCCAGATCACCGGCGTGTCGCGCCAGCGGCAGTAGAGCTCGAAGCCGTCCTCACCGGTGTAGCCGGTGCGCGAGATGAAGCACTGGCAGCCGGCGACCGCCCCGGTGTCGAAGTGGTAGTAGCCGATCCCGCCCAGGCGGATGCCGGCGTGCGCCTGCAGCACCTGCTCGGCGCGCGGCCCCTGCACCGCGAGGAGCCCCACGTCGGCCGAGATGTCCTTGAGGCGCACGTTGGCGCCCTGGTCCTGCTTGAGCTGGACGAGGTGCTCCCAGGCGGCCTGCACGTTCGCCGCGTTGACGACGAGCATGAGCTTGTCGTCGAAGCGGTAGACGGTGCAGTCGTCCACGAAGGTCCCCTCGCGGGTGAGGATCCCCGAGTACTGCACGTCCCCGGCGTCGAGGGCGCCGACGTCGTTGCAGGTGACGCGGTTCACGAAGGCGTTCCGGTCGGGGCCGGTCACCTCGAACTCGCCCATGTGCGAGACGTCGAAGAGCCCCACGCCGGTGCGCACCGCCTGGTGCTCGGCGAGGATCCCGGTCGGGTACTGGACCGGCATCGCCCAGCCGGCGAAGGGGACCATCTTCCCGCCGAGCGCGACGTGCGCGTCGAAGAGCGGGGTCTGCCGGAGCCCGGTCACGCCGCGCCTCCCATCAGCATCGCCATGAGCGCCTTCTGGGCGTGGAGGCGGTTCTCCGCCTCGTCCCAGACGCGCGACTGCGGCCCCTCGAGCACCGCCTCGGTGACCTCCTCGCCGCGGTGCGCGGGGAGGCAGTGGAGGAAGATCGCCGACGGCGCCGCCTGGGCCATGAGCGCCTCGTCCACCTGGAAGCCGGCGAAGGCCTGCGCGCGGAGCTCCTGCTCCGCCTCCTGGCCCATCGAGGCCCAGACGTCGGTGTTGATGACGTCGGCGCCCCGCGCGGCCTCCATCGGCGAGCGCGTCAGGACGACCTTCGTCACCTCGCCCGCCTTCGCGAGGAGCGCCGGGTCCGGGTCGTAGCCCGCGGGGCAGGCGAGGCGCAGCTCGAAGCCGAGCACCATCGCCGCCTCGAGCCAGCTGTGGGCCATGTTGTTCCCGTCGCCGATCCACGCGATGACGCGCCGATCGAGCGGGCCGACGTGCTCCTGCACGGTGAGGAGGTCGGCGAGGATCTGGCAGGGGTGGTTGTAGTCGGTGAGGCCGTTGATGATCGGCACCGTGGCGAAGCGCGCGAGCTCCTCGACGTCGGCGTGGTCGAAGGTGCGGATCATGATCCCGTCCACGTAGCGCGAGAGGACGCGGGCGGTGTCGCGGATCGGCTCGCCGCGGCCCAGCTGGATGTCGCGCGAGGAGAGGAAGAGGGCGTGCCCGCCGAGCTGCGCGGTCCCCACCTCGAACGAGACGCGGGTGCGGGTGGAGGACTTGGCGAAGACCATCCCGAGCGTCTTCCCGGCGAGGGGGCGGTCGGTGTACCGGCCGGTCTTCATCCGGCGCGCGAGGTCGAGGAGCGCGAGCAGGCGGTCGCGGCTCAGGTCGGTGACGGCGAGGAAGTCCTGCTTGGGCATGGTCGAACCTCGGGCGGGGGCGGGACTGTCAGAATGGCAGGGGGATTGTAGTGGGGCCGCCTGAGGGGGGCAAGCGAGCGGCCGGCGCCGCGGGGGGC
>JBAIWX010000267.1:0-10509 GCA_037916975.1 Gemmatimonadales bacterium
GGCGGTAGAGCCCGCCCGCGGCGAGGAGCGCCGCGTGCGTGCCGCGCTGGACGATGCGCCCCTCGTCGAGGACGAGGATCTCGTCGGCGTTCCGCACCGTCGCGAGGCGGTGCGCGATGACGAGCGCGGTGCGGTTCGCCATGAGGCGCTCGATCGCCTCCTGCACGAGCCGCTCCGACTCGGGGTCGAGCGCGCTCGTCGCCTCGTCGAGGACGAGGATCGGCGCGTCGCGCAGGAGGGCCCGCGCGATGGCGATGCGCTGCCGCTGCCCGCCCGACAGCCGCGTCCCCCGCTCGCCCAGCACGGTGTCGTAGCCGTCGGGGAGGCGCGCGATGAACTCCGCCGCGTTCGCCATCGCCGCCGCGCGCTCCACCTGCGCGCGCGTGGCCCCCGGCATCCCGTAGGCGATGTTCGCGATGACGGTGTCGTGGAGGAGCTGCGTGTCCTGGCTCACGACGCCCATCAGGCGCCGGACCGAGGCGCGCGAGCACTCGGTGCCGGGGACGCCGTCGAAGAGGATCCGGCCCGCGGTCGGGTCGATGAGCCGGGGAAGGAGGTCGGCGAGCGTGCTCTTCCCCGCCCCGGACGGCCCGACGAGGGCCACGACGCGGCCCGGGGTGAGCGCCAGGCTCACCTCGCGCAGCACCGGCTCCCCGCCGCGGTACGCGAACGAGACGCGCTCGAAGGCGATCTCCCGGGCGAACGTCGCCGTGCGGGCCCCCGGGGGGTCCACCTCGGCCGGCGGCTCGTCGAGCACGCTGAAGACGCGCTCGAGGCTCGCCGAGGCGATCGCCCAGTCGGCGGGGAACTTGGTCACCTGCTTGAGCGGGGAGGTGAGGCGGAGCGACGCCATCAGGAAGACGATGACCACCTCGGGCTTGAGCGGCGCGCCGAGGCCCAGGAGGGCGGGATTGGTGCCGGCCCAGATGATGAGGATCACCGAGATCGCCGAGAAGGCCTCGCTCACCGGGCCGGTGAGGGCGGAGAAGCGCTGCGTGCGCACCGCCTTCCTGGCGTAGCTCCGCGCCTGCCCCGCGAACGTCTCGGCCTCGGCGGGCTCCATCCCGGAGGCGCGCACGAGGCGGATCGCGGCGAGCCGCTCGCCCGCCCGCGAGGCGAGCTCCGCGCGCTCGTCGGTGCGCGCGCGCGCGTGGTGGCGGAGCCGCCGGAGGAGCGCCTGCACGCCGAGGACGAGCGGGGGGAGGCAGACGAGGGAGAGCACGGTGAGCCGGACGGAGATGCTGAAGAGCAGCGCCAGCGTGGTCGCGATCAGCACCGCGTTCTGGAAGAGCTGGACCAGCGACGCGGTGACGACCCCCTTCGCCTGGTCGGCCTCCTGCACGATCACGTTCACGAGCTGGCCGCCGCGCGTGCGCTGGAACCAGCCGAGGTCGAGGGCCAGCAGGTGCCGGAAGAGGTCGCTCCGGAGCCGCGCGGTGAGCTGCTCCTGGACCCGCGTCGAGATCTGCGAGGCCGAGTAGCTGAAGGCGTTCTTGAGGATGAGCCCGGCCGCGAGCACCACCACCATGCGGGCCACCGCCTGGCCCGGCGTGGTCCCGGCGAGGAGCGGGGCCGCGACCGCGTCCACCCACCGCTCGAGGGTCGTGCTCCCCGCCGCGAGGCTGCCGGCCGTGCCGAAGAGGTACTTGAGGAGCGGGACGAGCGTGACGAGCGTGACGCTGTCGAGGAGCGAGGCGAGGACGCTGCACGCGAGGCCCACCGCCAGCAGCCCGCGGTAGGGCGCGGTGAGCGCGAGCAGCCGGCGGAGCGACGCCACCGCTAGCCGCGCCTCGGCAGGAGGAGCGCGATCGGCAGGACGACCTCCTCGGGCGCGGCGCCGCCGTGCAGGAAGCTCCCCCGGTAGCGCGCCTGGTACTCGCGCAGCTTGGTCGGGTAGACGAAGAAGCGGTCGCCGGTCGCGAGCACGAGGCGCGAGGCGGGCCCGCGCGGCGGCAGGCCCCACGACTCGAGGTGGTCCACCTCGATCGCCGCCTCGCCGTCCTGCGTGCGGATGTCCTCGCCGAACTTGTAGCGCAGGTTGTTCGTCGCGTCGCGCCGCGCGAACACCGTCGCCGGGGTATGGCAGTGGATCGAGCCGTGGTCGGTCGTGAGCAGCACGGGCACCCCGCGGCGCTCCGCCTCGCGGAGCGCGTCCCAGAGCGCCGAGCGCTCGAACCAGGTGCGGGTCAGGTTCCGCAGCGCGGGCGCGTCCCGCGCCACCTCGAAGAGGGTGCTGTTCTCGGTGCGCCCGTGCGTGAGCTGGTCGATGAAGTTGAAGACCAGCGCCGTGACCCCCGGCTGCGCGAGGTGGCCCGGGAGCCGCCGCAGGAGCGCCTCGCCGTCCTGCGCGCTGAAGACCTTCTCGTACCGCACCGGGACGTGGTCCCCGGCGAGCTCGCGGAGCTGCTGGGCGAGGAGCTCGGCCTCGTGCAGGTTGAGGCTCGTGTCGTCGGCGGGATCGGCCCACCACTTCGGGTGGCGGGCCTTGATCTCGACCGGGTAGAGCCCGGAGAAGATCGCGTTCCGCGCGAACGGCGTGGCGCTCGGCAGGATGGAGAAGTAGTGCGCCGTCTCGATGTCGAAGCGCTGGCCGATGAGCGGGCGGATCATCGCCCACTGGTCGAGGCGCAGGCAGTCCACGACGATGAAGAGCACCTTGCCGTAGCCCTGCAGCACCGGCCGCACGAACTCCTCGACCACGTCCACCGAGAGCGGGGGGCGGTCGCTGCGCGGGTTGGCGAGCCAGCCGGCGTACTCCTTCCGCAGGAAGCGGGCGAAGTCGAGCCGCAGGCTCTCCTGCAGGGTGCGGAGCGCCTCCTGGAGCCCCGGCTCCTCCGCCTGGCCGAGCCGCACCTCCCACTCCGCGAGCTCGGTGACGAGCTCCGTCCACTCGCGCCACGCCAGGATGCCGCCCCGGCGCGCCTCGAGCTCGCGGAAGCGCGCGGCGAAGTCGCGCGAGAGCCGCTGCTGCCGGATCCGGTCCCCCTCGAGGAGGCGCGTGACCACGGTGAGCACCTGGCGCGGGTTCACCGGCTTGACCAGGTAGTCGGCGACGTCGGCGCCGATCGCGTCCTTGAGGGTGTCCGGCTCCTCGCTCTTGGTGACCATCACCACGGGCATGGTGTGGTCCATCGCGCGGATGGCCCGGAAGATCTCGAGGCCCCGCCGGCCGGGCATCTGCTCGTCGAGGAGGACGACGCCGTAGGGCTGGCGCTGGAGCATGACCAGCGCGTCGTCCCCGTGCGCGCTCGTGTCCACCTGGAACCCCTGGTCCTCCAGGAACATGACGTGGGAGGTCAGGCTCTCGACCTCGTCGTCCACCCAGAGGATGCTCTTCGGCCTCGGCATGCCCGAAATATATTCGGGCCGTGCCGAGCGACGCCCCGCGCATCCTCCTCGTCCGCCTGAGCTCCATGGGGGACGTGATCCTGACGACCCCCCTGGTGCGGGCGCTCCGCCGCCGGCACCCGGGGGCGGAGCTGACCTACCTGGTGAAGCGGCCCTTCGCCCCCCTGGTGAGCGACCACCCCGCCCTCGACCGGGTGATCGCCTACGACCCCGCCCGGCGGTCGCTCCTCGACCTGGCCGCCGAGCTCCGGCGCCTCCGGTTCACCCACTGCCTCGACCTGCACGGCTCGCTCCGGTCGCGGGCGCTGCACTGGCTCGTCCCCGGCCGCTGGCGGGAGTACAGCAAGCGCCGGCTGCCGCGCGAGGTCCTGATCCGCTTCAAGCGGGACACCTACCGGGACCGGGTCCCGGAGCCGGAGCGATTCTTCGAGGCCGCCACCGGGCTCGACGTCCGGCCCGACGGCGATCCTCCGGAGATCTTCACGCACCCCGAGGCCGACGCCCGCGCCGACGCCTGGCTCCGGGACCAGGGGCTGGCCGACGCCCGGCCCGTCGCCCTCGTCCCCGGCGCGGCCCACGCCACCAAGCGCTGGCCGGTCGAGTCGTGGAGCGCGCTGGCGGCGCGGCTCGGCGCGGCGGGGCACGCGCTCCTCGTGCTGGGCGGTCCCGACTACGCGGCGGAGTGCCGGGCCATTGCCGAGGCGGGCGGCAGGCGCGCGCGGAGCGCGGCGGGGGCCTTCGGGCTCCAGGAGACCGCCGCGGCCCTCCGCCGTTCGGCGCTCTGCGTGGCCGGCGACACCGGCGTCATGCACATGGCGAGCGCCACGCGCACGCCGATCGTGCTGCTGCTGGGCCCCACGGTCGGCGAGTTCGGGTTCCTGCCCTACCACGCCCGCATCACGGTCCTCGAGCGCGACCTCCCCTGCCGCCCCTGCTCGGCCCAGGGCGGCCCGCGCTGCCCGCTGGGTCACCACCGCTGCCTGCGCGACATCGCCCCCGACGAGGTCGCCGGCGCGGCGACGAGGATGCTCGCGTGATGCCGGAGTGGCGCCGGTGCTGAGCCCGCTCGAGCCCGACCTCGTCCTGCCGGAGCTCGTCGCGCGGGCCGCGCGCGGGCCGCAGCGGGACGGGCTCTTCGCCCTCTGGCTCGTCGCGCGCGTCGCCGGGGACCTCGTCCTCGAGCCGCCGATCCCCGAGCGGCCGGTGCGCCGGCGCCTCGACGCCCTGGAGCACCGGCTCTCCTCGCTCACGCTGCCCGCGCCGCTCCGCCGGGCGCTCCCCGGGGCGCTCGCGCTGCTCCGCGACGGCGACCGGCGCGCCCCGGGCACGGCGCTCCAGCAGCTCGTCGCCCCGGTGCGCGAGAGCCTCGGCGCCGAGGCCGCCGAGACCATCGCACGCACGGCGCGGGCGCTGCGCGGCGGCCGGCCCTCGGCCGGCTGAACCACAGCGATGCATTTCGCTGCAACGATTCGATGCAGCCGGTCCCCCATCCTTGCCGTACCCTTTGGCAGGAAACGACTTGGCTGGTACCCGGTCGAGGCATGGATCCTGAGAAGAGGTCGGTTCGCGGACATTCCGTCCGCATGAAGCCGTCTTCAGGGAGGAGAGTCGTCCCATGCGCTCGCGTTTCGCCGTAGCCCTACTGACCTCGCTGCTCGTTTCCGCCTGTGGCGGTGGGAGCACGGGTCCCGGCATCCAACCCCAGATCGCGAACGCCCCGGACAACTTCCAGTATCAGGTGTCGAGCGTGAGCGGCTACAGCGGCGTGCTCACGTACCAGTGGAGCAACACCGGCACGCAGGCGAACGTGAACCAGTCCACGACGGTCACCGGCGGATCGGTCATCGTGACGCTGCTGGATGCGAACGGGGTCCAGGTGTACCAGCGGTCGTTGGCCGACAACGGCACGTTCACCTCCAACGCCGGCACCGCGGGCACGTGGACCATCCGGGTGGACTACTCCGGCATGAGCGGGACCGTCAACTTCCGGGTCCAGAAGAAGACCTGAGTCCCGTTCGAGAGGAGTCGCATGCCCCCTCGCCGCCGCCCACCCCGCCCACCCGAGCACCCCGCCCAGCGCGTCGTCGCGCGGGTGGACCAGGCCGGCGAGGGTGCCCCCGACGCCGTCCCGACGGGATTCCCCTCGGTGGACCGGATGCTGGGCGGCGGCTTCCGCCGCCAGGACCTCGTGGTGCTCGCCGGCGACGTGGGGAGCGGGAAGTCGGCGCTCGCGCTCGCCCTCGCGCTCCGCTCGGCGCGGCGGGGGGTGCCGGTGCTCTTCCTGTCGGGGGAGATGGACGAGGAGCGGCTGCTCGAGCGTGCGGTGGCGCTCGAGTCCCGCGCCGCCGTGGACGACCTGCGCCAGGGGCGCCTCGACGACGCGGCCCGGGCCGCGGTGGGCGCCGCGGCGCTCGGGCTCACGACGCTGCCGCTCGTGATCCGCCCGCTGCTCGGGCGGAGCTTCGACGAGGTGGAGGAGGCCGGGCGGCTCGTGCCGCGCCCGCGGCTCGTGGTGGTGGACGCGCTCCAGTCGGTGGCGCCGCCGTCGGGCGCGGTACGGTCGGAGGAGCGCGTGGCACTCGCCGCGCGGGCGCTCAAGGCGCTCGCGATCGCGCAGGACGCGGCGGTGCTCGCGGTCGCGCACACGCCGGCGCTCCGCACCGACCGCGCCGACCCGCGCCCGACGCTCGACGACCTCGCGGGCCGAGGGGCAGTCAAGCAGCAGGCGGACGTCGTGCTGGCGCTCTACCGGGAGGAGATGTACCGCCCCGGTTACGGCGTGGAGGGGGCGACGGAACTGCTGGTGCGGAAGAACCGGAACGGCCCGACGGGCTTCGTGGACCTGTACTTCTACCGGAAGTGGCTCCGGTTCGAGGACATGCTCGACCCGGAGCCGTGAGCGTCAGGGCGGCGGCAGCGCTGCCCGCTTGCCGCTGTCCGAGGGCACCTCCACCACGATCGTGTCCTTCGCCCCCGCGCCGGGCGTGACCGCCTTGGGAGCGGCCCCCGGCTGCAACCGGGCGATCGAATCCGCCTGCGCGTTCACCACCGCGCCCGACATCTCCACGAGCGTGTACTGCTTCCACTCCGGGTCCGCCGACATGCGGATCCAGAGCGGCCGTCCCGCCTTCTCGACGTACAGGACCGAGGCGCCGTCGCGGTCCTTCGTGTCCGAGATGAACTGCCAGCCCGGCTGTTCGAACTGGTACCGGTAGTACCGGACCACGTTCTCGAGGGTGCGCGGGCTGCGCATGACGAGCGTCAGGGCCTCGGGCGAGCCGCGGCGCTCCACGAAGGAGGCGTCGGGGGGGAGCGGGAGGTCCACGAAGACGTCGGTCAGCGTCGGCAGCTTGGGCTTCTCGCTGCGGCAGGCGGCGAGGAGCGACAGGGTGCCGAGGACGGCGAGAAGGGGGCGGCGCATAAGGGGCGCAAGGTAGCCGTCGGCCCCCCGCCGGGTCAACTCCGTTCGTTGCCGCAAGCCGCTGCCACACTTATGTTTCCGCCCCCGGGAGGGCGCGCCGGCGCGCCGTCCCGCCGCACGCATTCCCGACGATCGATCCGAAGGAGCCCGGGCGATGGCCGGCCACAGCAAGTGGGCGCAGATCAAGCGCAAGAAGGCGGTCACCGACGCGCGCCGCGCGTCGCAGTGGACCAAGCTCATCCGCGAGGTCACCGTGGCGGCCCGCGCCGGCGGCGGTGACCCCGGCGGCAACCCGCGACTCCGCCTCGCCATCGACGCCGCCCGCGCCCAGAACATGCCGAAGGAGAACATCGAGCGCGCCATCAAGAAGGGCACGGGCGAGCTCGAGGGCGAGCAGTACCAGGAGGTCTCCTACGAGGGCTACGGGCCGGGCGGCGCCGCGCTCTTCATCGAGGCGACCACCGACAACCCGAACCGCACCGTCGCCGAGATCCGCCACGCCCTGAGCCGCAACGGCGGCAACCTCGGCGCCTCCGGCTCGGTGGGGTGGATGTTCGACCGGAAGGGCCAGCTCTACCTCGACGCCACGGCGCTCGAGGAGGACGCGACGCTCGAGGCGGCGCTCGAGGCGGGTGCCGAGGACTTCGCGCGCGAGGGCGAGCAATTCGTCGTCGCGACGAGCGTCGCCGCCTTCCACGCGGTGCAGGAGGCGCTCAAGGGGCGCGGCATCCCGGTGGAGTCGGCCGAGCTCGCGATGGTGCCGAAGAACACCGTGAAGGTGGAGGGGGAGGACGCCGCGCGGCTCCTCAAGCTCATCGAGGCGCTCGAGGACCTGGACGACGTCTCGAAGGTCTTCTCCAACTTCGACATCGACGCGTCGCAGCTCGCCGGCGCGGACGCCTGAGGCCCGCCCGGTGCGCGTCCTCGGCGTGGACCCGGGCACGGCCACGCTCGGCTACGGCGTCGTGGACGCGCCGTCCGGCCAGCCGTTCCGCCTCGTCGAGTGCGGCATCGTGCGCACCCGCGCCACCGACGCGCTCCCGGCGCGGCTCCGGCTCATCCACGAGGCGGTGGCCGGGCTCATCGCGCGGCACCGCCCCGACTGCGTCGCCGTCGAGCACGCCTTCCTCGGCCCCAACGTCCGCACCACGATGGTCCTGGGCCAGGCCCGCGGCGTGATCCTCCTCGCGGCGGAGCTCGCGGGCGCCACGATCGCGGAGTACGAGCCGCGCACCGTGAAGAAGGCCGTGACCGGGAACGGCGCCGCGCTCAAGCCGCAGGTGGCGTACATGGTGGCGCAGCTCCTCCGCCTCAAGGCGGCGCCCCGCCCCGCCGACGCCGCCGACGGCGTGGCCCTCGCGCTCACGCACCTGCTCCGGAGCCGCGTCGCGATCCCGCGCCAGGCGGCGGCGCTCCCGAGGCGCCGGGCGTGATCGCCCAGCTGACCGGGCTCCTGGGCGCCCGCGACGAGGACACCGTCGTGCTCGAGACCGAGGGCGGCGTGGGCTACGCCGTGACGGTGCCGCTGGGCGTGCTCGAGCGGCTCCCGGCGGCGGGGGCGCGCGTGACGCTCTACACCGAATTGGTCGTGCGCGAGGACGCGTGGGCGCTCTACGGCTTCGACCGGCCCGTCGAGCGGACGGTCTTCCGGCGCCTCCTCGCCGCCGGCGGGTTCGGGCCGCGCCTCGCGCTCGCGCTCCTCTCGCACCTCGGCGCCGAGCGCACGGTGCAGGCGGTCCAGCGGAAGGACCTCGCCGCCCTCGCCTCGGTGCCCGGCATCGGGAAGAAGAAGGCGGAGCGGCTCGTGCTCGACCTCGCCGAGCGGTTCGACGACCTGGCGCTCGCCCCGGCGCCCGCCGCCCCCGTCGGCGTGGGCGAGGAGGCGGTCCGCGCCCTCGTCGGGCTCGGCTACCTTCCCGCGCAGGCGGAGGAGGCGGTCCGTGCCCTCGTGGCCGCGTCGGGCCCCGCCGACACCACCACCCTCATCCGCGGCGCGCTCCAGCGCCTCGCCGCGGCCCGCGGAGGACGCTGACGCCGATGCCCGTCCTCGCCACGACCGCCGAGTGGCTCTGCACCCGCTGCGGCTCGACGAACCGCAAGCTCGTGCCCGCCGAGACCGCGCGCACCGAGGACCGGTGCGTCACCTGCCACGCGCGCCACGTGCTCGAGCCGGGCGACCGGCCGGTGCGCTGGGAGGCGCGGGCCAAGTAGCCGATGACGGACCGCGTCCACGTCACCACGCCCGAGGCCCTGCCCGACGAGCCGGGTGCCGACGCCGCACTCCGGCCGTCGCGCCTCGACGAGTTCGTCGGGCAGGACCAGGTGCGCGCGTCGCTCCAGATCGCGATCGACGCCGCGCGCCAGCGGGGCGAGACGCTGGACCACACCCTCTTCTTCGGCCCGCCCGGCCTCGGCAAGACGACGCTCGCGATGCTCATGGCCCGCGAGATGGGCGTCCAGCTCCGCACCACCTCGGGCCCGGTGCTCGAGAAGCCGGGCGACCTCGTCGGCCTCCTCACCGGGCTCGGCCCCGGCGACATGCTCTTCATCGACGAGATCCACCGGCTGCGCCCCGCGCTCGAGGAGTTCCTCTACCCGGCGATGGAGGACTACCGGGTGGACGTCCGCATCGCCGACGGGCCGAACGCGCAGACGATCCCGATGGCGCTCGAGCGCTTCACGCTCATCGGCGCCACGACGCGCTTCGGCCTCCTCACCCCGCCGATGCGCGCGCGCTTCGGGATCGTGGAGCGCCTGAGCTTCTACGACGCCGAGCCGCTGGCGCGCATCGTCACCCGCTCGGCGGGGATCCTGGGCGTGCCCATCGAGCCGGCCGGCGCGCAGGAGATCGCGCGGCGGAGCCGGGGCACCCCGCGCATCGCCAACCGGCTCCTCCGCCGCGTGCGCGACTACGCGCAGGTGAAGGCCCGGGGGACGATCACCGGCCCCGTCGCGCAGGAGGCGCTCGCCCGGCTCAACGTGGACGAGTTCGGCCTCGACGACATGGACGCGCGGATCCTCGTGACGATCATCGAGAAGTTCGGCGGCGGGCCGGTGGGCCTCGGCACCGTGGCGGTCGCGGTGGGCGAGGACGCCGACACGCTGCAGGACGTGTACGAGCCGTTCCTCATCCAGCAGGGCTTCCTCGAGCGCACGCCGCGCGGCCGCGTGGCGACCGCCCTCGCCTACAAGCGCTTCGGCCTCGTCCCCCCCGCCCGGCAGGCGACGATCTTTGACGGCTGACCGGCGCTGGACCCTCGCCGACTTCGACTACCACCTCCCGCCCGAGCTCATCGCCCAGGAGCCCGTGGCGGAGCGGGGGCGCTCGCGCCTCCTCGTCGTGCGGCGGGACCTCGACCCGCCGGCGGCGTTCGCGGACCGGGACTTTCCCCACATCGTGTCGCTCCTCCCGTCGGGCGACCTCCTCGTGCTCAACTCCACCCGCGTGCGCCACGCGCGGCTCCTGGGCCGCCGGCCCTCGGGCGCCGAGGCGGAGGTGCTGCTGCTCCACCCGGGAACGGGGGAGACGTGGGTGGCGATGGGCCGCCCCGGGAGCGCGCTCCGGCCGGGGAAGCGGATCGAGCTCGCGCCGGGCGCGTGGGTCGAGACGCTCGAGGTGCTCGCCGAGGGCTACCGCGTCGTGCGCTTCGTCGGCGTGACGGCGGAGGAGGCGATCGCGCGGTTCGGGCTCCTGCCCCTCCCGCCCTACATCGAGCGCGCCCCGACCGCCGCCGACGAGG
>JBAIWX010000268.1:0-1724 GCA_037916975.1 Gemmatimonadales bacterium
CGCCGGCGCCGGGGCGGGAGCCGCCGCGGGTGCGGCCGCCGGCGTCTCGGCCGGCGCCGGCTTGTCGTTCAAGGCCTGCGTGCTGTCCGCCGGCGCGAGCTGCAGGTCGCGGCCCGTGCTGTCGGCGGCGGCGGTCTTGCCGGCCTCCCCCTTGCCGCAGGCGAGGACGCCCGCCAGCGCCAGGGCGGCCACGATGTGCAGGTGCTTCCTCACTGGATCCTCCTCGCGATGTAGGCGCGCGCCCGGACCGGCGCCGCCGGGAGGGTGTATTATACCAGCATGAAGGAGCTGCGCACGCTGCTGCCCTACCTCCGCCGCTACCGGGGTACCTACCTCCTCGGCCTGCTGCTGGTCCTGCTGTCCAATCTCTTTACAACGGTGGGACCGCGCTTCCTCGAGCAGGCGATCGACCGGCTCGGGACGGGGCGGCCGATCGCCGCGGTGCTGGTGAGCGCCGGGCTCATGGTCGCGGCCGCCGTGATCGGCGGCATCGCGCGCTTCGGGATGCGCCAGACGCTCAACAGCGGCAGCCGGCGGGTGGAGACCGACCTCCGCAACGACCTCTTCGCGCACCTCGAGCGGCTGACGCCCGCCTACTACGACCGGAACCCCACCGGCGACGTCATGGCCCGCACCACGAACGACACGACCGCCGTCCGGATGGTCGCGGGCCCGGCGCTCATGTACATGGTGGACACGGCGGTGCGCGCCGCGCTCGTGATGCCCGCGATGGTCGCCATCAGCCCGTCGCTCGCGCTGCTGGCGCTGCTCCCGCTCACCGGGCTCCCGGTCGTGATGATCGTGCTCGGACGGCTCATCCACAGCCGCTCCCTCGCGATCCAGGCCCACTTCGGCACGCTCACCTCGCACGTCCACGAGCACCTCTCCGGCGTGCGAATCGTCCGCGCCTACCGGCAGGAGCGCGCCGAGGCGGCGCACTTCGGGCGGCTCAACGACGAGTACCTCGAGAAGAACCTCGCGCTCGCGCGCGCGCAGGGCGCCTTCCACCCCCTGCTCCAGCTGCTGGGCGGCCTCGGCACCGTCGTCGTCCTCGCGCTGGGCGGCCGCCTCGTCGTCGCGGGCACCGTGAGCACCGGGGCGTTCATCGCCTTCGGCGTCTACCTCGCCATGCTCGTCTGGCCGATGATCGCCCTCGGCTGGGCCATCAACCTGCTCCAGCGCGGCACCGCGGCGATGCAGCGCATCAATGCCGTCTTCGCCGAGGTCCCGGCGATCCGGCCCCCCGAGCGCCCCGTGGCGCTCCCGCCCGCCGAGCGGGCGCGTGCCGTCACCTTCGACCACGTCTGGTTCCGCTACCCCGCGGCCGCGGACCGCGGGTGGGCGCTCGAGGGGGTCTCCTTTCACGTCCCGGCCGGGCGCACGCTCGCGATCGTCGGCGCGACGGGCGCCGGCAAGAGCACCATCGTCGAGCTGCTGGGCCGTGCGTACGACCCCGACCGGGGCCGGGTCCTCGTGGACGGCGTGGACCTCCGCGACCTCGACTTCCCCGCCCTCCGGGGTGCCGTCGGCGTCGTACCCCAGGAAACCTTCCTCTTCTCCGACACCCTCCGCGGCAACGTGCTCCTCGGCGCCCCGGACGACGGCCGGCTCGAGCACGCGGCGGAGGTGTCGCAGCTCGCGGCGGCGCTGCCCGACCTCCCCAACGGGTGGGACACGCTGCTCGGCGAGCGGGGCATCAACCTGTCGGGCGGCCAGAAGCAGCG
>JBAIWX010000269.1:0-18690 GCA_037916975.1 Gemmatimonadales bacterium
CGGTCGAGGCCCCCGCTCACGCCGCCCCCGTACCGGCCAGCGCGGCGCCGTAGCCCGACTGCGGCGCGGCCTTCGGGCCCGCCGCCCCGCCGCCGCCCGGCCACATCGTCACCAGCCCGCCGAAGACGAGGATGAACCCGCCGGCCCACACCCACCAGACGAGCGGGTTGAGGTTGAACCGGTAGACCGCCTCCTCCGTCCCGTTCACCGCGCCCGCGAAGACGACGTAGATGTCCTCGCGGAGCCCGCTCCGGATGCCCACCTCGGTCGAGGGCTCGAAGGACTTCTCCTCCGTGCCCATCTCGTTGATGGTGAAGTGCTGGCGCTTCTCGGAGGTGATGGTGCCGATCGGCGTCCCGTCCTCCCGCACCTCCACCGTCGCCGCGGAGACGTAGCGGTTGAGCTGCTTGAACTGGGAGACGCCGACGTGGGTGAAGGTGTAGGTGTGCCCGAAGGCGCTCCGCACCTGCACCGACTGCCCCGGCTTGAGCGTCGCCTCCTGCTCCTTCTTGAACGCCATCCCGGCGAAGGCGACGAAGTAGACGAGGATGCCGACGTGCACGAGGTAGCCGCCGTAGCGCCGGCGGTTCCGGCCGACGAGGCGCGAGAAGGCGACCGGCACCGGCTCCCCGTGCATGCGCATGCGGGCGCGGGTGCCGCGCCAGAATTCCTGGGCGATCGTGGCGCCGACGAAGGCGCCGAGCCCCCAGGTCATGAGCGGCGCGAGCTCGCGCACCCCCGCGGCGGCGAGGGCCGCCATCGTCACGAGCAGGGCGCCCACGGGGAAGGTGAACTGGCGCCGCAGGTTCGCCACCGACGCCTTGCGCCACGCGATGAGCGGGCCGATGCCCGTGAGCGCGAGGAGCAGCAGGCCGAGCGGCACGTTCACGCGGTTGAAGAAGGGGGGGCCGACCGTGATCTTCGTGCCCCGCACCGCCTCGGAGATGATCGGGAAGAGCGTCCCCCAGAGGACCGAGAAGGCGATCCCGACGAGCAGCAGGTTGTTGAAGAGGAACGCCGCCTCGCGGCTCACCATGCTCTCGAGCTGCACCTCCGCCTCGAGGAGCGGCCAGCGGGTGTAGAGGAGCGTGTAGCCCACCACCGCCGAGAGGAACAGGAAGGCGAGGAAGAAGTAGCCGACGTTCGACTGCGTGAAGCTGTGCACGCTGGCGATGACGCCCGAGCGCGTGATGAAGGTGCCGAAGATGCTGAGCAGGAACGTCCCGACGATGAGGGAGAGGTTCCAGCGCTTGAGCATCCCGCGCTTCTCCTGGATCATGACCGAGTGGAGGAACGCGGTCATGGTGAGCCAGGGGAGGAAGCTCGCGTTCTCCACCGGGTCCCAGGCCCAGTAGCCGCCCCACCCCAGCTCGACGTACGCCCACCACATGCCGAGCGTGATGCCGATCGAGAGGAAGAGCCACGACACGATGGTCCACTTCCGGATGGCGTGGATCCAGCCGGTGTCGAGGCGCTTCGAGAGGAGCGCCGCCATGGCGAAGGCGAAGGGGATCGTGATGCTGATGTAGCCGAGGTAGAGCATCGGGGGGTGGATCATCATCCCCGGGTTCTGCAGCTGCGGGTTGAGCCCGCGGCCGTCGGCCGGGGTGAAGGGGAGCCGCTCGAACGGGTTCCCCGCCCCGGAGAAGAGCATCACGCTGAGGAAGAACACCGTCGTCGCGCTCGTCACCGCCGCCACGTAAGGCAGGAGCGGCGCATGGCGCCGCGGCGTCAGCGCCTGCGCCAGCGCCGCGAAGAGCGAGAGCACCACCGACCAGAAGAGCAGCGAGCCCTTCTGTCCCGCCCAGAAGGCGGAGACGAGGTAGCCGGTCGGGAGGTTCCGCGAGGTGTAGGCCCAGACGTACTCGATGTTGAAGTCGTGCGCGATGATCCCCTTCCAGAGGGCGATCGACGCGACGACGAGGGCGGCGAGGACGGCGTAGACGGAGCGGGTGACGGTCCGGGCGAGCTCGGGGCGCTGCTGCCAGCGCCCCGCGAAGCCGATGACCGCGCCCCAGACCCCGAAGAGCAGCGCCGCCCAGAGGGCGAACTGGCCGAGGAGTGTCATGGCGAGGGAGTGGGGGGAGTGCTCAGGCCTTCTTCGCCTTCTCGAGTTCCGCCTCGTAGCGCGACCCGCACTTGGCGAGGACCTCGGTGGCGTGGAAGACGTTGTCCTTCCCGAGGCGGCCCTCGACGATGACCTCGATGTCGTTGGCGTCGGTGAAGGTGTCGGGGACGAGGCCGCGGTACGAGACGGCGTACTCCTTGGAGCCGTCGGTGACGCGGAAGTCCACCTGCTGCTTCGCCTGGTCGCGCCGGATGGATCCCTTCACGACCTTGGCGCCCATCTTGAGGCCCACGTCGTAGAACGTCGGGTCGGCCGCGGTCTTCGCGGCGAGCTCGGTCGGGGTGAGGAAGTACACCCCGGTTTCCTTGACGCCCTGCGTGATGAGCAGGCCCACGGTGCCCACGATGAGCGCGGCGCCGAGCAGGAACTTGTGGCCAGGCTTCATGTTCCGGTCCTCCGGTTGACCCTGCGGCCGGGCCCCGGGACGCACCCCGCAGGCCCTGCCCACCAATCTATCACCGCCCCGCCGACCTCATGATCCGGTCTTTGCCGGACCCCCGCCCTGCGCCTGCGTCCGGAAATCGGCGACGGCCCGCTCGTGCTCGCCGTACTCCGGCCGGTTGGCCTTCATCTCCTTGTCGTACCCCCCCAGGAACCCCGCGTACGCCGCCTTGAGCGCCGGGTCGTCCCGCTCGAAGCGGGCGATGGACCCCTTGAGCATGTACCCGAAGAGGTGGCCCGGCTGCTTCTTGAGGATCGTGTCGGCGACGGCCTTGGCCGCCGGGACCTGGCCGGTGTGGAGGTAGAGCATCGCGACGTGGTAGCGCGCGTCGGCATCCAGGTCCGCGGCGGGGAGCATCCCGTAGGCCTGCACCGCCATCGGGGCGAACTGGGTCACCGTCGCCTCGTCGCCGGACTCCGCGGCGCGCATGACGCGGTTGTAGAGCCGGTCGAAGCGCTCCTTGGGGCTCATGTTGGCGATGTCCGGCGGTGCCCCGCCGCCCCCGCCCGCGAACGGCGCGGCGGCCGCCTGCTGGGCCTCGCCGCCCGCCGGGGCCTTCGACTCGCCCCGCGCGAGCCAGGCGATGAGGAGGCCGAGGAAGGCGACCGAGGCGACCCCGGCGACGATCCAGGGGGTGCGGTCCCCGGCGGGGACCGGCTGGGCGCCGCCCGGCCCGGCGGCGGTGGCGCCGCAGTTCCGGCAGAACCGCGCGCCGGCCGGGAGCGGCTGGCCGCAGCCGCTGCAGGCCCGGGCGCCGAGGGCGGCGCCGCACTCGCTGCAGAAGCGGCCGGCGGCCTTGGCGCCGCAGGCAGGACAGGTCGCGGGGGCGGGCGTGGTCATCGCGCTGGGATCTCTCGGGTTGGGCTCTCTCAAGGGTAACCGGTCCGACGCGTGGATCGTGACCTGGGCGCGGGTCCGAGTGTAACGGAACATTGACAACAACTTCATCCGGACGGGCCGTCCAGACGCGTGAAAACGAGAATAAGCGGCCTTCAGACTGCGCGGAAGGCTCTCCGCCCCGGCTCCGGCGGCCGGATGGCCGAGTACGCAATGTTAAGAATACCAGTAAGATGGCGTGAGTCTCCGTAGCGAGCCCGCCCCCCTTGCCCGTAGTCCCACGGATGCGTAAACTGGCAGTTGACGGTAGGACTACCGTCAGGCTCGCAACATCGTCAGCAGGGCGCCGGACACGGGTTCCGGCCGACCCACTCATCCAGCGGCGAGACTCGTATGCGCCAGTCCAGTCTGCGGTCCCTCACCTTCGCGCTCCTTCCGGCGGTCGTCCTCGTGGCGTCAGGCTGTACTGACGAGAAGATCGTCTTCCGGGATCGGGCCCCCTTCAACCAGCCGGTGGACTCGATCAACGGGTTCCTCGGCTACTACACGGTCTCGGCGGGCAAGACCAACTGCGGCAACTGCCACGTGCAGACGCAGGCGCAGTGGGCGCCGAGCGCCCACGCCTCGGCCTACCGGAACCTGCTCAACGCCGTCCCGAACCCGCCGGCCACCTGCTTCAACTGCCACACCGTGAACCAGAACGGCAACGCCCTGGCCCTCACGGCGGGCGCCACCGGCGGCTGGACGCGGAAGCAGGATTCGACCTACCGCGACGTGCAGTGCGAGAGCTGCCACGGGGCGGGGCTCCGGCACGCGACGAACCCGGAGGCCACGGCCAACTGGCCGCTGGCGCGCGTGGACGTGGTGGACACCGCGGCGAGCTGCGGCGGGTGCCACAACGACACGCACCACCCGTTCATCGAGCAGTGGTCGCAGAGCGGGCACGCGAACCAGGCGACGGCCGACGCCGAGGGCGGGAACGCCTCGTGCGCCCCGTGCCACGAGGGCCGGACCGCCATGGAGCGCTTCGGCGGCCCCAGCAACTACGTCGAGAAGAGCGGGGCGGCGGCGGCGAAGAAGGTCACGATCGTCTGCGCCACCTGCCACGACCCGCACGGCAGCCCGAACGAGGGCCAGCTGCGACTCTCGGTGCAGTCGCAGGAGATCTCGACGAACCTGTGTTCGGCGTGCCACTTCCGGAACACGACGCCGACCGGCACCTTCGGGAACTCCACCGCCACCGTCACGCGCCGGGGCGCGCACGCGTCGCAGGGCGGCGTCTTCTTCGGCAACGGGGCCGGCTGGATCCCGCCGGGCTTCGTCTACGACACGAACCGGGTCTTCTCCTCGCACGCCTCCTCGACGGCGAACCCGCGCCTCTGCGCCGGCTGCCACGTGAAGGCCTACCCGATCAACGACCCGACGAGCGGCAACTTCGTCTTCCAGTCGGTCGGTCACCTTTTCCTGCCGATCCCCTGCAAGGACGCGAACGGACTGCCGACGGGCAACAAGAACTGCGCCTACGACGCGACCTCGCGCTTCTGGAACGCCTGCACGGGCTCCGGCTGCCACGCGGACGCGAACGTCGCCGTCTCGCTCTTCACCAACGAGCGGCAGACGATCAAGAACCTGGTCGAGACGCTCTGGAAGGACGACGGCGTCCTCAATTCGGGCGGCGAGCCGTACATCAGCCCGGCGACCGACACGGGGCTCCTGCCCTTCATCCTGAACGCCAACCTGGACGACCCGGTCTGCAAGAAGAACGGCGTCGCCACCAAGGCCTTCGACGCCACGGACAACTGCATCTCGGCGGCGGAAGGGGCGCTCTGGAACGCGATGATGCTGGCCGAGAACCTGTACGATCACAACGACGGGTCGAAGGGCGTCCACAACCCCTTCTACTACGAGGCGCTCCTGGCGGCGAGCATCCAGAACGTGCGGGCCTCGTACCCGGGGCTCCCGGCAGTCCAGGCGAACGTGCAGCAGCAGATCACCAATGCCCTGAGCCGCCCGGGCTTCGCCTTCGTGGCGCCCGCGCAGCTGCAGGCGAGCCGGTAGACCATGGGCGGCCCGGCACGGCAGCCGATGCGCCGAACCGCCTGACCTGAACCGGAGCGGCCGTCGCCCTCGTGGCGGCGGCCGCACCGTTTTCCGCCTCCCCAACCCTGAACGCCATGTATCAGGCCCTCGCCGCCGCCCAGGACACCGCCGTCCGCCTCCCGAAGGGGATGCACGCCGCCGACACGACGGTGGACATGCTCCTCTTCGGCGACAAGGTGACGCCGGTCATCCAGTTCATCTTCCAGCAGAAGCCGTGGGTGATGTGGGCGGGCGTGGCCGTCGCCGCCGTGCTCGCGTTCTTCATCCTGCGCTGGCTCTGGCCGAAGGTGCCCGGGATCCTGACCTGGATCCGCACGCGCGGCACCGGCGGCAAGCTCGCGCTGGGCGGCGGCCTGGCCGCGTTCCTCGCCATCGCGGGGCTCGCCGGGTGGAAGGCGAACGACTTCATGATGAACGACCGCCGCTTCTGCAACGGCTGCCACATCTTCGTGCCGAGCGGCCAGGTGCTGGAGGCGGTGGACACCGGCAACTACACGATCGTGAACCGGATGGAGGGCAAGCACGACACGATCAACTGCCACACCTGCCACGCCTTCCACCCCGAGAAGGAGGCCGTGAAGATGGTCCTCTGGATGTCGGGGGTGCGCGAGGAGAAGATCCCGGCGCACGGCAAGGTGCCGCGCAACGTCTGCGAGAAGTGCCACGTGCAGGGCGCGGCGAAGCAGTACTGGCAGGCGATCGCGCGGACCGCGGGACACAAGCTGCACCTCGAGTCGGACTCGTCGGCCCTCAAGGGCAAGGTCGAGTGCCTGACCTGCCACGCGCGCTCCGCCCACCGCTTCCAGCCGCCGGACACCACGTGCGCCCAGAAGGGGTGCCACGTGAGCGGCGACATCAAGATCAAGCTCGGCAGGATGGCGGACCAGGCGGACCTCCACTGCAACGCCTGCCACCGCTTCACCAAGGACCTGCCCTTCTACGCCTCCAGCGACTCGGCGAAGGGGGCGCTGGTGCCGAGCTCGCGGCAGTGCTTCTCCTGCCACCAGATGCGGCAGCGCCTCGCCGAGTTCGACCCGGCGAAGGACCCGCACGGCGGCACCTGCGGGATGTGCCACAACCCGCACGAGAACGTGAAGCCGGCGGACGCGCTCAAGACCTGCGCCTCCGCGCAGTGCCACAGCGACTGGCGGAAGGTGGACTTCCACGTCGGGGCGGCGCACCGCAAGGTGGCCGAGACCTGCGAGACGTGCCACAACGTGCACTCGGCGCGGGTGGACGCCTCCGACTGCGTGGGCTGCCACGAGGCCGTGAAGGCGGCCAGGGCGAAGGGCGGCAAGCGGCTCGCCCCGCCGGTCCCCTTCGACACCGCGAAGGCGGTGCGACAGCAGGTCTCGGACGCCGTCGAGCCGTGGTCGCCCCACGGCAAGGGCGACGTCCCGCCGCCGGAGGCTTCCCCTCCGGCGGCCTCCCTTCAACGACCGCAGGCCGAGGGACCGGTAGCGGCCGTCGCGGACTCGTTCGAGCACGCGAAGCACAAGAAGCTCGCGTGCGTGAACTGCCACGACGTGAAGTCGAAGGTGAGCAAGGTGACGTTCGTCGCCCCGCGTGGCTGCTTCGCCTGCCACCACCAGGCGCCGGCGAACGACAAGTGCGCCCAGTGCCACGGCCCTGACGAGGTGAAGGGGCTGAGCCACGTCGAGCGCCTGGTGGTGAAGACGACCGCGCCCAAGGCCGTCACGCGCACCCGGGACGTGACCTTCCGGCACGAGGCGCACGCGGACGCGAAGTGCCTCGACTGCCACGCGACGCCGGTGATGCTCGGTCCCACGCCGAAGGCGAAGGCGTGCGAGGGGTGCCACGACCAGCACCACGCCGCGCAGGTCGGCTGCGCCACCTGCCACAACGCCCAGACGAACCGGGACGCGCACACGCGCGCCGCGCACGTCGAGTGCACCGCCTGCCACGCGCGGGAGACGGTGCAGCGGCTCCAGCCCGACCGGAAGTTCTGCCTCTCCTGCCATGAGGCCACGGTGGACCACTACCCGGCCCAGGAGTGCACGCAATGCCACATGCTCGCCTCGCCCGACGCGTGGCGGCCCCGCCTGCTGGCGCGGCCATGAGGCGCGCGCTCGCCGCCCTGGGCGCGCTGGGCGCGCTCGCGGCGCTCCAGCCGGGCGCCTTGCTCGCGCAGGGGTACCGGGTGGCGTTCGACCTGCGGGCCCAGCGCGCGGCGTTCCGCGGCTGGCGCTCGGACTCGGTCCTCGCGTCGTCGGTCGTCTCCGGCGCGGGCGGCGGCACCTTCACCCCCGACGGCTACGCCGCCGACTGCGGCGCCGTGACGGCCTACTGCTTCTTCTTCCGCCCCGGCGACCGGCAGCTCGGCGCCCCGCTCGCGACCACGACCGACCTGACCCTGTGGGGTCTCGGCGTGCAGGGGCTGAGCGTCAGGGCCAACTGGCGGATGCACCTCGACCTCGCCGACCCGGTCTGGCCGGGCACCGAGCCGAACGTGCAGCTCTGGGAGGGCTACGCCGACTTCACGCGGGCCTGGTACACGGTGCGCGCCGGCCGGCAGCAGGTGACGAGCCGGTTCGGGTTCACCGGGTTCGACGGCGGCCTGGGCGCCGCGCGCTGGCGGCAGCTCGACGTGCGGGTGTACGGCGGCTGGGGGCTCGCGCGCGCGGCGTCGCTCCCGATCGACAACAAGACCGTCCTCGACCCGCTCGGCGAGTTCCGCCCCCCGCTCCGGCACCTCGTGGTCGGCGCCGTCGCGGGGTGGAGCGGGACGGTGGCCGACGTCAGGGCGGAGTGGCTCCGCGAGGTGGATCGCGACACGCGCAACTTCATCTCGGAGCGCGCGGCGCTGAGCGGCGTGCTCCGCCCCGCCAGGCACCTCGCGATCACGGGCGGCGGCGAGTACGACCTCGCGCAGGGGTGGTTCGGCTCGGCGGACGCGAGCATCCGCTACACCAGCCGCGCGGTGACCGCCTCGGCGGGGTGGCGTCGCTACCGCCCGCACTTCGACCTCTGGACGGTGTGGCCGGCGTTCTCGCCGGTCCCGTACAACGGGGCCAACGCCTCCCTCACCGTGACACCGGTGCGCGGGCTCGCGCTCCGCGGCCGCGGCGAGTACTGGACTTACGACCGCACCGCGGCCGAGACGCCCCTCTCGAGCGCCGTGGGCGATGGGTGGCGCTGGAGCGGCGGGGTGACGGTGACCCGGCTCCCGCGCTGGACCTTCGACGCCGGCTACAGCTACGACCGCGGCGCCGGCGCCGCGGGGTGGGGCTGGGACGCGCAGGTGGGCTGGCAGCCGGTGCGGGCCGTGCGGTTGAGCGCGTTCGCCTCGCGGCTCTTCCGCCCGCTCGAGTTCCGCTACGACGACAACGCCGTGCGCTCCTTCGGCGGCGACGTGGAGTGGCGGGCGGGCCGCCAGCTCTCGCTCGGGCTGCAGGCCGTGCAGCTCCGCGAGGACCGCCGCCGGCCCGACGCGGCGGCGTTCGACTGGGACCAGACGCGCCTGAGCGCGCGGGTGAGCTGGGTCTTCGCCTCCGACGGCGCGGACCGGCTCGGCCTGCCGCGGGCCATCCGGCGCATGCCGAGCGCCACGGGGCAGACCAAGTGACCGCCGCGCGACTCCTCCGCCGCCTCGCGCCCGTCGCCGCCGCCGCGCTGCTCGCCGCGGCCGGTGCCGCCGCGCGCCTCAAGGACGGCTTCGACCACCGCGAGCACGCGAAGCTCTTCACCTCCTGCCAGACCTGCCACCTTGGTGCGGAGCGCGCCGGTGCCGCGGTCTTCCCCGCCGCGAAGGATTGCGCGAGCTGCCACGACGGCGAGCGGCAGACGGCGAAGGGCAAGGTGCTCGAGCGGGTGCGCTGGACCCCGCGCACGGGGCCCGCCCCCTCCAACCTCCGCTTCACGCACGACCGTCACGCGCGCGAGGTGATCGAGAAGGCGGGCCGGGACTCGGCCCTCGCCTGCCAGGCCTGTCACGTCGAGCCGGGCGCTACGTGGATGGACGTGAAGCACGCCGTGGTGGCGAGCTGCCTCGACTGCCACAGGCTCGGGCCCACCCACCTCGCGGTGGCGGACACCGCCTGCGGCACCTGTCACTACCCGCTCTGGGAGGCGAAGGACGTTCCCGAGGCGAAGCTCGCCCTCTGGAAGGCGCCGCCCTCGCACGACGCGCCCGACTTCCGGCTCGAGGGGCACGGCAGGCTCGCCGGCCCGGTGACGATCGGCGGCAAGGCGTTCGACGTGTCGCCGTCGTGCGCCACCTGCCACGCGCGGGAGTACTGCGCGAACTGCCACGTCAACGCGCCGGAGTCGAAGGTGATCCAGGCGCTGGGCAGCGACCGGCGCGCCTTGGCGATGAAGGTGGACACCGACCTGCCCGAGCCCGCCTCGCACAAGGCAGCGGGCTTCGAACGCGCGCACGGCCGGCAGGCGCAGGACCGGGAGCTGCGGCAGAAGTGCATGACCTGCCACACGCAGGAGACCTGCCTCACCTGCCACCTCGCCCCGCCCGCCGCGGTCCGGCTCATCGCGGCGCGCGCTCCCGACCGGGCCCCGGGGGTCAAGGTCGAGCGGAAGCGGCCGGTGACGCACGGCAAGGACTTCACGGACGGGCACGGCGCCCTCGCCGCCGCCTCGTCGCGGAGCTGCGCGGGGTGCCACGTCCAGGAGCAGTGCCTGAGCTGCCACCGGCCGAACGCCGCCGCGCAGGCGGGCTACCATCCGCCCGACTTCCTCTCGCGGCACCCGGTGGCCGCCTACAGCCGCGAGACCTCGTGCGCCGACTGCCACAACACGTCGCAGTTCTGCCAGACCTGCCACGTGCGGTCGGGACTCCAGTCGCAGGGGATTCTGGGCACGCGCGGGAGCTTCCACGACGCGAACCCGACCTTCGCCTTCAGTCACGGGCCGGCAGCGCGGCAGAACCTCGAGAGCTGCACCAGCTGCCACGCCGAGCGCGACTGCCTGGTCTGCCACTCGGCGAACGGCGGGCGGCGCTTCAACCCGCACGGCCCGGGCTTCGACGCGGCGCGGCTCCTCCGGAAGAACCCGCAGATGTGCACCGCCTGCCACGGGGCGGCGATCCCGGGGCTCTGATCGGCTCCTGCACGCGAGAGAGGCGGCCGGATCCCTGCATCCGGCCGCCTCTCGTCGTTAGTGCCTTCCCCCGTCGCGGGTCAGGGCGTCCAGCGCGCCCCCGCGAGCGCCGCGGCGACGGCCCGCTCCCACGCCCGGCGCCGGGCGCCGCGCTCCTCGGCGGAACTGGCGGGGGCGAACCGCGCGACGCCCGCCGCCTGCCGCAGTTCGTCCACCGAGTCCCAGACGCCGGTCGCGATGCCGGCGAGCGCCGCCGCGCCGAGGGCGGTCGTCTCGAGCATCGCGGGCCGCTCCACCGGGACCCCGAGGACGTCGGCCTGGAACTGCATCAGGTAGTCGTTCGCGGCGGCGCCCCCGTCCACGCGGAGCACGGGCACGGTGAGCGACGGGCCGCGGAGCGCGGCGTCGAGCAGGTCCGCCGTGCCGAAGGCCATCGCCTCGAGCGCGGCCCGCACGAGGTGCGCGCGCGTGGTGCCGCGCGTGAGCCCGGTGATGGTGCCGCGCGCCTCCGGCTCCCAGTGCGGCGTGCCGAGCCCCACGAAGGCGGGGACGAAGGTGACGCCGCCGGTATCGGGCACGCTCCGGGCGAGCGCCTCCGTCTCGGCCGCGCTCGCGATGATGCCGAGCCCGTCGCGGAGCCACTGCACCGCGGCGCCGGCGATGAACACGCTCCCCTCGACGGCATACGCGGGCTCGCCGCGCGGCCCGCAGGCGGCGGTCGCGAGGAGGCCGTGGCCGCCCTCGGGGCGTCGGTCGCCGGTGTGCACGAGGAGGAAGGCACCGGTGCCGTAGGTGTTCTTGGCGAGGCCTGGGGCGGTGCAGCCCTGCCCGAAGAGGGCCGCCTGCTGGTCGCCGGCGAGCCCCGCGATCGGGATCGCCCGGCCGAGGAGGTCGGCGCGCACCTCGCCCACGACGCCCGCGGAGGGGACGATCTCGGGGAGGAGCGCGCGCGGGACCGAGAAGAGCGCGAGGAGGTCGTCGTCCCAGGCGCGCGCGTCGAGGCCGTAGAGGAGCGTGCGCGACGCGTTGGTATGGTCGGTGACGTGGAGGCCGCCGGTGAGCGCGGCGACGAGCCAGCTCTCCACGGTGCCGAAGGCGAGCCGCCCCGCCTCCGCGGCCCGCCGGCGCGCCGGGTCGAGGAGGAGCCACTCGAGCTTGGTGGCGGAGAAGTAGGGGTCGGCGACGAGGCCGGTGCGCGCGGTGAGGAAGGGCTCGAGCCCCTTCTCGCGGAGCTCGCGGCAGCGCGGCGTGGTCCGCCGGTCCTGCCAGACGATCGCGGGGCCGACGGGCTCGAGCGTGGCGCGGTCCCAGAGCACCACGGTCTCGCGCTGGTTGGTGAGGCCGAGGGCGCGCGGCACCTCCCCGCCCTGCGCGATCGCCTCGCGCATCGCCTCGAGCGAGACGCGCAGGATCTCCCGCGGGTCGTGCTCCACCCACCCGGGCTGCGGGAAGTGCTGGGTGAACTCGCGGTAGCCGCGCCCGATCACCTGCCCGTCCTCGCGGACGAGGAGCGCCGTGGCCCCGGTCGTGCCCTCGTCGAGGGCGAGGATCGCGGTCATGCTCCCTCCGGACGGGCGACCGTCAGGCGGCGGCGCGCAGGCGCGCCTGCAGCTCCTCCGGGCGGAGGAGCCCCAGGTCGGTGATGAAGCCGGTGACGAGCGCCGCGGGCGTCACGTCGAAGGCGGGGTTCCAGGCGGGCACTCCCTCCGGCGCCGAGCGCACCCCCTGCCACGCGGTCACCTCGCCCTCGGTGCGTTCCTCGATCGGGATCCGGCTCCCGTCGGGGATCGAGAGGTCCACCGTGGACCGCGGCGCCGCGACGTAGAACGGGACGCCGTGCGCGCGCGCGGCGAGCGCCACGCCGTAGGTGCCGATCTTGTTCGCCGTGTCGCCGTTCGCGGCGATCCGGTCGGCGCCGACGATGACGCAGGTCACGTCGCCGCGGCGGAGCCGGCTCGCCGCCATGCCGTCGGCGAGGAGCGTGACCGGGATGCCGGCGCGGTGGAGCTCCCACGCCGTGAGCCGGCTCCCCTGCAGGAGGGGGCGGGTCTCGTCGGCGAGCACCGCGACGCGCCGCCCGGCCGCCTGCGCCGCGTACACCGGCGCGAGCGCCGTCCCGATGCCGCCCGTCGCGAGCGCCCCCGCATTGCAGTGGGTCAGTACGAGCGCGCCGTCGGGCACGAGGGGAAGCCCCGCCGCACCGATCGCCGCGCACATGCGCCGGTCCTCCTCGTGGATCGCCACCGCCTCGGCCTCGAGGGCGGCCCGGAGCGCCGCCGCGTCCCCGCGGGTGCTGCGCGCGCGGGCGAGCATCCGGTCGAGCGCCCAGTGGAGGTTCACCGCCGTGGGGCGGGTGGCGCGGAGCGTGGCCCACGCCGCCTCGACCTCGGCGAGGAGCGCCTCGCGCGATACGGCGGGCGCCTGCGCGGCGAGCGCGAGCCCGTAGGCGGCGGCGACGCCGATCAGGGGCGCCCCCCGCACCCGGAGGCTCCGGATCGCCTCGGCGAGGGTCGGGAGGTCGGCGACCTCGAGGTAGCGCTCCTCGAGCGGCAGGCGCGTCTGGTCGAGCAGGACGAGGCGCGGGGGCTCCCACGCGATGGGCCGGGGTGGCTGCATGGGCACAATCTACGGGGGCGCGGCAGCCCGGCGGAGGGGTCGGCCCCGCTAGATTTCCCGCCGTGCGTGCCCGCCCCCGGCGGGCACCGTCCACCCCGACCGCCGCGACCCGATGACCTACGAGACCCTGCTCCTCGACGTGACCGACGGCATCGCCCGGGTCACCGTCAACCGGCCCGACAAGCTCAACGCCCTCAACGCGACGGTGATCCGCGAGCTGGGCGCGGTCGCCGACCGGCTCCGCGACGACGCCGGGGTCCGGGCGGTGATCCTCACCGGGGCGGGCCCCAAGGCGTTCGTCGCGGGCGCCGACATCGCGGAGCTCGCGGAGCAGGGCCCGTTCGACGGCAAGGGACGGGCGCTCGAGGGCCAGGCGGTGTTCCGGAAGTTCGAGGACCTGCCCAAGCCGGTGATCGCGGCGGTGAACGGCTTCGCGCTGGGCGGCGGGTGCGAGCTCGCGATGGCCTGCCACCTCCGGCTCGCGAGCGAGGGGGCGAAGTTCGGCCAGCCGGAGGTGAAGCTCGGCCTGGGCCCCGGCTACGGGGGGACGGTGCGCCTCCCCCGCCTCGTCGGGAAGGGCCGGGCGCTCGAGCTGCTGCTGACGGGTGCCATGATCGACGCCCAGGAGGCCTGGCGGATCGGGCTCGTGAACCGGGTGGTGCCGGCGGACCGCCTCCTCGCCGAGGCGGAGGCGCTTGCGCGCTCCATCATGGCGCAGGGGCCCCTCGCCGTGCGCCTCGTGATCGAGGCGGTGAACGCCGGCTTCGAGATGAACCTCCCCGACGCCCTCCTCCTCGAGGCGAACCACTTCGGGCTGCTCTCGGCCACCGCCGACATGCGGGAGGGGACCCGGGCCTTCCTCGAGAAGCGGGCCCCCCGGTTCGAGGGGCGCTGAGGCCCTGCAGCGGCCCCCCCTTCCCGGCTATTTTTCAGCCGGCTTCATGGACCCGACAGGACGGCGCAAGGTGCGGCATGGCCGACGGTTGGGCACGATCGCCCTGGCCCTCGCGGGCGGGGTGGGGTGCCGCACCCGGGAGCGCCTGATCACCGAGGCGCCGCCCGATGGCGTGGGCCCGCGCACGCTGATCCTGGCACCCTCGGCGGACACCATCGTCAGCGGTGCCGGCGGGGTGTCGGTGAGCGGCCTCTCGGCCGACGCGGACGGCGTGGACACGGTGTACTGGGCCCTCACGGGTGCGGGGGAGTCCTTCCCGCCGTTCAGCCCGCTGCCGGTCAAGGACACGGTGCGATGGGCGATCCCGCTGCTGATCGGCAGCCGCCTGTCCGACACGATCGTGGTGCGCGCCTTCGCCACCGACGTGCTGGGCAATCGCGGCGACACGGCGATCCGCACCATCATCGTGCGCTAGGCCGGTGCGGCTCGCGACGCTGACGGTGCGCGCCTTCCGCAACCTCGCGGAGGCGGCGCTCGAGGTCCCGCCGGCGGGCGTCGCCCTGCTCGGCGCGAACGGCCAGGGGAAGACGAACCTGCTCGAGGCGGTCGTCTACCCGGTGCTGATGCGCTCCTTCCGCGGCTCGCCCGACCGGGAGGTGAGCCGGCAGGGCGGGCCGGGCTTCCACGTCGCCGCGGCGGTGGCGGGCGCCGACGCGCCGCACGAGCTCGCGATGACGTTCGATGCCGGCAGCCGGAAGAAGCGGGTGACGCTCGACGGGGTCGAGGAGCGCCGGCTGCAGGACGTGCTCGGCCGCTGGCTCGCGGTGGTGTTCCTCCCCGGCGACGTCGCGCTCGCCGGCGGCTCGGCGAGCGAGCGACGCCGGCTGCTCGACCGCATGCTCTCGCTCGCGGACCCGGGGTACTTCACTGCCCTGCTCCGCTATCGTGCGGCGCTCGAGCAGCGGAACGCCGCGCTCCGGCGGGGCCAGGGCGCCGTGGCGCGGGCCTGCGAGCCGGCGCTCGCCGAGGCGGGCGCGGCGCTGGTCGCGGCGCGGCTCGCGTGGGCCGAGGCGGCGGGTACGGGGTTCGGGACGGAGCTGGCGGGCCTGGGCGAGCCGCGGGCCGGGACGCTCCGCTATCGCGGCGACACGGCCCTCGCCGACGCCGCGGCGTGGCCCGAGCGGCTCGAGCAGGCGCGGGACACCGACCGGCAGCGCGGGGTGACGAGCGTGGGCCCACACCGGGACGACCTCGCGCTCGGCCTCGACGGGCGGTCGCTGCGCACCTTCGGCTCGACCGGCCAGCTCCGGAGCGCGGCGATCGCGCTCAAGCTGCTCGAGCTCGAGACGCTGCGGGCGGCGCGGGGGACGGCCCCGGCCCTGGTGCTCGACGACGTCTTCGCCGAGCTCGACGGCCCGCGGCAGGAGCGCCTCGCCGCGCGGCTGCGCGCGGGCGGGGCGCCGCAGCTGTTCGTGAGCGCGCCGCGGCGCGACGAGCTGCCGGCGGGGCTCGGCCTCCCGGTGTGGGAGGTCACGGCGGGGGCGGTGCGGCCCCGGGAAGGGACCACGGCATGACCGACGCGCCCGGCGGCAAGCGGGGCCCGGCCCCCCTCGGCGAGGCGCTCGCGGCGTGGCTCGCCGAGCGCGGGCTCGCCGAGCGGGTGGCGCAGGCCGGCGTGATCGCCGAGTGGCCGGCGCTCGTCGGCGAGCGGATCGCGCAGGTGGCGCGGCCCGAGGCGATCACCGCCGACGGCGTGCTGCGCGTGTGCGTGGCGACGTCGGCGTGGGCGAACGAACTCAGCCTCATGACGCCGCAGATCATCGCCCGGCTCAACGCCGGGCGGCGGGGGCGGATCCGGGGCATCCGGTGGATCGCCGGCGGCCCGGACGCCGGCACACGACCCTAGCAACGGCAGAGGGACATGGCACGGAACGAGAGCGCGCTGGCGACGGCGCCCGAGTACAAGGCCGACGCGATCCAGGTCCTCAAGGGGCTCGAGGCGGTGCGCCGCCGGCCGGGCATGTACATCGGCTCGACGGGCGAGAACGGCCTCCACCACCTCGTGTACGAGGTCGTGGACAACTCGATCGACGAGGCGCTGGCCGGCCACTGCGACCAGATCGGGATCGTGATCCACGCCGACAACTCCATCACCGTGATGGACAACGGGCGCGGCATCCCGGTGGACATCCACCCGACGGAGAAGCTCCCGGGCGTCGAGCTGGCCCTCACGGTGCTCCACGCCGGCGGCAAGTTCGACAAGAACACCTACAAGGTGTCGGGCGGCCTCCACGGCGTCGGCGTCTCGGTGGTGAACGCCCTCTCCGAATGGCTCGTGGTGACGGTGGACCGGGACGGCCAGCGGCACCAGATGAAGTTCGTGCGCGGCCAGACGACCCAGAAGCTCACCGTCCTCGGCAAGGCGCGCTCGACGGGCACGACGGTCCACTTCAAGCCCGACCCCGAGATCTTCCAGGTCCTCGAGTTCAACTGGAACACCCTCGCCGACCGGATGCGCCAGCTGGCGTTCCTCAACAAGGGCGTCACGATCACGCTCACCGACGAGCGGAGCGACCCGGCGAAGGCCGAGACGTTCTACGCCAAGGGCGGCCTCGTCCAGTTCGTCGAGTGGCTCAACCGGAACAAGAAGGCGATCCACCCGAAGGTGGTCCACTTCACCACGACGAAGGACGACGTCGAGGTGGACTGCGCCCTCCAGTACGAGGAGGGCTACAACGAGAACACCTTCACCTTCGTGAACAACATCAACACGCACGAGGGCGGGACGCACCTGACCGGCTTCCGCGCGGCGCTCACCCGGACGGTGAACGACGTCGCGAAGGCCAAGGGGGCGCTCAAGAAGGAGGACTTCACCCTCTCGGGCGAGGACATCCGCGAGGGCCTCACCTGCGTGCTGCACGTGAAGGTGCGGGAGCCGCAGTTCGAGGGGCAGACGAAGACGAAGCTCGGCAACTCCGAGGTCGAGGGGATCGTCAAGGCGGTGGTGAACGAGCACCTCGGCATGTACTTCGAGGAGACGCCCGGGGTCGCGAACCGGATCATCGAGAAGGCGGTGAGCGCGGCGCGGGCGCGCGAGGCGGCGCGCAAGGCGCGCGACCTGGTGCGGAAGAAGTCCGGGCTCGAGAACGCGGTGCTCCCGGGCAAGCTCGCCGACTGCTCCATCGACGACCCGGAGCACAGCGAGCTCTACCTGGTCGAGGGCGACTCGGCGGGCGGCTCCGCCAAGCAGGGCCGGGACCGCCAGTTCCAGGCGATCCTCCCGCTGCGGGGCAAGATCCTCAACGTGGAGCGGGCCCGGATCGACAAGATCCTGAGCAACGAGGAGATCCGCGCGATCATCACCGCCATCGGCACCGGCGTGCGCGAGGACTTCAAGCTCGAGGACGCGCGCTACCACAAGGTCATCATCATGACCGACGCCGACGTGGACGGCGCGCACATCCGCACGCTGCTGCTCACCTTCTTCTTCCGGCAGATGCAGGAGCTGATCGAGGCGGGGTACGTCTACATCGCGCAGCCGCCCCTCTACCGCGTGGCCCGCGGCAAGGAGGAGTACTACGCGTACACCGAGGCGGAGCGCGACGAGCACGCGAAGCGCCTCGCGGGCCCCGAGGGGAAGGGCAACGTCGGCATCCAGCGCTACAAGGGCCTGGGCGAGATGAACCCCGGCCAGCTCTGGGAGACCACGATGGACCCCGACCGCCGCACGCTGCTGCGCGTCACGATGGAGGACGCCGTCGAGGCGTCGAAGCTCTTCGACGAGCTGATGGGCGACGAGGTCGAGCCGCGGCGGCTCTTCATCGAGCAGAACGCCCGCTACGTCACCAACCTGGACGTCTGAGGCGCCCATGACCCCGGCCGAGCTCCGCCAGGCGATCCCCGCCCTCCTCCGCGAGCTCGGCCTCGGCGGCCAGCCGCTCGAGGGCGGCGCCGACGCGTGGACGCTCCGCGCCGGCGAGGTGGAGGGCTACGTCGCCATCCTCGGCGCCGACGACCCCGGCGCCGACCCCTTCCTGCACGTGAAGTTCCGGCTCTTCCCCGTGCCCCCGTCGCACGCTGAAGGCTTCCTCCGCACGCTCCTCGCCGTCAACCACGACCTCGGCAACTTCGCGTCGTTCTCGCTGGACCAGCATGACGTGGCCTGGCTCGGCGCCGGCCGCTTCGGCGAGGACGTCGAGCCCCCCGAGCTGCGCGAGCTCGTGACGCAGGTGGCGCGGCTGGCCGAGCGCTACGTGGCCGACTTCCACGACACCTTCGGCGACATCCCGCGCTGATCCGCCGGCTCAGCGCGCCCGACCGCCGCGCTCGAGCTCCGCCAGCGCCCGCACGACCCCCTCCCGCTCCGCACGGAGCGCCGGGTCGGCATCGCGCCAGCGCGTGAGGTAGCGCCGCCAGCTGGCCATCGCCCCGGACGTGTCCCCCAGCTGCGCCTGCACCGCGCCGCGCCGCGCGTCCACCCGGGAAGCGAGGACCAGGTCGGCGTCCACGGCGAACGGCTGGAGGGGCACCGAGTCGAGCCGAGCGTAGAGCCGGAGTGCCTCCCGCGGCCGGCCCAGTCCCTCCGCCACCGCCCCGACC